>JBEEJZ010000199.1:0-5219 GCA_041168905.1 Pseudomonadota bacterium | reverse complement strand
CCTTGGCTTTATCAATGTCCCGTTGCTGTCCGCGCTTCGTACCACCTCCAAAAAGAACGATGAGCGCGTCACCGTCTTTTGCAAGGTAGATCCGGTAACCTGGACCCCAGTCAATGACGTACTCACCCATTCCGTCAAACCACTTGATGCTGGATGTATTGCCCAACTCCATTCGCAGCTTGGCAACTGTAACCTTGGCAGCGGCCTGGGAAGTCAGGCCGTCAAACCATTGTTTGTAGGGAATTGATGCATCCTCGCGGATGTATTCTTCGACTCTGAGCGCCATGCTTTATGGTAACACATGTGTTACCTTTGACGTCAAGGCGAGTTGACTTGACCCGGCTCCAAACAATGTGTGGAAAGTCCGGACTGGACTTCTCACAAACGGGTGTTCGCGAGTGACCGCTTTCGCGGCACAAAAACCTGAAAGCCTTCTGCCAAAAATTCCGTCGACAGAATGACTGCTCTTCAATTTTCATTGGCCTGGCGAACGACTGGTCAAGACTTTCACGACTGACCGTTAAGGGCACACTGCTAGCGCCCAATAATGTCGGCAGTCAGGCAGAGTGATTTTTGTGACCGGTTTATGGACGCCCTATTTGGACCACCAAATGGAGCTGTGAGCCAGATGCGGCCATTGGCGCATGCCAAGAACCGGGATTTGAAGTGTGATTTGAAGATATCTTTCTAGCAAGCGGAAAAAGGGGCGCAGGTGTGGCCTTGGCAACTGAAGACGTTATTTCAGGTAAATCGCGAAGCCCCTCGGCATGGCATTCGATTGTGCAGAGCACAAATTAGACTTTGACTTCAAGCCATGCAATTCGACCTTGGCCAACTTCATTCAGATGTGCCACCAAGCCATTGGCTGAAGTCTCGGCAATGCTGAATGCAAATTCGACACCATCACCGTGCTGAACACTGAGCAAGACACCACCCGCCGATTCGAATTCCCTACGCAGCATCCCTTCCAGCGCGTAGGGTACGGAACAGTGCAGCCTTCTAAGCTTGATGATGGGAATCTTGGTCGCGTTCTTCAACGCCTGAGCCACGCAGTCCGTGTAGGCACGCACCAAGCCGCCTGCTCCCAACTGGATACCACCGTAGTAGCGAACCACGGTCGCCAGTACTCCCTCAAGGTCCTGATGGCGAAGTACCTCGAGCATGGGTTTTCCTGCAGTGCCACTGGGTTCACCATCATCGACCGCTGCGGAATGCCCTCCAGCCATCAACGCCCAGCACACGTGTGCGGCACCGGGATGTTGCGCTTTCAGGCTGGCCACAATGCTTTGTGCGCTTGCCCGGTCAGGTACCGGTTGGACGCAGCCAATGAACCGGCTTTTCTTGATGAAAAGATCGCTCACGTGAACGGATGCAATGCATTGGGCCATGGACTCTAGGTTAAATCAGTCCCAGGGCATTCTCTGGCAAGCTGCGCGTCAGCGCAACGTTAAAGCGTTAGCCCTCGTCCTCTTCATCACCCATGGTGTTTAACTTGTCCATGGACTGATCAATCAGCGCGTGCAGTGCTGCAACATTGCCCATTCCCAATAGGTCGTTCATGCCGTCCTGGGCTTTGCGCCAGTGGCGCTTGGCCTGCGCACGCTTGGCACGACCCGCGTCGGTGATCGCAACCAGGCGGCTACGGGCATCCACGCCAGCCAAGACGGTGACCCAGCCTGAGTCCACCAGCGGCTTGAGGTTGCGAGTCAGGGTGGATGGCTCCATTTTGATGCTGGCTGCTAGATCCATGGGGCGAACCGGACCGAGCTTTTCTACGTGAGACAGCAGCGAGTACTGGGTCGTCTTCAGGCCCACCTTGCTCATCTCTATGTCGTAGAGCTGCGTCACGCGGCGCATGAATTGGCGCAGTTTGAGATTGGTACATCCCTGAGGACGATCCATGGGGGCGCCGCTTGTGTTCATGTTGTAATTGTATCTACAATCGTTGCACATACAAACATATGGAGTTGCAATGTCGAGCGTTAGCCAATTGACCGCGTGGGAAAGCCAGCTTGCCCAGGCCAGGAAGCGTTTACAAGACGGTGGTGGAAAGCCTGGCGTGGCCACCAGGGAACAAATTGCGGGCAAGAGTGGCCGGCAGTTCTTGGAGGCCATGATGTCGGGAGAATTGCCCTACCCCCATATGGCGGAAACTCTGGGCTTTGAGTTGGTCGAGGTAGGTGATGGCCGTGCTGTATTCCAAGGTATTCCTGACATTGGCTACTACAACCCAATGGGCACTGTGCACGGTGGATGGTTCTCAACCCTGCTGGATTCCGCTTTGGGTTGCGCTGTGCATTCCAAGCTGCCTGCCGGCCGCGCCTACACCACGGCAGAGCTCAGCATCAACATCGTGCGCGCCGCTACGCACAAGACTGGCCCGCTGCGCGCAGAAGGCAATGTGATTCACAGCGGCAAGCAAATGGCGACGGCAGAGGCCAAGATTCTGGATGCTGCTGGTCGCTTGTACGCGCACGCCACAACGACCTGCTTTGTGTTTGATGCGACGGCTGTCTCAGGCTAGTTTTTTATCGCACCTTGATAACGACCTTGCCTTTGGCGCGACTACTTTCCACATAGGCCAAAGCCTCATTGGTTGACTCAAAGGGGAACACCTGGTCCAGAACCGGACGAATTGCCCCCGACTCGACCAACGCCGCAATCTGCCGCAACTGGCTCCCGTTGGCTTGCATGAAGAGAAAGGCATAGTCCACATCGCGGCGTTGGGCTTTGCCGCGCACACCCAGACTCAGCAAACGCATGACCTGTTTCACCATCCAGGGGGCGTGAATGGCATCGGCAAAGGCGGGGTCGGGCGGGCCGGAAATGGAGATCAACCTGCCGCCGGGCTTGAGCACTTGCAGCGATTTTTGGAGCGTCTTTGCGTCCTGGCTGTTGAGCACCACGTCATATCCATGCAGAACTTTTTCAAAATCGTCTGTCCTGTAATCGATAACCAGGTCTGCGCCCAGGCCCTTCACCAGCGCTTCATTGGCAGCACTGGTAGTGGTGGCCACGAATGCGCCCAGATGCTTGGCCAGTTGTATCGCAAAAGTACCCACGCCACCGGATCCGGCCTGGATGAAGACCTTTTGGCCCGGCTTGAGTTGGGCGTTCTCAACCAGAGCCTGCCAGGCCGTCAGGGCGACCAATGGCAGTGAAGCTGCCTCTTCCATGCTGATGTTTTTTGGCTTGAGGGCCAGTGCACTTTCCTTGACCGCGACGAACTCAGCGAAAGTACCAATCCGCAGATCATGCGGGCGGGCGTAGACCGCGTCGCCTGGCTTGAATTGCCGCACACCTGAGCCCGCACGGACCACCATGCCAGCCACGTCGTGCCCCAGCACAAAGGGCGTGCGGTAAGGCAGGATGAGTTTGAACTCGCCGTTGAGAATCTTGGCATCTATCAGGTTCACCGCCGCGGCGTGTACCGCGACCAGAACCTCATCCTCGGCTATCTGTGGCACGGGCACTTCGCCCGAGCGCATGCCAGTTTTGCTTTTGTAACGATCGACAATAAAGGCCTTCATGCTGCTGCCTGCCTTGTGTCGAGCTGCAGGTCTTTGCGCAGGCCGGCATCCATCAGGCCTGCAGGTGCAAAGCGGCGCATCAATCGCAAGCGAGCAGCCAGGCCACCAGAGGTGTAGCGTTGCCGGGGGGACGATGCGTTAGCAGCCTTTAGCACAGTGGCGCCAACCACAGAGGGATCATCGCCGGTGCTCATTACCTTTTCAACGACACGGTTCAAGTTGGCGCGAACCTGCCGGTACTCTTCCAGCGGGCGATCGGGTTGCATCATGTTGGCATCGAACTGCGTACGGGTATAGGCCGGTTCGATGACCGAAACGCGAACGCCCCAGGTGCGCAGTTCATGGTCCAGCGACTCCGAATAGCCTTCAACGGCGTGCTTGGTTGCTGCATAAAGAGCACTGAACGGCATGGGCAGGAAGCCCAGCACAGAGCCGATGTTGATGATCCGACCACTGCGCTGCTTGCGCATGTGCGGCACCACGGCGCGCGTCATGCGGATCAGTCCGAAGAAGTTGGTGTCGAAGATAGCCTTGGCTTGCTCCAGCGAGCTCTCTTCGGCCGCAGCGGGAGCAACACCAAAGCCGGCGTTGTTCACAAGCAGATCGATGCGACCCTCGCGCCGCATTACTTCTTTAACGGCCGCTTCGGCAGACGCATCGTCAGTGACATCCAGCACCAGCATCGGGAACGCATGCTGACCGGCTTGGACGGCACGGCGGCTGGTGCCGTACACCGTATAGCCAGCCTGGGCCAATTGCTCGGCGCTGGCTTTGCCAATTCCGGACGTCGCGCCCGTGACGATTGCGACTTTGTTCTTTGGGTTCATTGCAGTACTCCTTCAGTGGGTGGGTTGGATATTCATATGATGACCATAATATTTATTGGCGAGCGCATGGGTGGGTTGATTGGGAAAATTCGATTAGCCCGCCAGGCTCAGCAAATGCTGGATCGTGGCCTCGCGCAATTTGTCTGCGAGGGCCGGCTCATCGACGGCGCGCGCTAAGGCAAGGCTGCCCACCAAGGTGGCGGCGATCACCAGTGCGCGTTCGTGTGCTGCAGCCTGACCCCAGTCGGGGGACTGCTGGGCGATCAGGTCTATGGCGCCCTTTATGCGGCGCGTAGCGGCACGGCGTACCTCGGGCGATTGGCGAGGCATTTCGGACACCAGGGCAGCTATCGGGCACCCTGTCTCAGAGGCGTCCTGGTGAGCCTTGGAGAGGTAAGCGCGAATCAGCGTTTCCATCGCTTGTTGCGGCGCAACGCTGGCGACCGCCGCCGCCGTTGCCGCATTGCTTTGCGCACCCGCTCGGTCCGCCGCTTCAGCCAGCATTGCTTCACGCGAGGAGAAGTGGGCATAAAAGGCACCGTGCGTCAAACCGGCTTCTTTCATGATGTCGGCCACACCGGTGCCGTCATAGCCGCTGCGCCGGATTGCGCGAGATGCCACATCCACAATGCGCTCGTGGGAGGCCTCTTTAGCCGCAGTTCGCTGATTCGTTTTATTTCGCATGACGTGTATCATACAAGAGTTCTAGCCCTTTTGCAACAGGCAGGGCAAACGTTCTGGTGGGTATTCCGGAGGATCGTGACCGGTCATTCCGGTGATCGTGACCGATGCCTTAGCGGGTTGTAAATCTGGGATTCCGGCATCGTGACCGACGATTCCGGTGATCGTGACCGATAGTTTT
>JBEEJZ010000198.1:0-45038 GCA_041168905.1 Pseudomonadota bacterium | reverse complement strand
GGATCGTCTCGAAGAGGTCCTGCAGTTCTGCAAGGCCGACCGCTGGGTCGAGCGCGACCATACGGAAATGAAGCTGTCCGAGGAGGCAAAGCAGTGCTACGACCGGCTGTACTACGGCGAGCTCAACGACGTCTCCATGGGCGAGCGCATTGCAGCCCTGATCCAGCGCCGTGCCCCCATGCTACTGCGCATGGCCATGCTGTTCGCCCTGTGCGACCTCCAGACCATCATCGAGGTGCATCACCTGGAAGCCGCCATGGCCTGGATCCGCTTCACCACGGAGTCAGTGAAATACATCTTCGCCAGCGGTGAAGATGAGGTCAAGGTGGCAGAGACCCAGGCCAATGCCGCGAAGATCCTGGGCTTCCTGCAGGCCAAGGGTCCGTCCTCGCGCACCCGCCTCAGCTCCGAATGCTTCCACAAGCACAAGGGCAAGTTAGAGCTGGACGAGGCTCTGGATGAACTGCTCGGCTGCAATCCGCCCCGTATCGTGGTGGAGACGGTGACGGGTAACAATGGTCGCTCCAGCAAGGTGTACCGCCTTGCCAGCGCCAAAGCTGCGAAGTTGGAGAAACTGCTTGCAGTCCAGGAAGAACTTGCTCCGCAAGTCCAGGGCGAAGATTGCGGAATCAGCGAAGTCTCGGCCGACGAGGAGGAGGAGTTTCTCCGCTCAGTTCGCCTGACTTCTCAGTGGGTGGAGAACGTGGATTTTGTTGACTCTGCAAGTCTTTCTCATCCTCCGCTGAATTCGCACGTGCTTGATGATGAAATCGAGGGGTGGGCCCAATGAGTACCAGCAACAAAGCTCTCGTGGACTGGGAACTCGCAGAAAAGCACTACAGGGCCGGCATACTTTCCCTGCGCCAGATCGCGCAGGAGTGCAGTATCACCGAGGGTGCCATCCGCAAACGCGCCAAAAAGGACCTGTGGACACGCAACCTGGCAGAGAAGATCCGCCAGCGGGCCGCCGACAAGGTACGCAGGGCTGCGGTACTCACTCCCAATACGCAGCTCACCCCGGCTTCCGAGATGGAGGTTGTCGAGCAAAACTCTGACATGCAGGCGACGGTGATCCTGTGCCAGCGGCAAGATTTCAATCGGACACGCAACCTGTTCACGAAACTCCTGTGCGAGGTCGAGACAGCCACTGATGAAAAGGGTGGCTTGCTTGCTATGCTGGACAAGATTCGCTATCTGGTGGATCGCTCGCTTGAGAACGCCAATGACACAGCTGACATCGCGATGACGAGCAGCCTGCTGGGTGACATCAGCGACGACATCAACAAGCTGACCTCCATCACCGCCCGGATCGACAGCGCTAAGAAGCTGACTGAGATGCTGGAACGGCTGGTCCGGATGGAGCGAGAATCCTTCGGCATCAAGGGCGAGGAGGAAGGCGGCAAGGATGGCATTGAAGACCTGCTGGCCAAGGTCCGCAACCTACATTAGACCGCGCTACCGAACCCGTATGGCCATTGGCCTCCCGGGTTCATCTGTGGCCCAGGCGTATCGTTGTGGGGAATGAAGACCGAGCAAATCACAGCCCAAAGCAGTTATCGCACCTTGTGTCTGTAGTCCCACGGTGCCACAGGGCTCTTGTCGCTCCATAGACCGATACGCCGATCCATCGCCATCTGCTCTGCCCTGGCGTATGTCACACGATCCTCAGGAGGCTGCTCCGCCTCATATTTTTTGTAATGCCAAGCCAAGCCGGTTTGCAGCTGCCGGATATTCACATCCTGGCCATCCAACAAAATCTTGCCGACCAAGCGACCGTACTTGTCCGACTTGGCGTAGTCCACTGTGACGAACTTTGAGAAGACCTGCTTCGCCAGGTGGTCCTTGGATACCTGACCAAACGCTTGCTTTTTCTCCGGAGCATCGATCCCCGCCAAACGAATCTTGTGCTGAACCTTTTGATCATCCAGCACCGTGATCGTGTCTCCATCAGACACTCCCACGACTTTGCCGGTGAGGGTGGCTGCATGAAGGCATTGGGCACACAGCAGCAGAACAACGGCGGTCGTGAAAAGTTTGTGATCTGTTTTCATAGCAGCGACAGATTTGCTCCGACTGCCGCTTCTCTTGGAGCCGGCTCACTGACCAGGACGCGCTCATCAGGCCGCAGGCACATGTCCATGGCTGTCTGAGGGGTGGCCATGAGCCATGGTTTGAACTGCTCTGGCTCCAACATCACCACACTGCGCTTCTCGTCGCCCGGGCGGTGGAAATGCCCCATCACCGCATGTCCGTCTGCATTAACGGTGAGCATCGAGAACGAGTGCACGATCTCGCCAGTCTGGGTATCCAGCCAACGGTCCCAGATGCTGGCCACACCCATGGGCTCGCCATCTCGGCGTTTGATGCGCCAACGCACCGCAACCCCTGTTTCCCAGTTGGGCTCAAAGAAGTCGTCGAGCAAGGCGATGGCGTACTGGCGTTTGCGCCAGGGACTGCGGTAGGACGGCTTTTCTGCAACCGTTTCGCAGCGGGCGTTGTAGGTGCGTCTGCCGATGGTGTTGTCCTTGGCCCAGTGGGGTACGAGGCCAAAGCGGGCGGTACGCACCGTCGGTGTCTGGCGGTCATCACCCAGCAGCGCGATGGGTGCGTCGTAGCCAGGGTAGGCTTCGGGCGGGTAATGCATGTCCGGCCAGTCCACCCCCAGGCTGCGCTCGACCCAGGTGCCGTTGCGTGTGGGGCTGAAGTTGGTGCACATCTGCTTAAAGTGGACGGACCGAAGCACCGAGGGCCATAGCCACCTTCAGGTGCGATGCCGGCTGTTCACATCGTGCCCAGCTAAGCCCTGATATCACTTCACTTGGCGTCAGCGCCAACGGCGTCTTTCACGCACTTTTTAACGAAGCTGCCCTTGGCTGCACCAGCAAGTTTCTTTTCTTTGGCTGCTGCTTCGCAGGTGGCACCAGCGTCCTTCTCACATTTCTTCAGGAAGGAGTTCTTAGCAGCACCGGCCAGTTTTTTCTCTGCAGCGGCACCGGTGCAGCTGGGGCCTTCAGCCAATGCGCTTCCAGCCATCAGAGCGAGGGTCAGTGCGGTGATCATGTGCAGGGATTTCATGGTGGTTCTCCTGTGTGTGCCAGAGGCGATTGAAAGGATCTCGGACTTTACTGCACAGACAAGTACAAACGGATGACATCCCACAGGTGTGTTTACCGCAATTCAACGGGTTGCCGATTGACTCTTGGGCAGGACTCCCAGTAAGGCAGGCAAACCTCCATCGACTTGCAGGGCGTTAGCGTATTTTGGAAAGTTTGGCAGCCCCCCCGTTTGGGGGATGGACAGACTGGCCACATCCACTAAAGTTGACGTTTATCAACTTGAGGGAGTGAAGAATGAAAATATCCAACCTAGTGTTGGCCATTGTTGTTGGGATCCTGCCTTTGGCCAGCCAGGCCAACTGCATCGGCAGTTCGTCGATGTACACCTGCAACGACAGCAGTGGCAACACGTACAACGTCAACAAGTTTGGCAACACCACCACGGTCAACGGCCACAACAGTAGCAACGGTACGACCTGGAACCAAACCAGCCAGACCATCGGAAACACGACCTATCAACGCGGCAGCGCCGGCAACGGGAACACCTGGAATCAGACCATCACTAATGGCTCGCTCGGCACCACCTACAGCGGCACCGACAGCAATGGAAACAGCTTCTACAAAAACTGCAACAAATACGGCTGTAACTGACGCACGTCGCCCTCATCCTTGGAGGATAGGTGCAGACCAGCCATACTGCGCTGAATCTGTCCTTTAGTTGAGCGGTTCTGCCAACAACCAGGGCGGCTTCGCGGTCAGGGGCAGGTCAATTTCCCGCCCCCGGTCGCCTACAGTCTGTTTAAACATCAGCCCCGGCCCACCTTCTTCAACCGCCCCACCTGATTCCAGCATCACAGGTCGACATTGAACAACCACCCCGGTTCCTCAAGCCCTCGCCACCGGCAACTCATCCCAGCAGGTGGTGTACCCAGGCGTACGCCGCTCCTGCTTCATCGACCAGGCTCTCTTGTCGCCTCGTAGACCAGCACTGCCCACCACCACCGTGCCTCGGCCGTATCGCTGGTTGAGTTCATCCAGCGTGCCCATCAGCCGGCTGCGGTCTGCTGTATCTTCCCCTTCCAGGTCCAGCTCAAACTGCTGAACGGCGTCCGATTGCAGATCCAGCAGCATGACGCCTGCCTTGGCGTAGTTGATGTTGGGGCGGTAGATGGCGTTTAGGCCCTTCAAGGCAGCACTGACCAGAATGGCGGTGTCTGCGCTGGGTCGGCGTAGCGGGACGGTGATGGACCGGCTGTACTGCTCATCCTTCCTGAAAGGGCTGGTACGGATGAACACCAGGATTTGTCCCGCCACACTGCCTTGCTTTCTGAGCTTGGCTGCTGCGCGGCTGGCGAATTCAGTGACGGCTTCTTGCAGGTCGGTGATTTGTGTGACGGCCCGTCCAAAGGATCGGGTGCAGGCGATTTCTTTCTTCGGGGCCGGTTCATGGTCCAGGTCCACACAGGCGATGCCTTGGAGTTCTCGTACGGTGCGTTCCAGCACCACGGACCAGCCCCGCTTCACCGTGGCAGCATCGAGCTGGACGAGCTGCAGTGCTGTGGTGATGCCGCCCTCATTGAGCTGCCTGGTGATCTGGCGCCCCACGCCCCAGATTTCTTGAACGGGCGTGGCTGCGAGTACAGCCTGGAAGTCCGTTGGGCTGAGCGCAGTGAGGTCGGCCACCTGGGCCAGGTGAGCAAGGTGCTGGGGGTAACTGCCGGGTTTGCGTTCCACCGTCTTGGCCACATGGTTGGCGAGCTTGGCCAGGGTCTTGGTGCTGCCGATGCCTATGCCACAGGGGATGCCGGTCCACTGAAGGATGCGCGAGCGGATCTTGCGGCTGCGCTCGCTCAGGTCTCCACGCACACCGGTAAGTTCAATGAAACTTTCATCGATGGAGTAGATCTCTTGGGCTGGACCCAGGCCAGCGGCCAGACTCATCATGCGGTCGCTGAGGTCGCCGTACAAAGCAAAGTTGGCTGACAGGGCCACCAGACCGTCGGATTCCGCCAGATGCCTGATCTTGAACCAGGGTGCACCCATGGCTATGCCCAGGGCTTTGGCTTCGTTGGAGCGGGCAATGGCGCAGCCGTCGTTGTTACTCAAGACGACTACAGGTCGGCCGTTCAGGCTGGGCCTGAAGACACGCTCACACGAGACATAGAAGTTGTTGCCGTCTACCAGGGCGTACATGACTCACATCCACCGACAAGATCCAAGGCTTGGTTAAGGCTTAGTTGGGGAACTGCTTGATGCTGCTCGTGACCACGCCCCAGATCTCCAGGGTCTGTCCATCCTTGGGGGTGATGTCCGGGAAGGTAGGGTTGGCGGCCTTGAGCTTGATCTGGCCCTGGCGCTGGTGGAGCTGCTTGATGGTGAAGTCACCGTCGACCACGGCCACCACGATCTGGCCATGGCGGGGCTTGATGGCGCGGTCCACCATGACGACATCACCATCAAAGATGCCGGCTTCGCGCATGGACTCTCCGCGTACCCGGATCAGGTAGGTGGCCTGGGGATGCTTGATGAGCTTGGCCATCAGGTCCACACGCTGGATCAGGAAGTCTTCAGCCGGTGAGGGAAAGCCGGCCCGCACGACCGAGGTGATTTCGTGCACCCAGATCGGTGGTATCCACGCACAGCCGGGCCCGGCCAGGACTGGGAGAGGTCCTGGGGGTGTGCCGGCTGGGGCTGGAGGGGTGACGGGGGAGGCTGGGGGAGGCATAGATACTGTTTATACGTACAGTATAGAACCACCACGGGGTGAGGTGTAGACTTCAACCAGCGCCGGATTTATCCAGACCACTTGCCTGGGCGCTTAAAAGATTCATGGCTAAAGCGTCCGGCTGTGCTTTCCGCTCCCGCACACAGCAGGCGTTCACGACGTCTGCGGGGCCGGAGTTCAATGATGCGCACCACCTTTGTCCAAGGCGCCGATCTCAGCTTTCACGCAGAGATCCGGGCTATCTCACTGCCCGCCGATGGCGACGCTTTAACCGTCACGAGCCAGCGACCCATTTCGCGCAGTCTGCATGAGGAGCAGGCGCAAGGAGAAGGCGCATGAGCTTGACCATCAATCGCCGCAGCTTTCTGCAATCGCTGATCGCCATGGGCGCGGGCTATTTCCTGGCCCAGGATGCGACCGCCGCCCAGATCAACCAGGTTTGGGATCAGGCCAATGCCAACCCCTGGTACTTTGAGGTCGATGACCGCGGAACCATCTCCGACCCTGATGTCAAAGAGAACGAGACCTGGGACGATGTCTTCTCTGTCTGTGCCAGCGGTCTCAAGACCCCCAGCGATGTGATCGATGAGGTGGTGAGCTGTCAGCCCCTGATCAATCATTTTCAGAAACTGGGCGAGCGTGAGGTGGAGTACCTGAAGGAGGAGCTGGAGGATGACCCGTCCCCAGGCCTGCGCCGTCGTCGCCACATCCTGAAGGTGGTGGAGGCGATCGAGGAGGATCCAGACGACGGTTGGCAAACCTGGGTTGAGCTGGAAGGCAAGGCCGGCGTGGGACGGTTCCAGGAAGAAATCAAGGACTGGCTGAGCGAGCCGGCCGATTACAACCAGTGGGAATTTTTTCCGATCAACCATGGCAGCCAGGGGCAGGCCAAGGCCTTCTTTGAGCGCCTGGACGATGGGATTGCAGCGGCGTTGTGCGTGGTGATCATTGAAGGCGAACACCCTGGGAGCAGCTATTACGCGGCGGAGCTGCGCCAGAGTGTGGAGGCGGCCAATGCCGTAGCCCAGTCAATGCATTTGCCGTTTCGCTTCAAAAAAGAAGGTACATGAGGTCCATCATGCTGGGTAGCAAAACAGGACGATAACCATGATCAAGAAAACACAACGCCTCGACTTTCAGACTGCCTGCACATCCATGCTCAAAGAGCTAGGTGCGGTTGACGATCCTGATGGATATGGTCTTTTGCTCAACACCATCGCCGGCGGACTACAGTGCCGGGCCTATGGCGACTGGCTTGCCACCAGGTTTAACGATGTCCAACAAGCCAATGTGCTGGTGGACTTTGGTTCCCTGAATCGGTTCAGCGGCAAATGGAATTGGCATTTCTCGTGCGACACCGAGACCACTCCAGAAGACCTCGACTACCTGAAATCACAACTTGAACGCGTACTGGTGAAATAAATACGATTTGAACGAGCAGTTCTGCCAGTCAGCCACACCATGTAACCTGGTCCGCTCGTCGCGACGAAAACAGGGTTGCTGATTATTCAATGAGTATGCATGCCATCCCACATGGCATCGCTGTCACCGCTTGGGCTTAACTCCACCTCGAGGGGAGCAAGCACCTATCAGATGACCGTGATCAGCGTACGCCGGCAGTACTCTGACAAGGGCAGCGCACTCACATCCGCCAGCTGAAGCAGATGCTTTTTGAGCTGGGCTGGCATGAAGACCCGCGTGGCATCCTGGCTTTTCCCATGCAAGCGTATGAACTCGGCTCGGGCAGATGGCGTTCGGTGGGGTGATTTCAGTTGCTCGTCCTGCGATGTCGTATCGCTCAGGGTAGCCCTTCCGCGCGAGAACCGGATTTCACCGTCCATGAAGGCTTGCGCCTCATCCGCTCCAACCTTTCTCTTGGGACGCCAGTTACCTTCGGAAGTCCACATCTCGTACCGTAAACGACCATAGACATGCAGGGCCAGGCAATCGCGTATGACGTCGCTACGAGTGAAGCCATGGAGATCCCCCAGTTCATCTATCTGACTGATCAACAGTTCAGGCAGGTGTACTTTCAGATCGTCATCGTCCCGTCGCAGATTCATCCCATCGCTGATTTCCATATCGAGTGACACCTTGTGTGGGTGCAAGCGTCCCTGCAGGTGATCTTGAATCAGTTTGCCTGCGAGATGTTGTACTGGTACATCGTTCTCCCGGGCCAGTGACTCCAGGCGCAGGTAGCAGGGCTCCAGTACACACACACGTCCCTGGTTCATAGGCTGCTGCGCGGCTTGTTCAGCCTGCAGATGATTGAAGGTGATCTGATCCAGCAAGTAACGCCCGTGGGTCTGAGCCAGCAATATGTCGCACAGCACCTGTTGGGTGGGCGTATCCCATCGATCGGACAGCCATTGCAGCCAGTCCTGGCAAGGATTGGGCAGGTGGGCCTCCAATGGCACCACACTTGCCACCTGCCATTCGGAAGATGGCCGTTTGATTGAATAGCCGGTTCTGTTCATATCGCTCCCTGGCTCACAGATGAAGGCACGCGGCGCGACGGTCCTGAGGCCTGCACACTTCTTTCGCTGGCTGGACCATCAAACGTCCTGCCTGCATGTTTTCTGTCCTGGAACAAGTCTACCGGGTCGTTCTCTTATGCCTCGCGTTGGAGAGGCCACTGCAATGGCTTGTTCGCTGCCGGCGAGAGTCGTCTGGGTCTGGGCACTAGGTCCAGACAGAGCCAATCCGGTTGTGCCTATGCCCCATTCAAACCTCGGGCTGCTGAAGTTTGCGGGGAAGATGGGAGTGGGCTGGGTTCAAGTGTGATTATTGGTTCAGGTCACAACATTTTGTGAACCGCAATCAACCACTCAGGGAGGGTGCAATGAACTCAAGCTCAAGGGCCGAACTGTCTGAACGTTTACGCTGTCAAGCCAACGATCTTGCATTGGTGATCCATGACACCGCAGACTGCGCCAGCAATATTGGCCGTGTTGTGCGTGTACGCGGGCCCGTCATACGCAGCAACCGCAGTTTCAACTTGTTGACGTGGCTCATCAGGCCTGTGCTGCGCACTCGGTGGTCCATCGCGTCGCCTCACGGTACGCCCTATCGGCAGACGGTAGGCTGGGTAGACCAGATTGAGCACCCTGACGCCTGGTTGCTGCCGTTGCGCCCGACGTCGATGGATGAATCGGATATGGTTAGGCAGGTCATCCGCAACCCACTTCACACGCCCGTGCTTAAGGTCAAGCTACAAGACAGCCTTGCCGTGGAGCCAAGCCTTGAGTTCACCTCGGGCTTGAGTGTCGAGCTTGGCAAAGGCGAGGATGAGCTCGGACATTTCATCATCCGGGCAATAAAGATATGGCAACGGGACGCCCAGAGCATCAGCCAGCTGGATCGCGGTCTCTACCGGCGCTTTGTGAACGCCCCCCTCATAACGGCTGATGCGGGCACTACTGCAACTTTCATCCAGACCGATTAACACCCCCAGCTTCTCCTGGGGTAAGCCCATTTTTTCGCGTGCCTGTCTTAAACGACGGCCAAACACCGTCGCCAGGGACGGAGTACGTGCATGCGACATACCTACGATATTCGTAAGATTCACATATACTGTCTTTACGTTTTACGTAGACTGCTAGTATTTAAGTTGACTTGCATGCATCGGAAAGCCACTCAAAGAAGGCTCCCGAGCAAGTCAGTCAGAAGACCAAATTTGTCACACATGAGGGGAATTCAAAATGAAAAAAGTACAGTTCGCCGCTGCCATCGCAACACTGGCAATTTCTGCATCGACTGCCGCCTTGGCGCAAGACAGCGGCCTATTTGTCAGCGTCGGTGCCGGCCGGCCAAGCACGCCCATCATCAATGCTCTGCCAACCGGGTGGACAAGTGATCAATCAGACATCGCGTTCGGGATTAAGGGTGGCTACAGCTTTTCTAAGTACTTCGGGGTCGAGGTCGGTTACCAAGATTTCGGGGATGTCAGTCTGAACAAGCCGACAGGGTCGGTAACCGGTTCCTCGACTATCCATGGAACCGGTTGGATGATGGGGGGGTATGCCTCCTACCCTGTTGCGTCTGATGTGGATGTTTTGGCCCGGGCGGGCTGGTATGAGTGGTCTATCCGACAGACCTCGCGATTCACGTCGGGCGCAAACACGCAGGTTGACACCTTCAAGGAAACCGGGACCGACATGTACTTTGGATTAGGCGCTTCATGGAAGTTGAGTACTAGCATGGCCGTCGGATTGAACTGGACTCGCTTTAAAGCGCCCACCAACACAGGCATCTTCGGGGCGACCAACCTAGTTGACGTCAGTCTGATGCATCGATTTTGAGCACCTGTCCAAGTCCTCTATACCCCAGAGTCAAGCATATGAAACGACACCTAATTGCCCCCATTCGCTATCGAGCCGGAACAACGGGATACAGGGTTGCATTCACTGTTGCTTTAGTTATGGCAATAGCGGCCTGCGCATCGGCTCCGAACCTTTCTGATGGTGGTGCACGCTTACGAGCGGTCAATGCAGATCAGGCGAAGGCATGCAAGTTCGTGCGGGTTGTGCAGTTCAACGATCGGATCCTGGGTGTAGGGAAAGACCCGACAGTGATGCGTGCGATCGGCGAAACCAGCTTGCGCAATTCCGTCGCGGCAACTGGTGCAGACACATTTGTTGTCACCCGCGATGACAGCAACTGGTTCATGGGTAGCGTGTCCTATGAGGCTCAGGCGTATCGTTGCGGGGAATGAAGACCGAGCAATTAACAGCCTAAATCCTGATCGAGCTCTCGGAGGCGGAGAGTCCGCCCAGGGTGGCCATCATCACGCCCTATACCGAGAAGGTAGCGCTGCTGTCCTTCATGGTTGCCAGCCATCCCAATGGCGAGGTGTTCAAGGAAAAGCTGCGACTCAAGGTCTTCATTTTTGACACCTGCCAGGTTGAGGAGCGCAACATCATCATCTACTCGATGGTGGCCAACCGTGCGCGGGACGTACTCAACTTCATCTTCAAGGTGGAGATGGGCGTCAAGCCGGCATCAAGTTCCTCGACCTACCGCAGGCGGTGGGGGAGGTATTGATCAAGCGAGGTTGGCGTACTACACGGTGCTTCGGGAATCATCCCGGGAGCGGTACGCAAGGCAGGTACGCAGAGAATCGGACCACCTGATCGGTACTGTGAACCTGCGGGTGGAAACCATGATCATTTAGCACCAAGGTGGTTGCCAACTTTCTTTCCGGCCAATCACTGCCATCTTAGAACAGCGCCTGATGCCCCCGGCAATATTGCAGACCATTGAAGCGCTTGCTATTGTTCCAGCAGAACTTGCCCTCGGAGCAGCTGATTTTCATGACGCAATAGGCACACACCAGCTTGTTCGCGGGCGCTGAATCGGTCGCTCATTGTGTATCCACTGCGTCTGCAGGCGCGGGCGGAATTGTTGCAGGTGCTGGTGCCTGCGTACCCTGAGCGGCGGGTAGAGCAGGTGCAACCTTGGGATTCATGAACTCCGGCAACGCCAGCAGGTCCTGCGGTTGGTGCTGGCGCTTGAACTTCTCAACCCACTCCACCAGGGCCACTAGGCTGTGCAGATTTAGGAAGGCCTTGAAGATGACGCCCGCCCCGACGTTGTCGACGAACTTCTCGTGCCAGGTGGGGAACTGGTCCGGCTTAATCAGAAAAGAGGTGTCGAAGGTCTTCGCGTCCGGACGCCGGATGACGGCCTCGAGGTGCACCATAACCACATGGTGGAAGTCGGGCAGCTTGTCAACTCGGCCACCTATTTCCAGACGCTCCAGCAGTCGGGCCAGGACGCGCTCGTGGCGGCGGCTTTCCTCCAGCGGCGAGGGGATGCCGAAGTCATCGGGCCCGTACTTCACCGTTAATTCGCCATGCTCGTTGACGATGATGTCGCCCGCGTAGTTCTTGGTCTCCAATAGTAGGTGTGGCTGGTGCGCTTGAGGATGAGGTGATCAATCTGCGCTACGTCTCCGTCCACCACGAAGCGCAGGTCGTGCAACACCACATGGTTCTGGCCAGGCTTGAAGTAGTTGTCCAGGTAATGGGCCGACTCACGCTCACCCTCAATGCCTTTCCTGAATCGCATCAACTCGTCCTTGAGCCACTTCTTCTGGCCGAAGTCGAGCTGGTTGGAGTGCTGAAGTTCTTCGAGCAGCACGAGGCGTCGGGACTAGTCGTCGGCGGTCTTCAGGAGCATGGGAAAGTGAACCGATGGAGGCGGGACTGGTGCGGGTATGTTACGGGCACACAGTCAGGTGTTTGGCGCCGGACCTTGTCGGACGACGCTCTACTTCCACAGCGGCGAAGTACGCCACTATCTTTACCTGTGACTTCAAGCCGACAGTTGCTTAGCAAGTCGAAAGCCGAGTTTTTGCCCAAAAGGTGTCAACACAAACAACCGAGTTACATTCAGGTCTTCATACAAATTTCATACTGGCAGAAATCTAGCCTCTGCCATTCGAGACCCAAAAATAAAAAACCCTTGCAAATCAATGACTTGCAAGGGTTCTGTTGGTAGGCGCGATTGGACTCGAACCAACGACCCCCACCATGTCAAGGTGGTGCTCTAACCAGCTGAGCTACGCGCCTGTGTTTGTTCGAGCCTTGAAGTATAGCAGCAAAAATTTCAACTTCCTCTACCGAACTCGCAATTGGGCAAAGGCACTTGGATAGCAGGAGCACACGCTGCGTCGGCTGAAAAGTGTCGCATTTTGATAATTTCTGTCTCCACTAGGTAGAAACCCTCACAGCCAGAGTTTTTGAATTGATTACCGTCTGGACGGACACGTCAATGTTGGCCTTCGCACGTTGCAAGAGCCCTATCAATGGAGATTTTTATGAGCGTCAGTTTTCAGATCAATGGCAGGCCCGTCAAGGCCCAAGCCGAACCCGACACCCCATTGCTGTGGGTAGTGCGCGACGAGCTGGGCTTAACGGGCACCAAATTTGGCTGTGGCGCGGCACTTTGCGGTGCATGCACAGTGCACCTTGACGGCAAGCCTGTGCGGTCATGCCAGACGCCTCTTTCAGCCACGTCCGGCAAAAAAGTGGCGACGGTGGAGAGTCTCTCCAAAAACAACACCCATCCCTTGCAAGTAGCCTGGATCAAGCACGACGTCCCGCAGTGCGGTTACTGCCAGTCAGGCCAACTGATGAGCGCGGCGGCACTGCTTTCCAGCAACAAAAACCCCAGCGACTCGGATATTGATGCCGCGATGAGCGGCAACATCTGCCGTTGTGGAACCTACCCCCGCATCAAGGCAGCCATCAAGGATGCCGCCGCAGCCATGCGCCAAGCCTGAGGAACACACCATGTCCACAAATACAACCATGAACGCGTCGCGTCGTCATTTCCTGAAATCCTCCGCCATTGCTTCTGGCGGTCTGCTGATGGGCCTGAATTTGCCCGGTAGCCTTCAAGCGGCGGGTACCGTGTTCACGCCCAATGCATGGGTGCACATTGCTGATGACAACAGCATCACTTTGATTTCTGCACGGTCCGAAATGGGACAGGGTGTTTACACCTCGATGCCCATGTTGATTGCCGAGGAGCTCAATGTCGACATTCAAAGCATCAAGGTGGAAATCGCCCCGCCCGGCGCGGCCTACACCAACGCCTTGCTGGGTGCCCAGATCACTGGCGGCTCCACTTCAGTCCGTGACGGCTGGGAAAAGCTTCGGATTGGCGGAGCGCAAGTCCGTGAGATGCTCATCAGTGCTGCCGCCAACGAGTGGGGTGTCGATCGTGCTGCACTGAAAGCTGACAAAGGCTTTGTGACCGGGCCTGCTGGTAAAAAAGCCAGCTACGGCCATCTGGCGGCAGCGGCAGCACGCCTTCCCGTGCCCGAGAAGCCAGCGATCAAGGACCCTTCTCAATTTCGCGTCGTTGGCAAACGTACCCGTCGTTTGGATACTCCGGCCAAAACCAACGGCACGGCGGAGTTCGGGATTGATGTCAAGCTACCCGGCATGGTGTACGCCAGCATAGAACAATGCCCTGTGATCGGGGGCAAAGTCACTGGCTTTGATGCCAGCAAGGCCAAGTCCATGCCAGGCGTGCTGGACGTTGTTCAGATCAGCGATGGCGTAGCTGTCGTCGCTGACAGTTACTGGCGCGCCAAGAAAGCTCGGGAAGCCTTGAGCGTCACCTGGAGCGAGGGCACCGTCGCAACACTGGATCACGAGGTGATTTTGGCAGGCACTCGCAAGGCCGCAGCCGATGGCAAGGTTCTGCCGATTGGTAAGCCCGCCGGCGACGTGGGGGCGGCGATGAAAATGGCCTCCAAAGTCGTGAAGGCTGAGTACATCACGCCCATGCAGGCCCACGCTCCACTCGAACCCATGAACTTTACTGCCAGCGTGAAAGACGGCAAGTGCATGCTGATCGGCCCCACCCAATTTCAGCAAGGGGCCCAGGGAGCTGTGGCTGCTGCACTCGGCATGAAGCCCGAGGATGTATCGCTGAAGACGACATTTTTGGGTGGTGGTTTTGGCCGCCGGCTGGAACTCGATTTCATCGTGCAGGCCGCCGAGGTATCCAAGGCGGTAGGCAGGCCAGTCAAGGTGCTTTGGTCGCGCGAAGATGACATGACCCATGACTTTTACCGTCCCATGGGGCTTAATCAGATCGAAGCTGGTCTGGACGCGGGCGGTCAACCGATTGCCTTGCATTTCAAGGTCACGTCTCAATCCGTCACACAACGGGCCTTTGGCTTGCCCAAGGACACGTTTGACCCATTCATGGCAGAAGCGGCTGTAGCCCCGTACGAAATAGCCAACACCCAGCATGATCTGGTAATTCACGACTCGGGTTACCGCGTGGGTTACTGGCGTGCTGTCAGCCACAACATGAATGCGTTTGCCAACGAGAGCTTTGTTGATGAGCTGGCCCATGCTGCGGGGAAGGATCCCTATGCCTACCGCTTGGGGCTACTGAAGAACAAGCCTCGCTTCGCCAACGTATTAAAACTGGCCGCAACCAAGGCTGGCTGGGGCAAAAAGTTGCCGGCAGGTCATGCATTGGGTATTGCCCTGATGGAAGGCTACGACACCTATATGGCTCAAGTCGCCGAGGTGTCCGTCAAGGACGGTGAGGTGAAGGTACACAAAGTGACGGTGGCGGCCGATGTGGGTCAAATGGTGAACCCGGATACCGTCGAGGCGCAAATTCAGTCCAGCATTGTGTTCGGTATGTCGGCGGGTCTGATGCAGGAGATCACCATGGAGAAGGGGCGCGTTCAGCAAACCAACTTCAATAACTACCCGGTGGTACGGATGCATGAGGCCCCCAAGATCGACATCGTGCTGGTCAAGAGCACCGAAAAGCCTGGAGGCATAGGCGAGCCGGCCACAGCACTCGTCGTGCCCGCCATTGCCAACGCGGTATTTGCAATCACGGGCAAGCGCGTGCGCAAGTTGCCTTTGTCTGCACAGGCAATCAAGACAGCCTGAGGCGTATCCATCAGCAAACCAGCTGGCAGAACTTGGGTCTGCCACATGGGGTCGAGGCCGGGATTTCCCGGCTTTTTCCATTCCAACTGGATCTCGCAGATCCAAAGTTCATTCAGTCGCTTCGGCCATAATTGACGTTTACGTTAACGTCAATCTGAAAAGGAGTTCTCATGGATATTTCTGGCAAGGTGTTCGTCGTCACGGGTGGCGCATCTGGTTTGGGTGAGGGCACTGCGCGCATGCTGGCAGCCAACGGTGCAACGGTGGTCATTGCCGACATGCAGATCGAGAAAGGCGAAGCCATCGCCAAGGACATCGGTGGGGCCTTCGTCAAGTGCGATGTCAGCTCTGAGGCTGATGGTCAAGCGGTCGTGGCCAAGGCAGTCTCCATGGGCAAATTCATGGGCCTGGTCAACTGTGCAGGCATCGCCCCCGCAGAAAAAACCGTGGGCAAGAACGGCGCTCATGCCCTGGGGGTTTTCGCGAAGGTACTCCAGGTCAACCTGCTAGGCAGTTTCAACATGATTCGCCTGTCTGCTGAAGCCATGGCCAAGAATGAGCCTGAGTCCACAGGCGAACGTGGCGTCTTGATTTCCACAGCGTCCGTGGCAGCCTACGATGGTCAGATTGGCCAAGCGGCTTACAGTGCATCCAAGGGCGGCGTGGTAGGTATGACGTTGCCGATCGCCCGTGACTTGGCCCGCTCAGGCATCCGCAACATGACGATTGCACCAGGTATTTTCGGTACGCCCATGATGTTTGGCATGCCCCAGGATGTGCAGGACGCGCTGGCAGCAGCGGTTCCTTTCCCGTCCCGCCTGGGCACACCGCAAGATTACGCCAAGCTGGCCAAGCACATCATCGAAAACGACATGCTGAACGGTGAAGTCATCCGTCTGGATGGCGCCATTCGTCTGGCACCTCGCTGAAGTAACGCGCCAGCCGCGCAGAGCTGGCTGGCGCAGCTCAATGGGAAAGCCCGTAGCCTGAGCCACAATAGCCAGCGTGAGCATTCCCCAGACATTTTTACAAGAGCTGATTGCACGCGCCGACGTGGTTGAAATCGTCGGCCGCTACGTGCAACTCAAAAAAGGCGGCGCCAATTACATGGGTTTGTGCCCATTTCATGGCGAAAAATCTCCTTCCTTCTCGGTCAGTCCCGCAAAACAGTTTTATCACTGCTTTGGTTGCGGCAAGAGCGGTAACGCCATCAGTTTTCTGATGGAACACGCTGGCATGAACTTTGTCGAGGCCGTCAAAGACCTGGCCCAACAGTATGGCCTGCAGGTACCGGAAGAGGATATTGCCCCGCAAGACCGAGCGCGTGTCGCCGAACAGCGGCAAAAGCAAGCAAGTCTGAGCGATGTCCTTGAAAAGGCCGCCGAGGCTTACCGCAAGCAACTGAAGGACTCGCCTCGAGCTATTGCCTACTTCAAGGGGCGCGGCCTCAGCGGTGAAGTGGCTCGGCAGTTTGGTCTGGGTTACGCACCCGAGGGCTGGCGTAGCCTGGCCGGTGTCTTTCCGCATTACGACGACGCCATGTTGGTCGAGGCTGGGCTGGTGATCGTCAACGAGGAAGATGACAAACGCTATGACCGTTTCCGTGACCGAGTCATGTTCCCCATACGCAATGTCAAAGGCGAGTGCATCGGTTTCGGCGGACGCGTCTTGGGCGACGATAAACCCAAGTACCTGAACTCCCCTGAAACACCCGTTTTCAGTAAGGGCAGAGAGCTTTATGGCCTGTTCGAGGCTCGCCAGGCCTTACGAGAAGCGGGCTACGTGCTGGTGACCGAAGGCTACATGGACGTGGTCGCGCTGGCACAACTGGGGTTTCCCAATGCCGTGGCCACACTGGGCACAGCCTGCACCGCAGAGCACGTGCAAAAGCTCTTTCGCTTCACAGATTCGGTGGTCTTCAGTTTCGATGGCGATGCAGCGGGCCGCCGTGCGGCCCGCAAGGCACTGGACGGCGCCCTGCCCTATGCCACAGACGTGCGTACAGTCAAATTCCTGTTTTTGCCAGCTGAGCATGACCCCGACAGCTTCATACGCGAGCAGGGAGCCGACGCCTTCGCACGGTGTGTCAACGAGGCTACGCCACTGAGCCGATTTTTGATTGAAGCTGCCCGCGAAGGCTGTGACCTCAACACCCACGAGGGTCGCGCTCACATGGCCAGCAATGCGCAACCCCTCTGGATGGCCCTACCCGACGGCGCACTCAAGCGCCAGTTGCTGGCCGATCTGGCTGATTTGGTGCAACTCAGCAGTCGCGAACTCAGTGAGCTTTGGCTACCCAAGAGCAGCACCGGCCGCCGAGAACCCTACAAGCGCCGACATCCAGTTCCGCCAAGTGAAGCTGGTGGCCACCAAGAAGCCTTCGCCGCCCTGGACGGCTACACGCCCGCCTATCAATCCACCTACAACCGTCGTGGCAGCTCTCGCCGTCCACCAGTCAGTCGTGCAGACCATGCCGCCAGGGTATTGCTGGGCGACCACGCCCGCTGGGATCAACTCTCGGGTGAAGACCACGCCATGTTGTGCGAGCTGGCCGAGCCTCACGGTAGCCTGTTCAGCTGGCTCGAATCCCAGCTACATGAACATGGCCCCCAGCCATGGGGAGCCTTGCGGGAAGGTTTGCGCGACCATCCTGCCGAAACTCTTGCAACCAAGCTCATGTCCGGCGAAGCTTGGCAATCCAGCGATGACAACAGCGAATCCGGGCAGGAGTTGCGGGGCCTGCTGGACCGCATGTTGATCGAGAGACTGAAAGAACAGGAAACCGAAGCCATTGAAGCCTCGCGCACCGAACCCGCTGCGTTGCAGCGCTACCGGGCATTGCAAGCTCGCCGCCGAACGCTTGAAGCAAGCATGGCCAACACCCTCGCCTGAAAGTCTGAAAGCGAGCTTTCAAAGCGGCATGAGCGAATGCTTGATTAGCGAAAGGTATAATCCTACGCTTTTCAGGCAAGAGCGACAGCAACACCTCCGGGCCCGGCCAAGCGTCGAAACATCAACGACCAGCCAACTCACCGCAAGGGTTGCATACCAAATGTTCGCCCTCACATCTTGCCTTTGAGAGCTCGCAGTCCTCGCGGGCTCCTGCCTCCAACCAAGACCGTTTTACGTCCACCGGACGAATCAGCGTTTGTGAAAGACCGCGCCATGCCCAAAAAGTCTGCCCCCGCCTCTTCCGAGGTCGCCGAAGCCGTTCAGGCCAAGCCCGCCACCAAAACCTCAGCCAAGGCGGCTAAGGCGGCCAAAGAAGTCACCGCAGAATCGGTAACCGGAATGCCGGCAGAAGACGCCGCTCCCGCCAAGAAAAAAGCAGGCCGACCTGCCAAAGCCGCTGATGCAACGGACAAGCCCAAGACCGGCGCCAAACGTGGCCCCAAGCCCAAAGGCAAGGACAAGGGTGACGACGGCGCTGGCGACGACCTCGACATGACTGACATCGAAGACGATTTGGTGGGTGAGCCCGAAGTGGCCACACCAGGCGAAAAGGTCAAGCCCCTGCGCATGAAGATCAGCAAGGCCAAAGAGCGCGCCTTGATGAAGGAATTCGGCCTGGATGAAACCGTCTTGTCGGAAGAGGACTTGGCCAAGCGCCGTCAACGGCTCAAAGCACTGATCAAGCTGGGCAAGACGCGGGGCTACCTGACCCACGGCGAAATTTCCGATCACCTGCCCGACAAGCTGGTCGATGCCGAGACGCTGGAGGTCGTCAACACCATGTTGAACGACATGGGCGTTGCCGTTTACGAGCAGACCCCGGATGCCGAGACCCTGCTTTTGAACAACACGGGACCGACGACCGCCACCGAAGAGGAAGCTGAAGAGGAAGCCGAAGCCGCACTCTCCACCGTTGACAGCGAGTTTGGCCGGACGACCGACCCCGTGCGCATGTATATGCGTGAAATGGGCACTGTCGAACTGCTCACCCGTGAAGGCGAAATCGAAATCGCCAAGCGCATCGAAGGGGGCCTGATGGCAATGATGGAAGCCATCAGTGCATCGCCGGCCACGATTGACGAAATTCTGCGTCTGGGCGAAGACATCCGTGAAGGCAAGGTGGTGATCACCACCATCGTTGACGGCTTCTCGAACCCCAACGAAGCCGACGACTATGTTGCGGAAGAAGACTTTGACGAGTTCGACGCTGAAGACGACGACGATGGCAAAGGCGGCTCCAAAGCGCTAACCAAGAAGCTGGAAGAGCTCAAGCGTGAGGCCATGACCCGCTTTGACCGCATCCGGGAACACTTTGAGAAGATGCACAAGATCTTCGAAAAAGAAGGCTATGGCACCCCGGCCTACATGAAGGTGCAAAGAGCCCTGTCGGATGAGCTGATGACGATCCGCTTCACGGCCAAGGCGATCGAAAAGCTCTGTGACATGGTGCGCGGCCAGGTCGATGATGTACGCAAAAAGGAGCGCGAATTGCGTCGCATCATCGTGGACAAGTGCGGGTACTCGCAAGAAAACTTCATCGCCGAATTCAGTGGTCGCGACAAATCCGGCAAACCCGTGCCCAGCCAGCTGCTCAACCTGAAGTGGATCGAAAAGCAGGCAGCGGCGGGCAAGCCGTGGAGTGCCATCATGGGCCGCAACATCCCACCCGTACAGGATTTGCAGCAAAAGCTCAATGACATCCAGGCCCGGGTGGTAGTTCCACTCGATCACCTGAAAGACATCAACAAGCGCATGAACGCTGGCGAAGCCGCTTCGCGCAGCGCCAAAAAGGAAATGATCGAGGCCAATCTGCGCCTGGTGATCTCCATTGCCAAGAAGTACACCAACCGTGGCTTGCAATTTCTGGACCTGATCCAGGAAGGCAATATCGGCCTGATGAAGGCGGTAGACAAGTTCGAATACCGTCGCGGCTACAAGTTCTCGACCTACGCCACCTGGTGGATACGCCAAGCCATCACGCGGTCAATTGCCGATCAGGCTCGCACCATCCGTATTCCGGTGCACATGATCGAAACCATCAACAAGATGAACCGCATCAGCCGTCAGCACCTGCAGGAGTTTGGCTTTGAGCCTGACGCCAGCGTCTTGGCCGAGCGCATGGAAATTCCTGAGGACAAGATCCGCAAGATCATGAAGATTGCCAAGGAGCCTATCTCCATGGAATCGCCCATCGGTGACGATGATGACAGCCACCTGGGTGACTTTATCGAAGACAGCGCCAATACGGCCCCGATGGAAGCTGCGATGCAAGCTGGCCTGCGCGACGTGGTGAAAGACATTCTTGACAGCCTCACCCCGCGCGAAGCCAAGGTGCTGCGCATGCGGTTCGGCATCGAGATGGACAACGACCACACCCTCGAGGAAGTGGGCAAGCAGTTCGACGTCACGCGCGAACGCATCCGTCAGATCGAAGCCAAGGCCTTGCGCAAGCTCAAGCACCCCAGCCGCTCGGACAAGCTGCGCAGCTTCACGGACACCCTGTGACCTGAACCACTATCCAGGGGCCCTAGGCCCTGGGTGAAGCCGGCCGATCTGGTCGGCCTCATAAAAAAGCCTCTGGCCCGAACGGACCAGAGGCGCTTTTTTATGGCCTAAAAATACTCAGGCGTTGGCTTTTTCGTAGTTGGCAATGCCGTCCAGGATTTCCTTCTTGGCAGCATCCAGGCCTTCCCAGCCCAAAATCTTGACCCATTTGCCTTTTTCCAAGTCTTTGTAATGCTCAAAGAAGTGGCTGATGGCCTTCAAGCGCATCGGATTGACATCTTCCACTTTTTGCCAGTGTGTGTAGATCGGCAAAATTTTGTCGGTCGGGACGGCAAGCACCTTGCCATCCACACCGGCCTCGTCTTCCATCATCAAAATGCCGATGGGGCGGCAAGGCACCACCACGCCAGGAATCAGGGCATAAGGCGTGATCACCAGCACGTCCACCGGGTCGCCATCACCGCTCAAGGTCTTGGGCACATAGCCGTAGTTGGTGGGGTAGTGCATGGCCGTCGTCATGAAGCGATCCACGAAAATCGCACCCGACTCCTTGTCGACTTCGTACTTGATCGGATCGGCGTTCATCGGGATTTCGATGACCACATTGAATTCGTCTGGCACTTTTTTGCCAGCATTGACTTTGTCCAGGGACATGGGTGAGCTCCGTTTGAAATCGAGGGGTACCGTTGGGCACAGGTACGACCGAGGCCCAAAAGTCTGCCCCGGATTACGCTTGATTTTACTGACGCAGCCCTTTCGACTTGCGCAAAATCCTGGGCCTATGCTGTTTTTGACGTTACAGTGCGGCCGTTGGCCAATCGTTTCTGAATGTAGCGAACGAGGAAGCAACGCAGCGGGGCCCTCGCTAGCGTTGTGCCCCAGTTCTGTACAACATGAGGAGACTAGACATGACAGGTCAATCAGCGCTGTATCTGGCGTTTGTTTGCGGGCTCATCGCCGTCGTTTACGGCTTTTGGGCTCGCAGCTGGATTCTTTCCGAGGACGCCGGCAACGCCCGTATGCAGGAAATCGCGGCAGCCATCCAGACTGGCGCAGCCGCTTACCTCTCCAGACAATACAAAACCATCGCCGCGGTGGGTGCCGTCCTCGCCGTTCTGATCGCCCTTTTTCTCGACATGCAATCTGCCGTCGGCTTCGTGGTGGGGGCCGTGCTGTCTGGCGCATGCGGTTTTATCGGCATGAACGTGTCTGTGCGCGCCAACGTGCGAACCGCGCAAGCCGCTACCCGGGGCTTCGGACCCGCACTGGATGTTGCATTCAGGGGTGGTGCGACCACTGGCATGCTGGTGGTGGGCCTGGGCCTGCTGGGGGTGAGTGGTTTTTACGCTTACCTGGTTGCAGGCGGTACCGCAACCGCACAGCAACTGAACCCCCTGATCGGTTTTGCCTTCGGCTCCTCGCTGATCTCGATCTTCGCCCGTCTGGGTGGCGGCATCTTTACCAAAGGGGCTGACGTGGGCGCAGACCTGGTGGGCAAGGTCGAAGCAGGCATCCCGGAAGACGACCCGCGTAACCCGGCCGTCATTGCCGACAACGTGGGAGACAACGTGGGCGACTGCGCCGGTATGGCGGCTGACCTGTTCGAGACCTACGCCGTGACGCTGATTGCAACCATGGTGCTGGGCGCCCTGATGGTGACCGGCGGCGGCTCCAGTACCGTGGTGTATCCATTGGCATTAGGTGCCGTGTCTATCGTGGCCTCTATCGTGGGCTGCTTTTTTGTGAAGGCAACACCCGACATGAAAAACGTGATGCCCGCCCTTTACAAGGGTCTGGCGGTGGCCGGAGGCCTCTCGTTGATCGCTTTCTACTTTGTCACACAAAGCCTGTTTCCGGCGGCCATCACCTTGGCTGACGGTCGGGTCATCAGTGGAATGAGCCTGTTTGGCGCATGCGCTATCGGCTTGATTTTGACCGCCGCGCTGGTCTGGATCACCGAGTACTACACCGGCACCCAATATGCCCCCGTGCAACACATTGCACAAGCCTCCACCACCGGCCACGGCACCAACATCATCGCTGGCCTGGGCGTTTCGATGCGCTCAACCGCCTGGCCCGTGATTTTTGTGTGCCTGGCCATTTGGACTTCCTTCTCTCTGGGCGGCCTCTACGGCATTGCGATAGCGGCCACCTCCATGCTCAGCATGGCAGGCATTGTGGTTGCGTTAGACGCCTATGGCCCCATCACCGACAACGCCGGCGGCATTGCCGAAATGTCTGAAATGCCGGCCAGTGTGCGCGACGTTACCGACCCCCTGGATGCAGTGGGCAACACCACCAAGGCCGTCACCAAAGGCTATGCGATTGGATCTGCGGGGCTGGCCGCACTGGTGCTGTTTGCAGACTACACCCACAAGCTCGAAGCCTACGGCAGTGCCATCAAGTTTGACCTGAGCGACCCCATGGTCATCGTCGGACTGTTCATCGGAGGCTTGATTCCCTACCTGTTTGGTGCCATGGCCATGGAAGCCGTGGGCCGTGCCGCCGGCAGCGTGGTGGTCGAAGTACGCCGACAATTTCGCGACATCAAGGGCATCATGGAAGGCACTGGCAAGCCCGAGTACGACACGGCGGTCGACATGCTCACCTCGGCTGCGATCAAGGAAATGATGATTCCCAGCCTCTTGCCCGTGGCGGCCCCCATTCTGGTAGGCCTGCTCCTGGGCCCGGCCGCTTTGGGTGGCCTGTTGATGGGAACCATCGTGACGGGCTTGTTTGTGGCCATTTCCATGTGTACGGGTGGCGGCGCCTGGGATAACGCCAAAAAATACATTGAAGATGGCCATCACGGTGGCAAAGGCAGCGAAACCCACAAGGCTGCCGTGACCGGAGATACGGTTGGCGACCCCTACAAAGACACAGCCGGCCCCGCAGTTAACCCTCTGATCAAGATCATCAATATCGTGGCACTTTTGATCGTGCCACTGATGATGAAACTCCACGGCGCCTGAAGGTCCGCAAAAAAACAGGCGCCCTTTGACGACTGAGGCCGTCACAGACGCAAAATGCGTGGTGACGGCCTTTTTTATTTCCCATGAAGATTCTGACTGTTGATGACCACGCCCTGGTTCGTGAGGGCTTGCGCCAAGTGCTCAAAAGCCTGGACGAAGACGTTCATATGCTGGGAGCGGGCAACGGAGCTGCCGCTTTGGCACTCGCAGATGAACACCCCGACATTGATCTCGTGTTGCTGGACTTTCACCTTCCCGACATGAATGGACTGGCGGTCTTGGACCTGATGGGCAAACGGCACCCTGCGCTGCCGGTATTGATGCTCTCAGGATCAGCAGATCTGCAGCTCATGCGCGAGGTACTGAACAGGGGCGCCGCTGGATTCATCACCAAGTCAGGTCTGAGCGACGAGTTGCTGACCGCATTGCGCCGGGTACTTGATGGCCATGTTTACACCCCTACGGAATTGACCCACACGGCGCCAGCCCCATCTTTCCGTGCTGCCAAGCCCGTTGACGGCCCCAGCCTGACACCTCGTCAGGAGGAAGTCCTCTTGCAGCTGATGCAAGGCCGCTCCAACAAGGACATCAGCCGCGAACTGGCAATGTCCGAGGAAACCGTCAAAAACCATGTGAGCAATGTGCTGCGCGCTTTCGAGGCACAGAACCGGACCCAGGTGGTCGCCCTCGCCACCCGATTGGGCTATCACGCAGGCGGCTTGGGCTAATCCTGTCTGGTCTGGGCAGACACGTCCCAGTCCGCAGAGCTCAGGTGTCGCAACAGGCTACGCAGCTTCGCGGGCCGCACGGGCTTGTGCAACAAAGGCACCCCAGCGAGGCGAGCCCGCTGCATCAAGTGCGGGGCCGTATCGCCACTCATCAGCGCCGCCCGCAACACACCCTGCGCCTGACCACGAAATTGCCCCAGTAGGTCCAAGCCATCTCCACCTTCAGGCAGGCGGAAATCACTCAAGACCACATCCACGTCCTGCCCACAGCGCCCAAACTGCTCCACTGCCTGCGCATAAGTGCGGGCCTCCAGCACGGTGCAACCCCAGGAACCCAGCAGGCCCAGCAAGCCAGCTCGCGAAAGGTCGTCATCCTCCACCACCAAAACGGTCAAGCCGTCCAGGGTTCCTGGCATCTGTAACCCCAGCTGAGCTGGATCCGAGCCAGATAGGGTCTTTACGGAATCAACCAAGGCCGGTGGCTGCGCCAGCGGCAATTCCAGCATGAAGCAGCTCCCACTGCCCGGACTGGACCTGAAGCTGAGCCGGTGCCCCAGCAAACGCGAGGTTCTTTCAACGATATTGAGGCCCAGGCCCAGGCCCTTGGTCCGATCGCGCTCGACATTACCCACCTGATAAAACTCACGAAAAATCATCTCGTGATGTTCGGCAGCAATACCTACCCCGCTGTCGCGCACTTCCAGCCGCACAGACCTGCCCTGATCACACAAACGCGCTGCGACCAGTACTGAACCCTGAGGGGTGTAACGCAGCGCATTGCCCACCAGATTAAAGAGGATCCGCTTGAGCAACACATCGTCACTTCGCACCCACAGCGCGCTGTGCCGGACGCGCAGGCGCAGACCCCGCTCCTCGGCTTCCGACGCCCAGGCATCCCGGATAGGCTGAAACACGGCCTCCAGGGCAAATGCAGTTTCGTTGAGCCTCACAGTGCCGGATTCCAGCCGGGAAACGTCCATCAATCCATCGAGCAGGTTTTGCATGGCCAGCACCGAGGCGTCCAGATAGTTCACGAGACTTTTCGCTTCAGAACTCAAGGGCAACTGAGCCAACCTCGCCACAAACAACCCCAGTGCGTGCGTGGGCTGACGCAAATCATGACTGGCAGCGGCCAGAAAACGAGTTTTGTCCTGAGCAGCGATTTCGGCATCATGCACTCTGGCGCTGAGTTCAGCCGTCGCCTGGGCGACCTGATGCTCCAGCTCCGCACGTACTGTTGCCAGCCGCTCGGCCATGTTGTTCAGTCCAGACTTCAGATGCTGCAGGGTCTCGCCCTCGACGGTATCCAAACGTGCCTGCAAATCTCCCTGCCCCAAACGCTCCACCATCCTGGACACCTGCAACACCGGGTGGGTCACGCTACGGCTCAGTCGAAAGGACAAAAAGCCTCCCAGCGCCAGCGCCACGAAGGTTGTCAGAACGCCTGCAAGCACGATATCCCTGCTTCGACGCTGCACCTCGGCACGTGACAGGACCAGTATCACCTGCCCTAGCTGCTGGGGCCGCACCGTCTCCATGCCAAGTTCAAATTGTTCGTGCAGCTCCAGCCGTGCTGGCAAGATGGGCTGGGTCAGGATGTCGCTGTTGCCATCATCTGTCGTCTGCCAGGTCTCCTGCGCCCGGACTGCAGACAGTGGGCCCGGAAGCTTGCCGGATGTCGCCACAAAACTTCCGCGGGCATCGATCACCGCGACGGCCAGCACGCCCGGCTCACTCAAAACCCCTGCAAGCACATTGTTCAAGCTATCGGAGTTTCCCGAGAAAAGGCCATACTCGCTGGCAGAGGCCGCCTGGCGGGCGAGCGACCTGGCTTGCTGTGCGTGTGCTTGCTGTACATCGGCCAGACGCGTCACAACAAAAAGCACGGACAAAACTATCGCCATCAGTGTCAACGGCAACAGTGCCGCCACCAAAATGCGAAACCGAATATCGTTACTTTTCACGTCGACTCTCCCAGCGCAGCAAAGTCTGCGTCAGCTCTGCTGCGTTCAGGGCCAGGCCCAGTGATCGCATGACGTGTTCATTCACGTCCACAGTAAATTCTTTGGGCACCTGCACAGGCGTCACAGGCATACGACCCGCCAACAATGCGCGGGCCAGGTCGGCGGCTTGGCGCCCCGTTTGCTCCGGTGTGGCATACAGTCCCAGCACCGCACCCGCACGTACATACGCCGGTGAAAAACCGACCACGGGAAGATTTGCCCTGAACGTGCTCAGCAGAATGTTTTGAACACTGCTGCTGTTGTAAATATTGGGGTCAGGCAGCGCCAGCAATACATCTGCCTCTGCAAGCACTTTTTTAAGGGCAGAGAAGATGAGTTCACCGGGCTCAACGTGAGGGCTGACGGCCCGCAGCTCGCGCGCCGGCAGTGCGCTCACCAGCTCACTGACGGCAGAGCTTGACTCCCTACTCCACATCAAGCCCAGACGACGCGCCTTGGGAAAAGCAAACCGGATTAGGTCCAGCTGACGTGCCGCAGGCTGATCAAGCGCCAGGCCATAAAGTCCGGCACTCTTGCTGACATCAGATGAAACCAGACGCTCCAGCAAGTTCCTGGGAACCACGGCACACAGCAGAGGAATGCGACTGTCTCGAGTTGCCAGAGCTTGACAGGCACGGCTACCCAGAGCGACAAACAGGCGAGGAGAAATGGAGCCCTCGGCCGGCAAATCGCCCAGGGTGTAATTTTCAACTTCCCGCTCTAACAGCCCCGATCGACGCCACTCGAACGCCATGACCTTGGCAACCTCCGCATAACTGGCCGTGCCATCGGAACTCACCAGAACGACGCTCGCGGCCTGGCTCCAGCCTGAAGCCAGAGCAAAGAGTACGGCAAGTGCAATCAGGCGCAACAAGTAGGGGCCCCGGGCAATTAGCGGCGAGGTCAGTTTTCCACGCGAAAAGTGACGAAAGCTCGACGTTCGAACATGAAGTTCTCCTGGTAATCGACGTATGGACCGCCCAGGTTTTGCAGCACCAAGGCAAGTTCCGCGCGGCTCTTGCCGATGCGTAGATCTTTGGCAAGGCGGAGGTCTGTCCGGGTCACGGCCGTCGGGTAGCCGGTCATCCTGGGCTGTGCCATCGGCGTGGCGTCCTGATGCATCAGGGACAGCGTGAGATTGGCGGGCAGACGTTGAGACCACATCAGAGACGTTGTGAGTTGAGGTGCGGCTTTTTTATAGTCCGTCTCTGGCGAGTCAATGTCGATGTAGGCCTGATTCAGCGCCAGATGCGTATCTTCAAAGGGGCGCCACTTGAGCTGGTATTCAACACCCTGGATTTGGACGTTCTCCCCATTGATCGACTTATGCGGTGTGCTCGGCAATAGCGGAGTTTGGGGGAATGGCGGCTGGGCGTCGATTTTGGTTAAAAAACCGGAGATATTTTCCTGGAAGATACGCACATCCATGTTCAGGTTCGCGCTTGGCAAGTCCAGCAAATAGCCCACTTCGCGCGACAAGATCCGTTCGGGCAACAGATCAGCCGACGGCACCCGGCCAACCTTCAATGGCACCCCGTCGGACTGGAAAACCAGATTGCCATTTTTTTCGAACATACTGGTTGGACGGTAAGCACGGGTGCCGCCTAGGCGAAGGGTGTGCCCCGGTGCAAGATGCCAATTGACCATCGCTCTAGGGGCATAGCTGGCCCCTGTCAAAGTGCTTGTTTCCCCCATCCCACCGATGTTCACAACCGTATCTGGCCGAACGCGCCATTCCATGTTGGCAAAGATGCGTTTGAAATCCGTGGCTTGAGTCGCGCTTGTGTAGTAAAGGGGCAAGGAGGCAATCTCCTCATGCCGGAGTTCGGCCCCCAGCACGGTACGAACCTGATCGCCGTAGCGCTGGGTGTACTGTACCGACAGGTTATCGTCAGATGCCGTGCCGCTGTAACTCAAAGGAAATAGCGGCTTAAGCTGGGGATAAAGCTGTTTCAAAAATGCGTACTGAACAGGAAAAGTTGCTTGGAGGGGGTAGTAATAGAGGTCATCGATGGACTCCCTGGTATGCGACCAGGTGACCAGCACATCCTGATCAGCCCCCCAATTGCGTCGCCAGTCTATTTGGACGAAGCTGCTCGAAAGAGTGTGGTCACGTAACAGTTCGCCCGGTTTACCGATCTGCCCCAGCCCGGCCAATACCTCCACCTGTCCGGCGCGCAGCTGCAGCTGATCGCTCGCCGATAAACGAAAATCGCTGCGAAGATTGGCGCGACGCACCCGGTTATGACCGTTGGAGCCCGCCAGACCGTCGTCGCCACGTTCATCCACCGTCAAACGGAAATTGGCGGCCTCGTTGCCCCACCCCAAACGTGCCAGGCGGTCGTTCACGCCGTTTTCGCCCGCCTTGGCGGACACGGCCCACCCATACGCATCAACAGGCGATCGGGTGATGATGTTGACCACACCCAAAAAGGCTCGCGCGCCGTAAGTGGCGGAGTTGGAGCCGCGCAAGACTTCGATGCGTTCGATGTCTTCCAAAGCCACGGACAGCAAGCCCAGCCCGATGCTGCCGGACAGATAGGTGGAATAAGCGGTGCGCCCATCAATCAGCAATTGCATACGGCTGGTGAACTCGTTGAAGGCGCCGTGGTAATAGGCCGTCGGTGCATCCGCCTCAAAGGAGCTACTCACCTGGAAACCAGGTACCCAGCGCAACAACTCCACCACGTCACGGGCGCCACTGAGACGTATCGTCTCCCGGTCAATCACCGTGACAGCACCGGGCGCCTCGTCCAGACGCTGGGAGAGCCGGGACACCGAGAGCACCATGGGCACATCGTTCAGAAAATCAGCTTCCGACACCTGACTGTCTTGAGCCAGCAAGGGAAGGTGCGCCAAGGATGCCGCCAAAAGGAGCCCGTAAGAGTTTGTCCAACGCATGATGTTTTTTGATTGAGTTGTTCTGTTCTTTTCTGTGTCACTGTCACCAACAGATTGTGCCCTGCACCGGCTAAACACTTCGGTTTCAACCCGAATACACCCCAGACAGTCGCGTCGCGCGCCGCCGGTGGACAATACCGCCCATGTCAGAACGCACCATCGCCCTGGTTGACGAACGCCACGCCTCAATGGCCGTGCCCGCAGCCGCTTTTTCGCCCAACACCCGCCTCGGCGCCAACGGTTTACTGGTCGATCAACGCGGCCGCCCTCTGCGCGACCTGCGCATCAGCGTGACCGATCGGTGCAACTTTCGCTGCAGCTATTGCATGCCCAAAGAGGTATTTGATAAAAACTATGCCTACCTGCCGCACCAGTCTCTGCTGAGCTTTGAGGAAATCACGCGCCTTGCGAGCTTGTTTTTGGCGCACGGTGTCAAAAAAATACGCCTGACTGGCGGCGAGCCCCTGCTGCGAAAAAACATAGAGGTCCTGATTGAACAACTGGCTGCGCTGCGCACGCTCGACGGCACACCACCCGACCTCACACTGACCACCAATGGTTCTTTACTGGCGCGCAAGGCCGCATCACTCAAGGCGGCCGGTCTGAACCGGGTGACAGTCAGTCTGGATGGTCTGGACGATGCGGTTTTTCGGCGCATGAACGACGTCGACTTTCCTGTGGCCGATGTTCTGGCCGGCATCGACGCCGCGCAGGCTGCCGGCCTGGGCGCTGGCGGGGGCCTGAAGGTCAATATGGTGGTCAAGCGTGGCACCAACGACCAGCAAATTCTGCCCATGGCACGGCACTTCAGGGGCAGCGGCGTGGCGCTGCGCTTCATTGAGTACATGGACGTCGGAGCCACCAATGGCTGGCGCATGGATGAGGTGCTCCCCTCGGCTGAGGTCGTGTCGCGCATCCATGAGGAGCTCCCACTCGTGCCTCTGGAAGCGGCGACGCCCGGAGAAACAGCACAGCGATGGGGCTATGCAGACCCGCTGGGTCGGCACGATGTACGCGCCGGGGAGATCGGCGTGATCAGCAGCGTGACCCAAGCGTTCTGCGGCGAATGCAACCGGGCCCGCCTCTCCACCGAAGGTCGGCTCTACCTGTGCCTCTTCGCCAGCCAAGGCTATGACCTGCGCAGCCTCTTGCGATCCCAGTCGAGTGACGCCGACATCACATCTGCGCTGGCACACATTTGGGCCGGCCGCAGCGACCGTTACTCCGAACTTCGCGCCTCACAGGGCCCGGACACGGCACCTCGCAGCGGCCAGCGGGTCGAGATGAGTTATATCGGGGGCTGAGGGGCTATGGGTTTCACCAACTCGATCCCGGCTGGCGACATCACGGCCCTGATCCTGGCAGGGGGACGTGGTTCACGCATGGGTGGCATCGACAAGGGACTGCAACCGTTCCAAGGCCTACCCATGGCGCAACATGCGCTGCGTCGCTTACAAGCTCAGGGGGACGCCTTGGGCGAGATTGCGATCAATGCCAATCGCAACCTCGACACCTATGCAAGCTGGGGGGTGCCGGTCTGGCCCGACACAATCGCAGGAGACCTGGGACCACTGGCCGGCTTCGCAGCGGGCCTGGCGCATTGCCGTAGCCCGTGGATGCTGACCGTGCCGTGCGACACGCCGCTGTTTCCATTGGATTTGGTGCAACGCATGGCTCAGGCCGCGATCGAACACCATGCTGAGGTGGTCATGGCAGCGGCCAAGGAGGCGGATGGCCAGGTGCGCGCACAACCTGTGTTTTGCTTGATGCGACGTGACTTGCAGGACAGTTTGCACGCATTTTTGAGCAGCGGCCGCCGCAAGATAGACGCTTGGACGGGGCAGTTCACCACCGTGCTGGCCCCGTTCGACCAGACTGGCGACGACCCGCAGGCCTTTGACAACCTGAATACCCTGGCCGAGCTGAAAGCACTGGAGCAGGCATGAAGTCACTCGATGAGATTGCCGCCCACTTGGAGGGCTACGACCCGCAGGCCCTGAGTGTGGCGTCAGTCCATGCATTTCTGAGGCAATTGGTGCAGCCGGTCAGTGAGGTCGAGCAGGTGCCATTAGCCCAGGCACTGGGGCGGGTGCTGGCGGCAGACGTGATGTCGCCCTTCAGCGTGCCACCGCACGACAACTCGGCCATGGATGGTTACGCCTTTCATGCCGATGAGCTGCGAACCGACCAACCCACCCTGCTGCGCGTGGTGGGCACCGCGCTGGCAGGCCGTGCCTGGCGTGGAACGGTGGCTACGGGCGAGTGTCTCAAAATCATGACCGGCGCGGTCTTGCCCGCGGGCCTGGACACCGTGGTGCCACAGGAACTGGTCAAGATGCAGGGGCTTGACAGCATCGTTCTGGCACCCGGCATTGTGCGGCGTGGCGACAACCGGCGCCTGGCGGGCGAGGACCTGATGGCAGGCAGCGTTGCCCTGACGGCAGGGCAATTGCTAACGCCGGCTGCCTGTGGTTTGCTGGCCAGCCTTGGCCAAGCAGAAATGCCAGTGCGCCGACGGTTGAAAGTGGCCTATTTTTCGACCGGCGACGAGATCTTGAACCTGGGTGAAGCGCCTCGCGAGGGCGCTGTGTATGACAGCAACCGCTACACGATTGCAGGCTTGCTAGCGCGCTTGGGCTGCATAGGTGTGGACCTGGGCCTGGTCCCGGACGAGCCCAAGGCTTTGGAGGCAGCATTCCTGCATGCCGCGGAGTTGGCGGACGCGATCATCACCAGTGGGGGTGTGAGCGTGGGTGAGGCCGATCACACCAAGGCCATGATGAGAAAGCTAGGCGACGTGGCGTTTTGGCGCATTGCCATGCGGCCAGGCCGCCCCATGGCGGTGGGACGCATAGGCACTGGCGGCAAGACTGCCATCATGTTTGGTTTGCCTGGCAATCCGGTGGCGGTGATGGTGACCTTTTTGGCCTTTGTGCGCCCTGCCCTGCAGAGCATGATGGGATGCCAGATAACAGCGCCGGTGATGCTCCGGGCTCACAGCCTGGAGGCCATGCGCAAAAAGCCGGGGCGTACCGAATACCAGCGCGGCATCGTGGCGGCGGGCTCAAACGGCACGCTGGAAGTACGCACCACTGGCAATCAAGGCTCAGGTGTGCTCAGCTCCATGGTGCAGGCCAACGGCCTGATCGTGCTGCACCACCACCAGGGCAACGTAGCCCCGGGTGATGAAGTCGATGTGATGATGTTCGACGGCGCGATTTAAGCAGCTTGACGCTGCAACGGGTCAAGCTACCTGCTGTTGAGCTGCTGCGTGGGCAGAAGAGCCCTCATGCCCAGCGGTATCGTGGATGTGGTCCACCACCACGGTCTTGATGGCACCTGGCGCATGCTTGCGTGCCAGCAAGGTGTACATCGTGGGCACTACAAAGATCGTGAGCAAAGTGCCCAGGCTCATGCCGCCCACAATCACCCACCCGATCTGACGCCGGCTCTCGGCACCAGCACCGGTGGCCAGGGCGAGAGGGACCGCACCCAGCACCATGGCCCCCGTCGTCATCATGATGGGCCGCAAGCGCTGAGTGGCGGACTGCTTGATGGCCTGAACAGTTTCCATGCCCTGCTCGCGCAGCTGATTGGCAAATTCCACAATCAAGATGCCATGTTTGGTGATCAAGCCAACCAGGGTGATCAAGCCGATCTGGCTGAATACGTTCAAGGTGCCGCCCGACCATTTCAGGGCCAGCAAGGCACCGGCCATGGACAAAGGCACGCTGAACAGGATCACAAAGGGATCCACAAAACTTTCAAACTGTGCGGCCAGCACCAGAAAAATGAACACCAGCGCCAGCACAAACACCAGGGATAGTGAATCTGACGATTTGCGGAACTCGCGGCTGGTGCCGTTGAGGTCAGTGGCATAACCAGGCTTCAGTACCTTCTTGGCCGTGGCGTCCATGAAGTCCAGCGCCTCGCCCAGCGAGTACGTGGCCGACAAATTGGCCGTGATGGAGGCCGAGCGACGCTGGGCAAAGTGGTTCAGCTCACGTGGCGCCACCACCTCCCGGATCTTAACCAGCGCAGACAGAGGAATCATGGCTTCGCCGCGCCCACGGACAAAGATTTTTTCGATGTCTTCCGGGGTGGAGCGACCAGACGGGTTGGTCTGCACGATCACGTCGTATTGCTCGCCTTCACGCTTGTAGCGGGTCACGTTGCGCCCACCCAGCATGGTCTCGACGGCCCGGGCAATGGCATCCACTCCCACGCCCATGTCGGCCGCTCGTTCCCGGTCTACTTCCAGTCGAATTTCGGGCTTGTTCAGACGCAGATCCGTGTCCACCTGAACAAAACCGGGGTTCTTGGCCAACTCATCCTGAAATGCACGAACGGTCTGAGACAGATTCTGGTAGCTGTCGGAAGTGATGATGACAAAGTTGATGGGTCGCTGCGTGAAACCCTGCCCTAGCGAGGGGGGGGTTATCGGAAACGCTGTCACACCAGACAGGCTAGACACGCGCCCGGTCATGTCTCGCGCCATCTCCAGGGTAGTGCGCTGGCGCTCTTCCCAAGGCACGGCCCGGAAAAAGATGTTGCCTTGGGCAACTGTGGGGTTACCAATGGTGGCAAAAATCTTGTCGAACTCGGGATATTTCTCGCCGACGCGCTCGATGGCCTGGGCGTAACGATTGGTGTAGTCCAACGTCGCGCCGTCGGGGGCGTTCACTTGCGCCAGCACCACGCCACGGTCTTCGATGGGCGACAACTCGCGCTTGATGTCAAGCTGAACCACGTAAGTGAGAATACCGCTGCCCACCATCACCAGCACCACCACCCAACGGTGGCGCAGGGTCCAGCCCAGAAAGCGACCGTAGCCCCGGGTCACTGCCTGGAGCACGCCTTCCATGCCACGGTCAAAGGCCGATGGCTTGGGGTTGTGCCGCAGCAACACCGACGACAACATGGGCGACAAGGTCAATGCCACCACGCCAGACACCACCACGGCACCGGCCAGCGCCAGGGCAAACTCCGTGAACAGGCGCCCGGTACGACCCGGCGCAAACGCCAATGGGGCGTACACCGCCACCAGCGTCATGGTCATGGCCACAATGGCAAAGCCCACCTCCCTGGCACCCTGAATAGCAGCCTGAAACGGGGGCATACCCTCCTCGATGTGGCGGTAAATGTTCTCCAGCATGACGATGGCATCGTCCACCACCAAGCCAATCGCCAGCACCAGTGCCAGCAGGGTCAGTGTGTTGATACTGAAACCGGCCAGGGCCATCAGGGCAAAGGTGCCGATCAGGGCGACCGGAATGGTGACCAGCGGAATCAAGGAGGCACGCAAGGTGCGCAAAAACACAAAAATCACCAGGGCCACCAGAATCGATGCTTCAAGGATGGTTTGAAACACGCCCTTGATGGAACGGTCAATAAAAACCGAGTTGTCGTTGGCCACATCAACCACCACGCCTGGCGGCAAGTCACGCTGAACCTTTTCGAGCAGTTGGCGAACACCGGCGGACAACTCAAGTGGATTGGCCGTGGCCTGGCGAATCACCCCCAGACCCACGGAGTCGCGCCCATTCAAGCGCACGCTAGAGCGTTCCTCGGCCGGCCCTTGCTGTACGCGGGCAACATCGCCTATGCGCACCGACAGGCCATTGACCGTGCGGATCACCACCTGCGAAAACTCTTGCGGGCGTTGCAGATCGGTGGCCGCAGTCACGTTGAACTCGCGCAAGCGGCTCTCGATGCGCCCCGCCGGAACCTCCAGATTGGAGCGACGCAGGGCATCTTCGAGATCTTGAATCGTGAGCTTGTAGGCGGCCAGCTTGTCCGGGTCCACCCAAATACGCATCGCGAACTTGCGCTCGCCAAAGACGGTCACGTCCGCAGCGCCCGGAGCGGTTTGCAGCACCGGCTTGACCAGGGAGTTGGCCATTTCAGACAACTGCAGGGCGTTGTGCGTATCTGAGCTCAGGGTCAGAAAGATGACGGGGAAGGCATCGGCCTCGACCTTGGCGATCACGGGCTCATCAATGCCCTGCGGCAGGCGCTGGCGGACGCGAGACACCTTGTCGCGCACATCAGCGGCTGCAGAGTCAGCATCCCGCGTCAGGGCGAAACGAACAGAAATCTGGCTGCGCTCTTGCCGGCTATTGGAGGTGATGACATCCACCCCTTCAATGCCGGCCAGTGAATCTTCCAGGATTTTGGTGACCTGGGCTTCGATCACCTGACTGGAGGCGCCACCGAAGCGGGTCTGTACCGACACCACGGGCTCGTCGATCTTGGGGTACTCCCGCACATTGAGGCGGTTGAAAGACACCGCTCCGACCAGGACGATCAGCAAGGACAGCACGGTCGCAAAGACCGGGCGGCGGATAGACGTTTCTGCCAGTTGCATGGTGTGCTTTCTGTCAGATCAACGGCTGGCCGCTGCTGCTGGCGCTGCACCTGCAGCAGGCGCGGCAGCACCACCCGCCGGCATTGCGGGGGTCGCAGGCGTAGCAGGTGCGGTGGCCGCCGGGGCAGCGCCAGCCTGGGGGCGGCCCATCTCGACCACCCGCAGGGCAGTGCCGTCACGCTGCAAGCGCTGCTGACCGGCCACCACAATGGTCTGGTCTTCCTGCAGGCCCTCGGTAATTTCTACCTTACCCTGGCGGCGCACACCGAGCTTGACCTCCTGGCGCATCGACACGAACTGGGTGTCCGGTGGCAACTTGGCCGCATCCAGCCCCGGCACATCGGCAGGTGTGACGACCTTGAACACAAACTGCTTGCCCCCTTGCGGCACGATGGCTTCCTCTGGCACCACCAAGGCGCTGTCGTTCACGGAGAACACCGTCGTTACCCGGGCAAACATGCCGGGGCGCAGCGGTGCGGGTCCTGACGCTGGTTTGCCGGCAGGCATCGGAGCGCCTGCGGCAACCACAGGTGGGCTGGCAGGACAGGGACTGGGCTCCAAGGTCAGCCGCGGCATGCCCTGGACGACGGCTGTGCCAGCAGCGGGCAGGGTCGGCTTGGCCCCGGGGCCGGCTGGGGCTTCTTTTGAGGACTTGTCCTTGGCCGCATCGCCGGGAGCGCCTGGTTTTTTGCCTGCTGCAGCCGCCTCACCCATGCTGTTGGGCAACATGGCCCGCACCCCCACGGAACGGCCATTGGCATCCAGCAAAGGATCCATCGCCTGAATCTGAGCCTTGAAACTGCGTCCGGGGAAGGCGTCAATAGCCATCTCCACGGTTTGCTGGGGTTTCAGCTTGCCCTGGTAGCGCTCCGGCAGCCGGAAATCCACCAGCATGCTGCCGGTGTCCTCGAGGTTGATCAAATCGGCACCGTCTTTGACAAAGTCACCTATGTTCACATTGCGCAAGCCCACAACGCCATCGAAGGGGGCCAGGACCACCATGCGGGCCAGGCGCGCGCACGACAAGGCAACCTGTGCTTCGGCCACTTCGAGTGCGGCAGCACTTTCATCCAGCACCCGCTTGGCAACAAAATTCTCGGCCACCAATTCCTGGTTGCGCTTGAAGTTGGCCTTGGCGATCGACACTTGAGCCATGGACTGGCGAACTTCGGCACGTTGCAAAGCGTCATCCAGCTGCACCAGTACCTGGCCCCGGCGTACGCGTGCGCCATCCGCGAAACCCAGCGCCTTGATGCGACCGGGCACCTCGGGTCGAAGCATCACGTTCTGGCGGGACCGCAAGGTACCCACGGCCTGTGCATCGTCGCGCAGCGTCGCTTTTTCCACCTTGGCCACCTCCACACCGGCCGGTCGGGCAGGAGCACCTGCACCTCCGCCGGCTCCAGCCCCAGCACCGGCCGCAGCGGGTGCGGCACCGGCACTTGCACTTGCACTTGCGGGCGCTGCACCGGCCTCTTTAGGCGCCTGGGGCCGGCTTTGATACCTCCACGCGGCACCAGAAACAGCAGCAATGCCAGCAGCAGCAATAAGGGGATAGGCAAGTTTGGAGGCCATGAAACTTCTCAGTCAGGGGAATGGACGGACAGGGTACAACGTGCAAACTGTATCAGTGTGTGACTAAACCGACCGACGAGCCATCTCCACCCCCTTGTTGGCCAGCATGTCCGCTCGCTCGTTGCCAGGGTCGCCGTTGTGTCCTCGCACCCATCGCCACTCGATCTGGTGACCACCGCCAGACACCAGCGCATCCAGCCGCTGCCAAAGATCGACGTTCTTGACCGGTTCCTTGGAGGCGGTCTTCCAGCCACGCGCTTTCCATCCCGGCAGCCACTCGGTCATGCCCTTGAGCACATACTGGCTGTCGACATGCAGGGTCACGATGCACGGACGCTTGAGCGCCGCCAGTGCTTCAATAACGGCCGTCATCTCCATGCGGTTGTTGGTCGTACCCATTTCGCCGCCGCACAGTTCTTTTTCTGTGACGCCTGACTTCAGCAATGCCCCCCAGCCGCCGGGGCCTGGGTTGCCCTTGCAGGCGCCATCGGTGTAAATGTCTATCGCGTTCAATCTGGTCTTTCTGTTTGTAGGGGATCGTTCCGGCGGGTCGCCCCTCGGTAGCGGGCATCACGGTTGGCCAAAGGGGTAGAGGCCACCGCGCGGCGAGGCACTTTTTTCCAGCTCGGTTTGAGCAAACGCATCCCGTGCACACGTTTGACGGCCACCAGCAAATATACAGCGCCCAAAATGGGCCACCAGCGTTCGCCGGCGCGCTCCATCCAGGCAAAACGCTGCAACATGCCGGGCCGATTCACGGGCGGTCGATACAAACCAAACTGCGTGCTTTCCACCTCAAAGCTCAGCAGGCGCAGCCAGTCCCGCAACCGCCAGTAAGCAATCAATTCACCTGCCTCTGGCAGAAACGGGGCATCCATGCCGCACCGCTGCAGGGCCCGGTCCGCCCGCTGGCGCCAACCCCACATGCTCATGGGGTTCAGGCCACAAATCACCACTCGCCCTTCGGGGACCAGCACACGCTCCACTTCGCGCAGACAGACATGTGGATCCAGGCCCAACTCCAGCGTGTGTGGCAGCAAAACCAGATCCAGACTGTTGGCACCAAAAGGCAAAGCGGAAAAGTCGGTTACGAAGGCGGGCCTGGAAGCCGCACTATTGATGGGGCCACTGCCCAGGTCGTCCGATTGCGGGCCCGCCTGTGGCACCGCCAGCCAGCGATGCGGCATGCGGTTGGCGCGTAGGGTGTCAAGCTCGCCCAGGCCCAGCTGCAAGGCGTGATAACCGAAAAGGTCCGCGACCGCTTCATCCAGCCGGGCCTGTTCCCAGGCCAGCAGGTACTGGCCCGCAGGCGTACGCAACCAAGACTGCAAATCTATAATCCGAGCGCCCATGAACCTGACTCCGATTCCTGCATTTACCGACAACTACATCTGGATGCTGGATGATGGACGAAAGGCAATCATCGTGGATCCGGGGGACGCACAGCCCGTGCTCAATGCACTGGCATTGCAGGACCTGCAGCTGCGGGCAATTCTAGTGACGCATCACCATGCAGATCACGTGGGTGGTGTAGAGGCGCTGCGAGTAGCCACCGGAGCCAAGGTCTACGGGCCCGCGCTGGAAGACATCCCAACACCCTACCAAGGCCTGGGTGACGGCGACCAGTTCGAATGTATCGGGCTGCGCTTTCGTGTCATGGACGTTCCCGGCCACACGGCAGGACACGTCGCTTATTACAGTGAGCGCATCAACAGCCAGCCCCTTGTTTTTTGCGGTGACACGCTGTTCTCCGGGGGGTGCGGGCGGCTGTTTGAGGGCACGCCTGCACAAATGTTGAGTTCGCTGGACGCTCTGGCGGCTTTACCCGCAGACACGCTGGTCTGCTGCACCCATGAGTACACCTTGAACAACCTGCGCTTTGCCAGGGCTGTCGAGCCCGACAACCTTGAGTTGCAGAACTATGAGCGCTGGTGTACCACCCGGCGCCAGCGCGGCATGCCCACATTGCCGTCCAGCATGGGGCAGGAGCGCCAAATCAACCCCTTTCTGCGCTCGCGAGTGCCCGCCGTGATGGCCAGTGCACACCGCTTCGACCCTCAGGCGGTGGACGAAATCGCATTGTTTGCTGCGTTGCGCGAGTGGAAAAACCAATTCAAATGAAATACCCAAGTTTCGTCATGGCAGCTTGCCTGCTGTGGCTGACCGGCTGTAGCAGTCTGTCCCTGCCGAATGTTCCTGCCTACGGTAGCGCCAGCCAGACCCAGCCACCTGCCGAGCCAGCTCCGCCTGCCCCCGCTACAAGCACAGCGCCAGCCTACCCTACCGGAGAACTGTCGGCTGTTCAGCCGGGGCGAACATCGACATCGGGAGTAGCGGCTTTGGCCACGCCGGCCGACTTGTGGGAGCGTATACGCCGGGGTTACGCGATGCCCGACCTCCAAAGCGAACTGGTGCAAGACCGGGAGCAGTGGTACACCACGCGCCCCGAGTACATCTATCGCATGACTGAGCGATCACGGAAATACCTTTTCCACATTGTTGAAGAGCTGGAGCGTCGCAACATGCCGACCGAGCTCGCATTGCTGCCATTCATCGAAAGCGCGTTCAATCCGCAAGCGGTCTCCAGCGCCAAGGCGGCAGGCATGTGGCAGTTCATGCCCGCCACAGGCAAGTTTTTCGAGCTCAAGCAAAGCGTTTTTCGCGATGACCGGCGTGACGTGCTGGCCTCTACGCGTGCCGCACTGGACTACCTGCAAAAACTGTATGGCATGTTTGGCGATTGGCATCTGGCGCTGGCGGCTTACAACTGGGGCGAAGGCAGCGTGGCACGCGCCATCACCAAAAATCAGAAAGCCGGCCTGGGAACCCGCTATCTGGATTTGTCCATGCCCATGGAGACGCGCTTTTACGTTCCCAAGCTACAGGCCGTAAAAAACATCGTTTCAGACCCCACCTCCTTCAACACGCGCCTGCCACTGATCGAGAACCACCCTTATTTCGACTCCGTCGCCATCACCCGGGATATCGATGTCAGCCTGGCAGCCAAATTGGCAGAAGTGCCGCTGGCGGATTTCAAAGCACTGAATCCCTCGATCAGCCGCCCGGTCATCCTGGCTGCTGGCACGCCCCAAATCCTGTTGCCTTGGGATAACGCAGCTGTGTTCAAGCGCAACCTGGAGAGTTATGCCGGCACGGCCCTGGCCAGCTGGACCGTATGGATGGCACCAACCACCCTCAAAACCGCAGATGCCGCACGCAAAGTGGGCATGAGCGAGGATGAATTGCGCCGCCTGAACAACATACCACCCCGCGTCATGATCAAGGCCGGCTCTGCCCTGCTGGTGCCCAGGGCAAGCGGCATGATGAGCAATGTGGCAGAGCATGTGGCAGACAACGGGCAAATCAGCCTCGCACCGGAAATCACGCTCAAGCGCACGGTCGTAAAGGCACGCAAGGGCGATACAGTGGCGTCGCTGGCGCGCCGTTATCGCGTCACCCCGGACAACGTGGCCGACTGGAACAAGGTCAAAACAACGACCGCCCTGAAACCAGGGCAGCCGATGGTCGTGTTTCTCGCACAGACTTCGCGTGTCGCCAGCGCCAAAGTTGACCCGGCTGAACGTTCGGCAAAAGTCGTCAAACGCACGGCATCATCTCAAAACCGCGTTGTGGCCAGAACTCCCTCCAACAAGGCCAAAGCGGTAAGGGTTGCCAAGCGCTGAGCCTGAGCGCTACGTCAGGCCTTGAAGCGGTCCTTGGCCTTGCGGGCATACACATTGGTGTAAGTCCGAGACAGATCGACCTTGTCCGCCTTCACAGATGCATCGAAACTGACCAATGCCTTGAGAGCCACCTTTGCGCCTTCTTCGGTGATCAGACCGTCAATGGAAAACGCCTCGTGCACCCTGTTGAAAGAGGCCAGATAAAGCGCGCGATCCCCGAGCAAATAAGCCTCTGGTACCGAACGAATGATGTCGCTGGGTCCTGCCGTTTGCAGCCATTTCAGGCTGCGAACGATGCCATTGGCCAGCGCCTGCGCGGTTTGGGGATTCTTTTCCAGAAAAGCCAAGGGGGCATACAGACAACCCGATGGCATGGCCCCTCCAAATACCTGTGCCGTGCCCTTGAGAGTGCGGGTGTCCAGCACTACGCGCAACTCACCTTTTTGCTCCAGCATGGTTATCACCGGGTCGGTGTTGCACAGTGCGTCCACCTGCCCACTGCGCAAGGCATCAATGGCCCCGCCCGCTGAACCAACTCCCACGTAGTGCACATCGGCCGGCTTGAGACCCACCCGAGAAAGCGCCACGTTGGCCACCATGTTCGTGGAGGACCCTGGAGCCGACACGCCGATACGACGGCCACGCAGGTCGGCCAGCGATTTGTAGTCGGGCAAGGCTTTGGCAGAGATACCCAGCGCAATCTGTGGCGTACGGCCTTCCATCACAAAGGCCTGCAAGTCACGTTTTTCAAGCTGTTGACTGATGGTGTGCTCGTAGGCACCCGCCACAACATCGGCAGAGCCTCGCAGCATCGCTTGCAGGGCCATGGCTCCACCATTGTGGTCATCGAGCTTCACGTCCAGCCCTTCATCCCTGAAGAAGCCCAACTGTTCTGCAATCGTCAGGGGCAAGTGATAGAAGGATGCCTTGCCCCCCACGGAAATGATCACTCGCGCCTTTTCGGGCTTGGCCTGCACACACATGGGCACAGCCGCCACGGAGGCCACCGCCAGAGCGGCTACCGAGCGCAGTGTTCCTCGCCTGATATCGAAATGGGAACTTGTTTGAACAGGATTACTTTTCATTTGCAAAAAGCATATCAAGACCGCGGATCGGTGTGTATCGGGATATTCCCGATCGCGGGTTAGTACTGATTGATAGCGCGCAAACCGCTGCTGCTAGCGGTATGAGGCTGAGAGTTCAAGCCTATCGGCGATCCACCAGAGCGTGGGCAATGGTGCCCAAATCCACATACTCCAGCTCACTTCCTATGGGCACCCCGCGGGCTAAACGGGTGGGCGTCAACCCGCGGGACTTCAAACCCTCGCTGATGACATGGGCGGTTGCCTCGCCCTCTGCGGTGAAATTGGTGGCCAGAATCACTTCCCGAACCACGCCGTCCAGCGCACGCTCGAACAGCTTTTTCAGACCAATATCGTGCGGGCCGATGCCGTCGAGCGGGCTGAGGCGCCCCATCAACACAAAGTAGAGGCCCTTGTAAGCCCCAGTGCGTTCCAGCGCCGACTGGTCTGACGGATTTTCAACCACGCAGAGCTGGGTCGCATCGCGCCGGGGATCCTGGCAAAGCATGCAGATCTGCGCCTCCGTAAAGCTGTGACAACGCTCGCAGTGGCGGGTGTGCTGAACAGCGTGGGCCAGCGCAGCAGACAAAGCCTGCGCCCCGGGGCGGTCATGTTGCAACAAATGAAAAGCCATGCGCGAGGCCGACTTCACACCCACACCCGGCAAGCGCCGCAAAGCCTGGATCAATGCATCGAGTGCGTGCGCGTCAGACATGAGCGAGGGTCACAACGGCAGCCCCGGGCACTTCGGTGGTCCGCGTCAGAACGGGAACTTCATGCCGCCGGGCAAACCCGGCATACCTGCAGTCAGCTTGCCCATTTTTTCTTGCGAGGTGTCTTCCGCCTTGCGCACGGCGGCATTGAAAGCGGCGGCAACCAGGTCTTCCAGCATGTCCTTGTCTTCGGCCAGCAAGCTGGGGTCGATCGTGATGCGACGCACATCGTGCTTGCAGGTCATGGTCACCTTGACCAGGCCGGCACCCGACTCACCCGTGACCTCAATATTGCCCAGTTCTTCCTGGGCTTTTTTCATGTTGTCCTGCATGGCCTGGGCCTGCTTCATGAGACCAGCGAGTTGTCCTTTGTTGAACATGGAGATTCCTTATCTGACGTCTTGAAAATGATGGGAGTATGAGGCCACGGTCGCACGCGCCGCCACTGACATGGCACGGGAACCAGTGGGATTCAGTCCAGTGGCCTGATCGAACCTGGAACGATTTTCGCCCCAAATTCCTGCATCATGGACTGCACGAAGGGGTCGTCGAGGATGATTTTTTCTGCCGCCCGTTGTTTGGCCTCTGCCTGGGCTGCGTTGCGCCGCGCCGGGCTGTCGGTGATGGCACCAACACTCACAGACACCCGCACAGCATGCCCGATGCTGGCCAAACCGGCCTGCAAACGGTCGCGGCTACCGGGCTGGGTCAAAGATTCACGCTCCACCTGCAACTGCCAATGGTCTGCATCACGCTGCACCAGTTGGGACTGCAAAGCCAATTCACGGGCCAAGGCGGTCACCGCCTCGGCTGCGACCAATTGCTGCACCGTGGCATACCAAAAGTCACCATCAGGCGTGACAAGCGAAGGTGCCGCCTCGACTGCCGCCGGCACATCGACTGCCACATCCGTCATCACACCCGCCTGTTCAGACCACTGCTCAGGCACAGGAACTTCAGCCAGCTGAGGTGTCTGGGCCTTCTCTGCGGCGACGTGGTCAGAGGATGGAGCGCCCCCCCGTGACATGGATAAGGGTGCCGTGGCAGGGACCACTTGCACCACAGGCGCAACTACGGGTGGGGGTGCGGGTGCGGGTGCGGGTGGCGTTGGTGGAGCCGCTGGGCCTACTACCGACGCTTGAACAGCATCCCGTGCAGCCACGGGCACCGGCTTGAGCGGTGCAAGCGGCTCATTCAGTGTTTTTTTTTCAGCCGTGGCTACAAAACCTGCGGGTTTGAAGGCCAGCAGCCGCAGCAAGACCATGGTCAGTGCCGCGTAGTCGTCGGGTGCCAAGCCTAATTCGGCACGGCCATGCAGGCCGATGCTGTACAGCAGCTGGGTTTCGTCGGGTGGCATCAGGTTGGCCAATCGGCGCATGTCGGCATCATCCGGGTCAGACTCGTCTGCCGCCGCAGCGGGCACCGCCTGCAAAACGGCCATGCGCTGCAGCACCATGGTCATTTCTTCCAGGGTGGAGGCCGCACTCAAGCCATTGAGCCGCAGCTGCTCGGAGGTTTCCACCACCGTCTGGCCATCGCCACCAGCCAAAGCTGCTATCAGGCGAAACACATAGCTGCGATCCACACTGCCCAGCATCTGGCGCAAGCTCGTCTCTTGCAGTTGTCCTCCGCCAAAGGCGATCGCCTGGTCGGTCAGGCTGAGGGCGTCACGCATGGAACCGCGCGCAGCGCGGGCCAACAAGCGCAAAGACACCGCATCGGCCTCAACACCCTCGATGTGAAGCACTCGCCCCAGATGCTCGCGCACGGTTTCGGGGGCCATGGGGCGCAGGTTGAACTGCAGGCAGCGCGACAGCACCGTGACCGGTACTTTCTGGGGGTCGGTGGTGGCCAGCACAAACTTCAGGTATTCGGGCGGCTCTTCCAGCGTCTTCAACATCGCATTGAAGGCCGTGTTAGTCAGCATGTGCACCTCGTCGATCATGAAGACCTTGAAGCGCCCTTGCACCGGCTTGTAAACCGCCTGCTCGAGCAGGCTTTGCACTTCGTCCACACCACGGTTGGAGGCCGCATCCAGTTCGGTGTAATCCACAAACCGCCCGGCGTCGATGTCGCGGCAAGCCTGGCACACGCCGCATGGCTCGGCGGTGATGCCGCCTTGCCCATCGGGGCCCTGGCAATTGAGTGACTTGGCCAAAATTCGGGAAACCGTGGTCTTGCCCACGCCCCGGGTGCCCGTGAACAAATAGGCATGGTGCAAGCGCTGCTGCACCAATGCGTTGGTCAGGGCCTGCACCACGTGCTCTTGCCCCACCATTTCGGTGAAATTGCGGGGGCGGTATTTGCGCGCGAGGACAAGGTAAGACATGCCGTCGATTCTA
>JBEEJZ010000197.1:0-23819 GCA_041168905.1 Pseudomonadota bacterium | reverse complement strand
TTCATGCCGACCTGCAGGCATTTTGCGCGTACATGTTCAAAAGCATCTGCCGTGAGGGCGACGATGGGCGTGGTGGAAAGATGGTTCGGCGCTGGCGATTGACGGATGGCCTGCGTGGCGTCAAAGCCGTTCATCACTGGCATTTGAAGATCCATCAAGATCAGATCGGGCGGCGGTTCGCCCTTGAGTTCCGCCAAAGCCTGAGCACCGTCATCCACTGCGGCGACGGCGATGCCCAGGGGTTCCAGCAGGTTGCGAATGATGTTCTGATTCAGCGGGTTGTCTTCCACCACCAGCACCCGCTTGAGTCCGTGCCAGTGGGGTCTAGGGAGGGGCGTTGGCTGGGAGTCGAGTTGGGGTGCCAGTGGATTCTTTTCTTGCCAGCCGAGTGGGATCCGACACCAAAAAGTGGAACCTTGACCAGGTGTGCTGCGCAGACCCACCTGCCCCCCCATGAGCTCGACCAGGCTGCGCACAATTGATAAGCCCAGCCCGGTTCCCCCGAACCGTCGTGTGGTTGAGTTCTCCGCCTGGGTGAATGCCTGGAACAGTGAATCTTGTTGTTCCGGGTTAATGCCGATGCCCGTGTCCTTGATTTCAAACAACAGTTCCGCCTTGTCGCCTTCTCGCGCCAATTCCTGGGCCCGTATCTGTATGGCGCCTTGCGCGGTGAATTTGATGGCATTACTGGCCAGGTTGCTCACAATTTGACGAAGCCGCAGGGCATCGCCCTCGTACACGGTATTGTTGGGCCCCTCCCAGCTCAAATGCCAGTCCAGCCCCTTGAGCGCGGCCTCTCCCTTAAACGGCAGCAAGGTTTCTTTTAACAGCGAGGGCAAGTCAAAGGACTGGCTGTCGATGTGCAATTTGCCTGCTTCGAGTTTCGAATAATCCAGAATGCCATTCAATAAGGCCAGCAGAGTCTGGCCCGATTGCAGAATGACGCGCACAAACTCCTGGCGCTTGGCCTCGCTCAGATCCGCCTGCTGAAGCAGCTGGGCCATGCCCAGGATGCCGTTCATGGGGGTGCGTAATTCATGACTGACCGTGGCCAGAAAACGGCTTTTGGCGAGTGCTGCAGCCTCCGCTGCCTCGCGCGCAGCCAACAGATCGTGCGTGATGGCTTGCTGTCGATCCCGTTCTTCTTTCAGTTGCAGCGACATGGTGTTGAAGGCGAGCGATACCTGGGCCAGTTCGTCTCCGCCACTGACCGGTATCTGAATACCCAGTTGGCCTTCCCTGATGGCTGCAGCGCCATCGCTGAGCAACTTCAGGTGACGCGTCAGGTAAGTGCCTAGCGCCAGGGAAAACAGCCCCACCAGCAGCAGCTCGGCAGCTGCAATGCCCCAGCTCCAGAGTTGGGCGCGTTCGACGGTTTGCCGCAGGTTTTGCACATCCAGCCCAAGTTGGACGACGCCGACAGCCTGTTGGCCCACCTTCACCGGGCTAAACACGTCAAAAACCCCATCCAGTGCTTGTTCTAGGGTGTCGTCTGGCGCGAAGGCTGCAGGTTTCAAGGCGGTTGCAGCCAACTCACGCCCATCCTGATCGAGGATGCGGGCATACACCACGTCCGCGTTTTTGGTCAGCGTGCCCACGGTGGCCTGTAGCCGGGCAAGATCACTTGATAGAAGTGGCTCCTTGGCCATGGCTGCGAAATTGTCCGCCGTGATGTGCGCATGGCGTTGAACCAGGTCTTCGTTGGTCTGGGTCAGCATCGTCATGACGCTAATGATCAGCAGCGCAAGCATGATGGCCTCGATCAGGGCGACACCCAGGATGGTTTTGAGCCGAAAAGACATCGTTTGGACGCTAGTGCAAGGGTGGCGAATGACCTTCAGTTAGGTGATCATCAGTTTTGGATCTGAGCGTCGCTGGGCTGTATTTTGAGTGCCCGAACATCGTTCCAGTCAGCATTGGCAGCAGGTTCAAAACCCTTGAATCCGATGGTTTTGAGCAGCTTCAGTCCTTCCGGATCCTCCGTCATGGCCGCCATAGCCTTCAGCAGGGTGGCGCGCTGCTCTGACGTGACTCGGGGGTGGTTGGCAATGGCGTGCGCAGTGTAATTAGGTGTCTTCCAGAGGATGCGCAGATTTTGCGCAACGTCAGCCTCCAGCAATTCCCAGGTGCGGTTGATACCACCGCCAGCGGCGAAAAGGTCTTTTTCTACCGCAAGGTAGACCGAGTCGTGAGATGACACAAACCGTGGTGTGAAGTTGATGCCCTGCCTGCGCAGCTCGGCTCTGGGCAAGATGCTGGCTGCAAACGCTGCAGGTGCCGGGAAAACCAGTGTTTGCCCGTTCAAGTCCTTGAGGTTTTTGACGGTGCTGTTTTTGCGCACCACGATCAAGCCCTGCAAGCGAAGATCCTTGGCACGAGCCAGCGCCTGGTAGCCAGGCGCTTCATTGAACACCACAAAGTGGTATGGATTCATGTAGGCCAGGTCGTATTCTTCCTTGGCCAGGCGCTGCTCGAAGCTTGGGATATCTGGCGCTGTAGAAAACCGAAGGTTGATGCCGGTGTGCCGGGACAGCCATGCCAGCACGGGTGACCAGGTCTCGGCCAGTTCAGATGCAGCCTGTTGCGGTACAACGCCAAAAGTGAGTGTTTTGGCTGTCTGGGCCCCTGCGAGCCCCGTTACAAAGCAAAAAGACAACAGGCCCAGAGCCCGAATGAGAAAACGCATGCACACTACCTCGTGTTCGCCGGGCCGGCTAACGGCCCAGGCTAAAACACGATGATAAGTGCCAGAGCTTCAGTTAATGGGCCATGGTTCCAGGTGCCGGTTTCCATTGCAACGCATCATGAATGCGGTGAGCCAGTGCCTGGTGATGAAAGGCGCTCAGGTCAGTGTCGATGGCCGCATGCATGCTTTTTCGCGCATGGGGCCCCAGCTGGGCCTTGAGCTCACCTAGAAACGGACAAGAGGCAAACACGCTCAACCCTTGATATGTTCCCGAGGTCAGCGCATCTTCGATCCACTTCGAGATCTCTCTGGCAAAAATCCGGTGCTGCTTGCGCCGTGCGTCCAACCTGGGTTCAAATCGCACACCCCCAGGGTGATGGTCACTTCCACCATGTCCCGGTCTTGCGCCGTTTAGCTCGATTCCTTTGGCTCGGCCGGCAGCGTGTGAAAGTTCGGCCATAGGTTCCAAAGCGGCATCCAGAGACGTGCGACGCAGCATGCGGGCCTGGGTCGCGTTCGCGATCACGATCAACTCGGGCATCATGTTCGTGCTCCTTGCGATAGTGGGTTGGGCTTCATGCTGCTTGCAAGGATGCCTGCCACGATGGCAGCAGTGCCTCGTTGGGCAAGGTCAGTGGCACGCCGGCATAGGTCAAGGGGCTCAGGCTGGCCCTGATCTCGCGTGCCCGCGCTTTTTTCAATGACTGTGCGAGTCGTGACATGTCGGTGGCCCAAGCTTCAAGCAGGTCATCAAGTGAGACGAGCCCCACGAGCTCCTTTTGATCGCCGGTCACCAGCAAGCGACGCACGCCTTCGCTTTCCATCGCCAATACAGCATCGGATATGGATGCATCCAGGGGGATGGCGACGAGCCGACCGCTGCATAAGCTGCCGATAGTGACGCTTGTGCCGTTTGGCGTGTGGGTCAGGATCTGCAGGGCCAAATCCCGGTCCGTAACAACGCCAAGCACTGAAGTGCCTTGGAGTGAGTTGCCGATCACCACCACAGAGCCCACATGTTTGTCGCGCATGTTCTGCGCGACTTCCTGCAGGCTCATGTCCTGATCGACGGTCACGACGTCGCGGGTGCAGATAGATCCAATGTTCATAAATATCTCCTGGGTTGATGCCCGTGCTTGTGGGCGTTGAAGTGATGACAGGCTGGGTCGTTTGAAGTTGTTAAACGACCTGCGGCTTCCAGATGGGAGCGCGCGACGGTGTGTGCAGGTCCTGAGCTGTTTCCAAGGCCGATGCAAACGCTTTCAAGCGGTCAGTGCATGCGTGGGCCAGTATTTCTTTTTGTGTGAAAGCGGTGCTCAGAATCAGGGGGCGACCCAGTAACTCGACCACCTCGGCTTCGGCATGCTGTGCACCCGCGCCACCCATGACAGAAATCATGGCGACGTCGGGCAATTGTTTCTGCCGTGAGCACACAAAGCTGCGCATGGGCCCTGCCAGTCGATAGGCCCAAATGGGTGAAACCAATACGACGGTATCAAACGCTATGGGGGGCGGTCCGGTATAGGCGACCTCAGGCGTTCGCTTCCACCAGGAGTCCAGCAGGCATCTCAAGATGCCCGGCACGCCTTTGCGTGGGCGAGCCTCCCGGATTTCGCCCATGGGCCAAGCCTGCAGGCTACACAATTGCCGCGCAAGCCTGCGGCTGGTGCCCGTCAGGGAGTAAGTCACCACCAATACCTTGCTCATGTCCGCCACTCCGTTGTGAGTCAGATCTCGACTCTAGGCGTCAACAGAAATGGGAGCTTGCGAGCCGTCAAGCACCAGGTTGCTCGGAGCCCTGAGGCGCTGGTGTTCCGCTCTCATCAACGTGACTGATCGGCGACAAATACTCATTTGTGCCGAGCTGCGGCAAATGTGACCCCAAGCCGTGCTACACTAGAGGCTTAGCGGCTGTAGCTCAGCTGGATAGAGTACTTGGCTACGAACCAAGGGGTCGTGGGTTCGATTCCTGCCAGCCGCACCAAACAAAAAACCTGCAACCGTCAAAAGTTGCAGGTTTTTTTATTTCTGATTTTCTCCGGTTTTGAGCAGCACGATGAGCAAGGCGTTCACCCGCGAATCTGATTCCGAAGAAGACGATGAGGCCTTGCTGCCTGCATTGCCGCCCGGCGGCAAAAACTACATTACCCCCCAGGGCTTTGCCCGACTCAGGGCCGAATTTTCAACCTTGATGGACGAGGAGCGGCCCAAGATGGTGGAGATCGTGCATTGGGCGGCCAGCAATGGGGACCGGTCTGAAAATGGTGACTACCTGTATGGAAAAAAGCGTCTGCGCGAGATTGATCGGCGCATACGGTTTTTAACCAAACGTCTCGAAAAGGCCGAAGTCACGGACCCCAGCGTGCACCACGGAAGCGATCAGGTTTTCTTCGGTGCGACGGTGGTCTACCTAGAGGATGATGGCACCGAAAGAACTATCACCATCCTGGGTATTGACGAGGCCGACAGCGCTCAGGGCCAGGTCAGCTGGGTGTCTCCGGTGGCACGTACGCTGCTCAAAGCACGCGAGGGTGATGTCCTCAAACTTGTCACGCCGGTGGGCGTTCGCGATATCGAAATTGTGTCGGTGAACTATCCTGCACCGAAGCAGGCCTGAAGCAGCGCGCCGTCGCTGCTGTCAGTCTGCCGAGCTCCGACGTACCCGAAGCACCGACGGTGTGCGCTGCAAGTTGCGCATGATGCTGTCGAGATGCGCACTGTCTCGAACGGCAATCGTGAAGCGCAGGTCAAGCGCCTGCTGCAAACCATCTTGTCCCATTTCAATGTGAGTGATGTCGGCCTCGGACGCTGCCAGCGATGCAGCCACCCGTGCCAGCACACCCTTGCCGTTGGTGACGGTGATCACCACATCCGTTTCGAACGCCCGCACGGGCTCGTCTGCCCAGTCCACTGAAATGAAGCGTTCGCTGTCCTTGTGCTGAAGTTTGCTGGCTACATGGCAATTTCGGGTGTGCACTACCAAGCCCTCTCCATGCCCCAGATAACCAGAGATCGGGTCGCCAGGAACCGGCCGGCAGCAAAGGGCAAACCTGACCGAGGCGTTCTCACTACCGTCCAGCGTCACGCTGGTGGCCGCCATGTTGTTACTGGCCGCAAAGCGTTCACGGCTGAGTAGCAGGGCATCGGGCTTGGCACCGTGGTCTGCCAGCAGATTCACGATGCGCTTGGCCACGATGTTGGCAATCCGCTTGCCCAGACCGATATCTGCCATCAGTTCATCGGGCGTCTTGTTCCCGGTGAAATGCAGCAATTTTTCCCATAGGCTGCGTCCGACCTCGTCGGTGTGTGGTGGCAACTGCTCTATGCCCTCGGCCCGTAGCGCCTGCACCAGGAGCTTGTGACCGAGGCTGTGGGCGTCGGTGTCCGCCATGGTCTTGAGGTAGTGGCGAATTTTCGAGCGCGCCCGTCCGGTGCGCACAAAACTGAGCCAAGCCGGGTTCGGGGCGGACATCGGTGCGGTGACCACCTCAATGACATCACCATTTTTGAGCTCGGTGCGCAGGGGGACTTGTTCGCCGTTGATGCGTGCACCTATGGTGCGGTCCCCCACATCGCTGTGGATGGCGTAGGCAAAGTCCACCGCCGTTGCACCCCGTGGCATGGCCATGATCTGGCTTTTGGGCGTGAAAACATAAACCGCATCGGGAAACAGGTCCACTTTGACGTGGTCCCAGAATTCAGCGGCGTCGCGCGTCTCATTCTGGATGTCGAGCAAAGACTGTAGCCATTGGTTACCCAGGCGGTCCGCGCTGGCGCTACCCGGTCCATTGGCCTTGTACAGCCAATGCGCAGCAACGCCCGACTCGGCCACCACATGCATGGCCTCGGTGCGCATCTGGAATTCGACGTTCACCCCAGCGGGCCCTACCAAAGTGGTGTGTAACGACTGGTAGCCATTGACCTTGGCGATGGCGATGTGGTCCTTGAACTTGCCGGGTACCGGCTTGTAGAGTTGGTGCAAGGTTCCCAAGGCGGTGTAGCAGTCTGAAATGCTGGGAACCAGCACCCGCAGGCCATACATGTCTGTGACCTGGGCAAAGCTCAGGTGTTTGTCATGCATCTTGCGGTAAATGGAGTAGAGCGACTTTTCGCGGCCGGAGATACGCACCTTCATGCCGGTGCGTTCAAAGGCTGCTTCGACATCCTTCTGGACTTTTTGTATCAGGTCGCGGCGGCGGCTGCGGGATTTGGCTACCGCTTTGGACAGCACCGTGTAACGCCAGGGCCTCATGTGTCTGAACGACAGGTCCTGCAGCTCACGGTAGGTCTGATTCAGGCCCAGTCGGTGCGCAATGGGGGCGTAGATTTCCAGGGTTTCCGACGAGATACGCTGCCACTTGCTGCGAGGCATGTCTGACAGGGTGCGCATGTTGTGACTGCGATCCGCCAACTTGATGAGAATCACTCGCACGTCCCTGGCCATGGCGAGCAGCATCTTGCGGAAGGACTCGGCTTGATTTTCTTCGCGTGTAGTGAAGTGCAGTTTTTCCAGTTTGGTCAGCCCGTCCACGAGTTCAGCTACCGGGGCGCCAAAACGCTCGATCAACTCGACTTTGGTGATGCCGCAGTCTTCTAGCGTGTCATGCAGCAGTGCGGCCATCAGCGCTTGTGCATCCAGCTTCCACTCGGCACATTGAGCGGCGACTGCAATCGGGTGCGTGATGTAGGGATCGCCGCTGCTGCGCAACTGCCCCAAATGTGCTTCGTCTGCAAAACGGTAAGCCTGTCGAACCCGGTCTAGGTCACTTGTTGAAAGGTAATTCAGTCGGTCCGTGAGGCCCGCGAAACTGGCGGCCTCAGCTGTGGCGACAGCTTGTGCGGTGCCTTGATGGCGGTGGGCTTCGGACAAGGGCATGCGTGTGTAGGGTGGTTTGATCGCCTGACAGGTCTGTCAAATATAGCGTGCTGCATCGTTCATGGCGCGGCCCATAAAAAAAGCACCGCGAGCGGTGCTTTCGTTCCGACGATCCTTGTGCTCAGAGGGGCACTTTTTTCAGCATTTCTATGCCTACCTTGCCCGCAGCAATTTCGCGCAGGGCCGTGACGCCAGGCTTGTTCTTGCTGTCAATCTTGGGGGTATGACCTTGGCTGAGCATGCGTGCGCGATAGGTCGCAGCCAAGACTAGCTGGAAGCGGTTGGGGATCTGCTCCAGGCAGTCTTCAACGGTAATGCGGGCCATGAGGTACTCCGATTCAAGAGGTGGGCATTACAGAATGTGCAATGCTTCAAAGGTGTCGGCCCGGGCACGGCGCTGAGCCGAATACTTGAGCCGCTGGGCATGAACGATGGCTTTCATGTCGAAAAGCGCTCGGTCAAAAGAGTCGTTGATTATAACGAAGTCGAATTCTTTGGCCTGCGCAACCTCAAGCTCTGCGTTTTTCAGCCGCAGTTCTATGGTCTCTGCCGGGTCTTCGCCACGACGCTCCAGGCGTGACCGCAATTCCTCCCAGCTCGGTGGCAGGATGAAGATGCACACCGCGTTGGAAAACAGGCGCTTGACCTGAATGGCACCCTGAAAGTCGATTTCAAGGATGACGTCCGCACCTTGCGCCATGCGTTCTTCAATTGCCTTGCGCGAGGTGCCATAACGGTTGCTGTGCACGTGGGCCCATTCCAGAAAGGCATCGGCTGCCACCATGGCGTCGAATTCGGCATTGCTGATGAAGAAATACTCTCGCCCGTGCTTTTCCTGGCCGCGTGGTGCACGCGTGGTGTGGGACACCGAGGGCTGCACACGCGCATCAAGCTCCATCAGCGCTTTCACGAGGCTGGATTTGCCAGCCCCACTTGGGGCGGCTACGACAAATAAATTACCGGGATAGTCCATAGTGATCGGGGTCAAAAAAGCGCCGTGCCATGCCGGGCAACGAGTGTGTTATTCGATGTTTTGCACCTGCTCGCGCATTTGCTCGATCAGCACTTTCATGTCGACCGAAATGTGCGTCAGCTCCAGTGCAGCCGACTTGGAGCCCATGGTGTTGGCCTCCCGGTGGAGCTCCTGGATCAGGAAGTCGAGGCGTTTGCCGATTTCACCGCCTTTTTTGATCAGGCGCTCCAATTCGTCCAGGTGCGAGTTCAAACGCGTAATTTCTTCTGCAACATCGATGCGGATGGCAAATGCCGTGGCTTCTGACAAGGCCCGGTCTTGTGCTGCTTCAGGGCTTGTTCCGCCCTCTGTGATGCCCATGGCCTCTTGCCAGCGCTGCATGAAACGGGCGCGTTGCTGTTCGACCAGCTTGGGCACCATGGGCGCCGCCTGCGCAGCCAAGGCGCGCAATTGTTCGATGTGCTGCAGCAACATGGTCGCCAGACGCGCGCCCTCACGCTGGCGAGCGGCGAGCAGGTCTTTCAGCACCCGCTCAGCTAGGGGCATCAAAGCCTTGCTCCAGTCCCGGCTGGGGCCTTGTTCTGACATCGACAGCCGTAACACGTCCGCCACGCTCAAAGGGCGAGCCTCGGGTAGCCAGGCGCGCACGTTGTCCTGAACGGCGTTGAGGCGCTGCAACAAACGGGTACTGGGGTCGCTGATGGTGCCTGCATTGCCCGCTTCGAGCGCCGCACGTACTTCCACCTTGCCACGCTTGAGTCGCGCGTTGAGCAGTTCACGCAGGGCAGGTTCAAATTGGCGCAGATCCTCAGGCAAGCGAAACGTCAGGTCCAGAAACCGGCTGTTGACCGCGCGTATCTCCAGTCCAAGCAACATGGGGGAGGTGGGTTTTGCATCCGTATCCGGGCTGGAAACGGCAGCGGAGTGCTGCGCACTGGCATACCCAGTCATGCTGTAAACTGGCATCGGCTGTTCGACTCGTAACGTTGAAAGCCTGAGAGAATAACCCGGTTCAGTCTGTTCAGACGCTAACTCCCCCCAATTTATGTCGAAGGTCAAGCCCGCGCCCTTGTTGCCTGACACCTTGGTCGGCGGCTATCGCGTGGTGCGCAAGGTCGCTGCGGGTGGCTTCGGTGTGGTGTATCTGGCGATGGACGAGCAGGGCGAGCAAGTGGCCATCAAGGAGTACTTGCCCGCAGCCCTGACGACGCGTACCAGCGGCGAGCGAGTCCCCAATGTGACGCCAGAAAAGCTGTCGCTGTACCGGTTGGGACTGAAGAGCTTTTTCGAAGAAGGGCGCGCACTGGCGCAGATTTCTCACCCGTCGGTGGTGAGCGTGCTGAACTTCTTTCGCGAAAATGAAACTGTTTACATGGTGATGAATTACCTGGAGGGCGCGTCCCTGCAGGACTTCATCATCACCGCTAGGGACTTGAGCCAGGCCAAGGTCTTTCGCGAGTCCACCATCCGTTCCTTGTTTGACGAGATATTGCGGGGCTTGCGCATCGTGCACCAGCACAAGATGCTGCACTTGGACATCAAGCCCGCCAACATCTTCATCACAGAAGATGACAAGGCGGTGCTGATTGATTTTGGTGCCGCGCGCGAGGTGCTGACCAAGGAGAGCAATTTCGTGCGACCCATGTACACACCGGGCTTTGCTGCACCCGAGATGTACCGGCGCGATACCAGCATGGGGCCGTGGACCGACTTGTACGCGGTGGGCGCATGTATGTTTGCATGCATGCAGGGCTATCCGCCCACAGAAGCCACGCAGCGCAATGACAAGGACCGGATGGTGGCTTCGCTCGCCAAGTTGCGCGGTGTTTACTCTGACAGCTTGATCCAGGTGGTGGAGTGGTGCATGGCCCTGGACCCGCAGTCAAGGCCGCAATCGGTTTTTGCCTTGCAAAAAGAGCTCAATCGCGAGGTCGAGCGGCGCTACACCCGCATGTCTGTTACCGAAAAACTCCGCATGCAATTTGAGAATGTTGCAGAGGAGGCCGTCAAGGCGGGCAAGTCGATCACTGGGCAGCCTGACAAGGGCAAATGAAGTTTTCCGTTTTTCAGCTCAGCCGCCAAGGCGGGCGCGACAAAAACGAGGACCGAATGGGGTATTGCTACACCCGCGACTCGGCCTTGTTTTTGCTGGCCGATGGCATGGGCGGGCACCCCGATGGTGAAGTGGCTGCTCGACTCGCCCTGCAAGCCATGGCGGCCCTTTATCAGGAACAGGGTGGCGTATCTGCACTGGATGGCCCTGCATTTTTGAAGACAGCCTTGATGGCTGCGCATCAAAAAATTGTGAGCTACGCCCAGGATCGGGGCATGAAAGATACGCCACGCACCACTCTGGTTGCGGCCCTGTTGCATGATGGCCAGGTGAGCTGGATCCACTGCGGCGACTCCCGCTTTTACCTGGTGCGTGATGGCGCTCTGCAGGTGCGCACCCGCGACCATTCTTACAGTGAACAGCGCATAGGCATTCCTGGTAGCCCTGCCGCCAACGCGGGGCGCCATGTGCTGTACACCTGTCTGGGGTCCAGTCTGTTGCCAGAGTTTGATGTCGTCGGACCGTTTGGCCTGCATCCGGATGACCAGATTTTGTTGTGCTCCGACGGTCTTTGGGACAACCTGGAGGAGACGCTGATTCTGGACTGCCTGCGCAGCAAACCTCTGCATGAGGCTGTGCCTGAGCTGGTGGGTGCCGCACTGGATCATGGTGGCCCGAACTGTGACAACGTCACGGTACTGGCCGTTCAGTGGCATGCCCCCGACAGTGCCGTTGACGGCGGCGTAGGCTATGCCAATACGCTTCGACCTGAGGCCTTTGCCTCGACCTTTTTGAGTGATGGGCTCGACCTGGCGTTTGTCGCCCCAGTCCCATTGGATGACGCCGCCATAGACCGATCGGTACAAGAGATCAATGAGGCCATCCGACGCGGTGCCCACAAAACCTGACGTTGAAACCTGGCGCTTGCGCCTGTCCAGCCTGATAAGGATTTGCTGATGACTGACTATGTTCGAAGCGGTGCCCGTGCACCGGACCAACTGCGCCCGGTGCGCATCACCCGTGGCTACACCCGCCATGCCGAGGGTTCCGTGCTGATCGAGTTTGGTGACACCCGTGTCCTGTGCACTGCCTCAGTCGAGGAAAAAGTGCCCGGCCACAAAAAGGGCAGTGGTGAAGGCTGGGTGACGGCCGAATACGGCATGCTGCCGCGCGCCACCCACACGCGTAGCGACCGCGAGGCCGCACGCGGCAAGCAAAGTGGTCGTACCCAGGAGATTCAGCGCCTGATTGGCCGCTCCATGCGCGCCGTTTTCGACCTCAAGGCCCTGGGCGAACGCACCATCCAGATTGACTGCGATGTGCTGCAGGCCGACGGCGGCACCCGCACTGCCAGCATCACCGGTGCGTTTGTGGCGGCGCAGGACGCCGTCAACCACCTGATCAAAACTGGCAAGCTCAGCGCCTCGCCCATCGTGGCCCCTGTGGCCGCTATTTCTGTCGGTGTGGTGCAGGGCACGCCGTTGCTGGATCTGGAGTACACCGAAGACTCCACCTGCGACACCGACATGAATGTGGTCATGACGGGTACCGGCCGTTTTGTGGAAGTGCAAGGCACAGCTGAGGGCGTCGCGTTTTCGCGCGCCGAGATGGACATCATGTTGGCGCTGGCTGAAAAAGGCATTCTGGAATTGATGGACCTGCAACAGCGGGCCCTGTCTGCCTGAAAGCCATGATGAAAAAAATCGTTCTGGCCTCCAACAACAAAGGCAAGCTGGCGGAGCTGCAGGTCCTGTTTGCGCCTCTGGGGCTGCAACTGGTGACGCAGGGCGAGCTGGGCATTCCAGAGGCAGAGGAGCCTTTTCGTACGTTTGTTGAAAACGCCTTGGCCAAGGCCCGTCACGCAGCTCAGTTCAGCGGCCTGCCAGCCGTGGCCGATGACGCAGGTCTGTGCGTCGATGCCTTTGGCGGATTGCCGGGCGTGGATACCGCGTACTACGCGACCCAGTTTGGCCTGCCCAAGGGCGATGACGAAAACGTCACGGCGCTGCTGGAGCAGATGCGCGACATCGACCACCGTCGCGCAGCCATGGTCAGTACCCTGGTGGCCGTGCGCAGCCCACAAGACCCCGAACCTCTGATCGCCGTGGGCCGTGTGGTGGGCGACATTGCCCGCGAGCGCATGGGCACCAACGGCTTTGGATTTGACCCGGTGATGTGGATTCCCGAGTTTGGCCAGACCTTTGCCCAGCTGCCCACCGAGGTCAAAAACGCCCACAGCCACCGCGGTCGGTCTGCACGCGCCATGGTTGCGCTCATGCGCGAGAGCTGGCTGGCCTCATGACGAAAAATGGGGGTCAGATCCCAATTATTTCTGCTGGTGCGGGCCATGCGCCTTTGCCAGCTGCGCCCGACGGCCGTCCAGCCGACCCGCAGCATTACATGCGCCCCGGCACGTTGCAGCTATCGGCCTTGCCCCCTTTGTCCCTCTACATCCACCTGCCGTGGTGCCTGAAGAAATGCCCGTATTGCGACTTCAATTCGCACGAGGCCTCTGCGGGCGCCTTCCCGGAACAGGCCTATATCCAGGCATTGATCGCCGACCTGGAGGCTGCTTTGCCCTTGATCTGGGGGCGGCCCATCCACAGCATCTTCATGGGCGGAGGGACGCCCAGTCTGTTTTCGCCCGAGGCCATCGACCGCTTGCTCAGCGATGTGCGGGCCCGTCTGCGGCTGGATGCCGACTGCGAAATCACCCTCGAGGCCAACCCCGGCACCTTTGAAAAAGACCGATTTCGGGCCTACCGCGCGGCCGGCGTGACTCGCTTGTCGGTGGGGGTGCAGAGTTTCAATGATGCGCACCTGCAGGCGCTGGGCCGGGTGCACAACCGGGCGCAGGCTTTGGCGGCGGTTGAAGAGGCCGCACAGGCGTTTGACACTTTCAACCTGGACCTGATGTACGCCCTGCCGGGGCAGTCTCTGGCGCAACTGCAGGACGATGTGAAAACCGCGCTGGCCTTGAGTCCGCCGCACTTGTCGGTCTACCACCTGACGATCGAGCCCAACACCTACTTTGCCAAGTTTCCGCCGGTGGTTCCCGAGGATGACTTGGCTTTTGACATGCTTGATGCCATCACGGACGCCACTGCCAGTGCGGGTCTGTACCGCTATGAGGTGTCAGCCTATGCCAGAGACGGCCACAAGTGTTTTCACAACCTCAACTACTGGCAGTTTGGCGACTATCTGGGCATAGGCGCAGGGGCGCACAGCAAGCTCAGCTTTGCTCACCGGGTGGTGCGCCAAGTGCGCTTTCGCGAACCGCGGCTTTACATGGAGAAAGCTTTGGCAGGCCAGGCACTGACCCAGGACGACGATGTGGCTCGGGCTGACTTGCCCTTTGAGTTCATGCTCAACGCCCTGCGTCTGAAAGAGGGCTTCAGCCTGGTGCAGTTCAGCGAGCGCACCGGACTGCCCATCACCGCTATCGCACAGGCACTGGATCAGGGCGAGCGCCAGGGCCTGCTCGAACGCGACCTTGCTCGCGTGCGCCCGACCGTGCGCGGCTTTGACTTTCTGACCGACTTGCAGTCGCTGTTTTTGCCGGACGCGACCTGACGTCGGTGCCCTGAGGGGGCTTTATTGGGCGTTGCGCACGGGCCTGCCATTCACGGGCTGAACGGGGCGGGCATTGTGCGGAAACAGTTGGGCAAACAGGCGCAGCTGCTCCCGGCTGAGTGTGGCCGGCGTCTTCAGCACCATCCACAGCACGTTTTCGCTGCACGGTGGCGTGGTCAGTGAGCCCATGAACTGGTAATACCGCTGGTCCTTGGGAAGCAACTCGTTCAGGTTGAGCGCGTCGATGGGCATGCGCACCCGGTCGTTCACGTCCAGAGGCATGTAAGTCCAGACCTTGTTGAGGACTGAATTGGCCTCGCCCGGGTCCATCAGCACAGCCACTACAGCCAGCTGACCCTCGGCATTTCTGTGCACCAGGTGCGCCACCATGGCGAAGCTGCGAAAGTTGATTTGCTCTTCAGCCGGGTGATGAAAATGAAATTGCACCAGGCGGTAGACCGAGCCGCGCACGGTCAGCGTGTTTTCCCCCAGTACATCCACCTGGATGGTGTGCCCGTTATGGACCACCGATCCCGTGCTCAGTTGGTAGCCGAACTGCAAAGGTTCAGCCGGTCCCATCAGGGTGCTGGCGTCTTCGATGTTGATGGGCGACTGGCGCTTGCCGTTGGCGCAGCTGGCAAATTCGGGCTTCATCCTGCCCCAGGCTTGAGGCCCCGTGTCACCCTCGTAACTCCAATGGGCTTCTGCACCATGTCCGGCCTGCACAGTCGCACCCTCGTGGCCTAGCGTGGCTGCAGCCTTGGCACGCGCGTACTGCCGACTCACGGCCGGGTTTTCCAGCCGACCGGGCACGGCAGGAATGTCGTGCAAGGCTTCAACCTGCACGGGCCTTGTGGTCTTGGATGGGGCTTTGAGTTGCACGCTCATGCTTTTGGCACCCAGGCCCTTGGCTTCGAGGTTGGCACGCAGGCGTTCACCCAGCTCTTCCATGGAGGGGGGCTGTGCTTTCGTCGCCTTGCGTTTTTGGAGCTCCTCGTTGGGGTCTTTCGCTTCAGCGTGTGCGGCAGGTGCGGCGGCAGCGCCGTGGCCGTCACCCGCAGCGCTGGTCGCTGCCATGGCGCTCGCGCTGACCCACATCAAGGCCCCTATCAACCCAGCGGTTGTCATTGCCCTCGACGTGGTTCGGTAGCGCTTGATGTGCTTGGATGCGGGCATGTGGAGGGCTCTTGTTGATGTTGTTTTTTCCTGGTTTTATACCGGGGATGACAAAGGGGCTATCGGCACAAAACAGGCTCAACTTGAGTTTATAGTGGTCGCCTTGTGCCCCCGGCTCATCTCTGTCAGCCTGACGACCCAACCACCCAAAGTGCCAACGTGAGCATACAGACCGACGATTTCGCAGCCCCGCCCGCCCGACGTGTGATGTCCGCCGCGCCTGTGTCCAGCAACGAAGAGGCCATTGAGCGTGCGCTACGGCCCAAGATGCTCGATGAGTATGTGGGCCAAACCAAGATACGCGAGCAGCTCGAAATTTTCATCAGCGCGGCCAAGATGCGCAGCGAGGCGCTAGATCACGTCTTGCTATTTGGGCCACCGGGCCTGGGCAAGACCACCTTAAGCCATATCGTGGCGCAGGAGCTGGGCGTCAACCTGCGCCAGACCAGTGGGCCGGTGCTCGAAAAACCCAAGGATCTGGCGGCCTTGCTGACCAATCTTGAAAAAAACGATGTGCTCTTCATCGACGAAATTCACCGCCTGAGCCCAGTGGTCGAGGAAATCCTGTACCCCGCGCTGGAGGACTACAAGATCGACATCATGATCGGCGAAGGCCCGGCTGCGCGCTCCATCAAGCTCGACCTGCAGCCCTTTACCCTGGTGGGCGCCACCACCCGCGCGGGCATGTTGACCAACCCGTTGCGCGACCGATTTGGCATCGTGGCCCGGCTTGAGTTTTACACCTCAGAGGAGCTGGCGCTGATTGTCAAGCGCAGCGCGGGTTTGCTCAAGGCGCCCATGGATGCCGACGCAGGCTATGAGATTGCGCGCCGCTCCCGGGGCACCCCCCGCATTGCCAACCGCTTGCTGCGCCGGGTGCGCGACTATGCCGATGTCAAGGGCGGCGGGCACATCTCACTGGACATGGCCAACCGGGCCCTGGCCATGCTCGATGTTGATCCCCAGGGCTTCGACCTGATGGACCGCAAGCTGCTTGAGGCAGTCGTGCACCGATTCGACGGCGGGCCCGTGGGTTTGGACAACATTGCCGCCAGCATCGGCGAAGAACGCGAAACCATCGAAGACGTGATTGAGCCCTATCTCATTCAGCAGGGCTATCTGCAACGCACCCCCCGTGGCCGCATCGCCACCCTGGCGGCCTACCGCCACCTCGGCGTTTCCCCCAAAACCAACCCCGATGATCTGTTTCAGGCCTGACCGTCAGTGGCTTGAGCTCAGCCCTCGCCTGAAATCCCCGACACGCGTGAACGCAGCTTTTTGACGGTCCCGCGTGTGGCTTTGGTGTCCAGGCGCTTGAGTTGTGAGCTGCGGGTGGGGCGCGTGGCTTTGCGGGGCTTGGGCGGGATGGCCACGCCGTTGATCAGAGCTTGCAGCCGCTCGATGGCTTCCAGGCGGTTTTGCTCCTGACTGCGGCTGGTCTGGGCTTTGATGACGATCACGCCGTCTTCGGTGATTCGCTGATCATTCAGTGCCAGCAGACGGGTCTTGATGTCATCGGGCAGACTGGATTGTGGGATGTTGTAGCGCAGATGGATGGCGCTCGACACCTTGTTGACGTTTTGACCGCCTGCTCCCTGCGCCCGGATAGCACTGAACTCGATCTCGTCTTCGCGCACTTGCCAGTCTGAATCCGTCATTGCGCGTCACCAGGTCTCAGGTGTTGGTTTCATCCCGTGCCAGGCTCTGGTCCAGGTGCCGGGTGTCTGCCCAGCCCACCAGGCTCAGTCCGTCGGGTGTCCACAGCAGTCGATTGATGGCAGTGTTGCCCAGCTCCCAGGTGCGCGGTGCCTGAATGTCCTGCCTTGTGGCTAGCCGATACAGCACGTCCATCACGCCACCATGAGCCACCAGCACGATCTGTTGGCCCAGGTGCTGCGCTGCCAGGGTGTGTACGACACCGGCGATACGCTCGCGCAAAGCTGTTAGAGACTCTCCGCCTTCCGGTGCAAAGGAGGGGTCGCGCAGGCGCCACAGCCGGGCCTGCTCCGGTAACTCGGCCTCGATTTCCTTGAAGGTTTTGCCTTGGAAAACCCCAAAACAGCGTTCGCGCAGGCCAGTGATGGTCTGGAGCGGGGCCCCGGTGGTTCCTGCGATAGCTCGGGCGGTGTCTTGGGCCCGCAGCAGATCGCTGGTGTAGATGGCGTGCACGGTATCTTCCATCAGCCCTTGCGCCACACGCCCGGCTTGCCAGTGGCCCACCTCATTCAAGGGAATGTCCAGGTGGCCTTGAATTCGGGTGTCGACGTTCCAGGCGGTTTCGCCGTGGCGGATGGCCAAAATTCGTGTTGCTGTTTGCATGGTTGCCTTGACGTCAGCGCGTGACTTCGATGTTGATCTTGCGGATGCCGGCTGGCGGATTCGGAAAATCTTTCAGAGCCGCTTCAAACAAGGCCGCCAGCACGATGGAGGTGTCTGACCACGGGCCTTCATGCGTGGCACGCGACTCGAACATCACCTGATGCGTGCTCAGGTCGCGAATCAGGACACTGATCTCATATTGATAAAGGTAGGAAGGTGGAAAGCTCATACCAAAGCCGACGCCGGCTCCTGGGCGGTTGAGGTTGATGAAGCCATGGCTCATCCAGTCTCCTCGCCAGCCAGGCCCACCCGAGGTGCTGCCGGGCCGTCGCCATTCCCGCATTTGCAGGCGTGCGCCCAGCTGCACGCCATACCTGGCCTGGGCATCGTCACGAATCAGGCCGTGGCGGGCCAGCGCTGTTTGCGCCAGCGCCTCCATACGCTGCGCTTCTGCCTGGATTTCTGGGGTGTTTTGCAGGGGCAGGCGGTCGAAGCGGTAATGACCCTGAATGGCTGGCGTACCCGCTGGCAAGGTGGAGGCCGCCTGGACTTCTGAATCGATCACCCGCATGCCTGCGCAGCCAGTCAATGTGATCAGTACAACAAACAGTGCAAGGAGGAGTCTCATCGAAGATGGGCAATTAGGATGCAATCACTTGCAGGCCGGGCACGGTCGCGACCGGAAAATCTTCGTGGTCAAAGGCCAGGTCGCCATCCGGGCTGGCTACGCCGGTAGTTTGCAGGCCCTCAAAACCGTAGTGCTTGCGGTCCATCAAGTGCGAGGGCACTACGTTTTGCAGGGCGCTGAACATGCTTTCGATGCGACCGGGGTATTTCTTCTCCCATTCGCGCAACATGTTGCCCACCTGCTTGCGTTGCAGGTTTTCCTGGCTGCCGCACAGGGTGCAGGGAATGATGGGAAATTCCCGATGGGCCGCCCAGCGGGTCAGGTCTTTTTCAGCCACGTTGGCCATGGGGCGTATGACGATGTGGCGGCCATCGTCGCTCACCAGCTTCGGCGGCATGCCTTTGAGCTTGCCGCCAAAGAACATGTTCAGAAAGAACGTTTGCAGCATGTCGTCGCGGTGATGGCCCAGCGCAATCTTGGTGGCGCCCAGCTCGTCGGCCACCCGGTACAGAATCCCCCGGCGCAGGCGGCTGCACAGGCTGCACAGGGTCTTGCCCTCAGGCACCACACGCTTGACGATGCTGTAGGTGTCCTGGTTTTCGATGTGAAAAGGCACGCCCACCTGTTTCAGGTAGGCGGGCAGGATGTGCTCCGGAAAACCGGGTTGCTTCTGGTCCAGATTGACGGCGATCAGATCGAAGTGGATGGGCGCGCGCGCCTTGAGTTTGAGCAGAATATCGAGCATGGCGTAGCTGTCTTTGCCCCCCGATACGCATACCATCACCTTATCGCCTTCTTCAATCATGTTGAAGTCGACGATGGCCTGGCCCACCTGGCGGCACAGCCGTTTTTCCAGCTTGTGGGTTTCGCGCTCAATCTTGAATTCCTTGCCGATCGACGGCGCGGTGGTCTCCACCTCGGGCTCGGCCCATGCTGTGTTCATGCTGTTCTCCATGGCGCTTACCACTGTCCGGTTTCCATGCGAATCGCCACTTCGCAGTCGTCAAAAATTTCGAGCTTGGTGATTTTGACCCGCACGCCCAGCACGCCGGGCAGTTGCATCAGGCGGTGCGCCAGCTTGCCGATCAGGCTTTCGAGCAGGTTCACATGCTCGGCCGTGCACAGCTCAATGATGATGGTGCGCACCTTGCGGTAGTCCAGCACATGGCCAATGTCGTCGTCCGCAGGCAAGAGCGGTTGCACCCCTAGGTGCAGTTCGGCATCGACCTGAATCGGTTGCGGAATGTCGATTTCAGACTCCAGGATGCCCAGGCTGGCATCAAAGCGCAGGCCGGTCAGGGCCAAGGTCTGGTTGCCGCTGGACGGCAGGTTCGAGGCCGTCATGCAGTGGCTTCTTTCACGGGTTGTCGGTGTTGTTCTTCGATCTCGGCGCGCAAGGCCTGCCATTGCGTGCGGTTCAGGCTCATGCGAAAACCAATGTAGTCGGTGCCGCTGTAGCGCTGGGTTTTGCGGGTCATGATGTCCAGTTCGTTGATCAGTGCGTGACTTTCAAAAATCCGGCTCATCACGTCAAAGGCCAGTGGCTCTTGCAGAATCTTGACGCCAATGTGCGCGCAGGCCGCATCTACTGCATCGGTCAGCACACAGTAGTCGAACTCGGGCTCCCACACATCCATCAGCAAGGTCGCCTTGGGCTGGATGCTGGCCACAAGGTCGAACACCACCTCTTGCGGGCTGACCTGCTCGTCGTCCGCACAACCAATGATGATGTTCTTGCGGTAGCTCTTGACTTCAAATTTGAAGGGGGGACGTGTGCTCATGGGGAATCCTCAGTCTTGTACCACCAGCTCGCGGGTACGGGCATCGAAGCGGGCGCCGGCATCCACACAGATGTGTTGGCCCACCATCGAGGTGGTCGTGGCCAGAAACAGCGCAGTGCGTGCAATATCTTGCGGGTTGGGGTGGCGTCCGCTGATGGACTCTTGGGCCACCAGAGTGTTCAAGGCGTCCTGGGTCATGCCGTGCGCGGCCAACACCGGCCCCGGTGCAATGGCATTGATGCGCAGCAGCCGGGCATAGGCCACCGTCAGGTAGGGCAAGGACCCGTTCAGCGCATGCTTGCTGATCGAGTAGGAGAAAAAGTCGCGGTTCACCCGTTCTACCTTGTAGTCCGTGAACACTGTCACCGACCGATCTGCCTCGCCAGCCAGATTGGCCGCCTGGGCCAACACGGCGCAGTATTGAACCGGAAACAGAAAGTTCAGCGCCAGCTGTTTTTGCATCAGCACCGGGTCGGGTGCCAGGGGGGTGTCAAAGTCGTAGCTGGCTGCGCACAAAACGCTGGCATCCGGGAGGCGACCAAACAAGGCTTGCGCGGCCTGTACCAGCGTGCGGGCGGCTTCCAGAGGGTCGGCAATTTCGTGCAGCACCACTTCGGCCTTGACGCCACAGCCCTGCAGTTGCTCACGCAGCGCCATGGCATCTTCACGCGATTGATTGGCATGAATCAGGCAGTCGTATCCGGCCTGTGCAAAAGCCTCGATGACCTGGCGGCCCAAGCGCTTGGCGCTACCCGTGACCAGGGCCAGGGGCGCAGCTGTAGGCGCGGGCGTGGGCCTGGATGAGGGTGCGGACAAGGTGTTGGAGCTGGGGTTCATGGTGGCGTTTGCTGACAAAGTTGCCGAATTGGACAGGATTTCAAATAACAAGTGCATGCCGGGCTTATGGCGGCGGGTCCCCAAAGATAATCAGGCCATGGTCTTTTGCCACCACCCCAGCCGGTGGGTAAGCAAGGGGCTCCTCGTTGAACTTGATAGGTCCTATGCCCCGCGTTTCTGAATCCGATGCTGCAGCCACTTTGTCCCGAATTATCGGGGATGCCATTGCACAAGCGGGTGGCTGGATCGGCTTTGATGCTTTCATGCAGCTGGCCTTGTACACGCCCGGCCTGGGCTATTACGACGGGCCCTTGCGCAAGTTTGGCAGTACCCCAGCGTCGGGCAGCGACTTCGTGACGGCCCCGGAAATGACGCCCCTGTTTGGCCGGGCGCTGGCAGCGCAAGTCGCCGATGCCCTGGCCGCCACAGGCACGAGGGAGGTGTGGGAGTTCGGTGCCGGTTCTGGTGCGCTGGCAGAACAACTGCTGGGCGAGCTGGGTACGCGGATCGACACCTACACCATCGTGGATGTGTCGGGCTCGCTGCGTGATCGCCAGCAGGCCCGTTTGCAGGCCTATGGGGATCAGGTGCGGTGGGTCAGTGCTTTGCCCGAGGCCATGAAAGGCGTGGTGGTGGGCAACGAGGTGCTCGACGCCATGCCGGTCAAGCTGCTGGCGCGTGTGGCCGGGCAGTGGTTGGAGCGGGGCGTGACGATCGACCCCGATGGCCAGTTCGTCTGGAAAGACCGCCCCACTGGCTTGCGTCCCCCTGTCGAGCCCGACGGAGCGCACGATTACCTGACCGAGATCCACCCCCAGGCCGAGGCCTTTGTGCAGACCCTGGCCGACCGTCTGCGTGCCAGCGGGTGCGGCGGCGTGGCCTTTTTCATCGACTATGGATTTGCCGAGTCCGAGTACTACCACCCGCAGCGCCACATGGGTACCGTGATGTGCCACCGCGCCCACCTGGCAGACCCCGACCCGCTGAGTGATGTGGGGTGCAAGGACATCACCGCCCACGTCAACTTCACCGGCGTGGCGCTGGCAGCGCAAGATGCGGGCCTGGACGTGCTGGGTTACACCACGCAAGCCCGCTTTCTGATGAATTGCGGGTTGCTCAGCCTGGCTGATCAGCAGCCCTTGTCTGCGCGTGTGCATGCCCAGAAACTCATCATGGAGCACGAGATGGGCGAGCTGTTCAAGGTCATCGCTTTGGGCGTGCTGCCGCAGCAGTCAGCCGATGCGCGGGTCTGGCTACCGATGGGCTTCGCCCATGGCGACCGAACCCACACCTTGTAAGAGTGGAGGCAAGCCCATGTTTCGCTGGTTGATCGTCGTTTTTTTGGTGCTCTTGGTGATCAACAGCGTCAGCCCCTGGCTGCGCAAGCTGGGCGTAGGTCGCCTGCCAGGGGACTTTCGCTTCCGGTTTTTGGGGCGTGAATGGTTTCTGCCCTTCACCAGCACGGTGTTGCTGAGCCTGTTTGCCGCCTTGATCGCCAAATTCATATGATGCGGATGGGCCAGGTCGTAACACGCTGGTAACCCCTGGCAACGGACTCACGGTAGCATCTGCGCCTAGGCATCTGTGCCCCAAGACTACAAAAACGCTCACACCTGCCCTGTGAGCAAGGACAACGGAGAAATTTCAACATGACCCAAACGGCTCAATCCATGCCACAGGCAACGATAGGCCTGGCCCCTGGCGCAGCACCGGCAGCCTGTGTGGACATAGGTGGCACCAAGGTTGCGGTCAGCGTGGCCGATGAGCACGGCATGCGCGGCCAGATGTCTGAACCTACCTGCAAAGAGGGCCCCAACAGTGCCTTGGCCGACCAGATCATTCGTTTGATTGGCCAGTCCTGCGCCAGCGTAGGACTCAAGCCCAGCGATCTGGCCGCCGTGGGCGTGGCCTCGTGCGGCCCCTTTGTCATGCGTGACGGCATGGTGGAGTTGTCCACCCCCAACATCTGTGGCGGCATGGCCGGCGAGGCCCGCGGACTGCCCAACGACTGGAAAACAGCTTTGCTGGAGGCACCTTTGAGGGCCGCTTTTGGCAAGGTGCGGGTCGAGAACGACGGCATCGGTGCGCTTGAGGCAGAGCGCCGCTGGGGTGCACTGCAGGTCAACGGCCGCCCCATGGACAACTGCGCCTATGTGACCTGGAGCACCGGTGTGGGCATGGGCTTGTGTGTGGATGGGCGCATTCTGCGCGGCAAGAACGGCAATGCCGGTCACGCCGGTCACGTGTTTGTGTCCGACAACGACGACGCCCTGTGTGGCTGCGGCAACTTTGGTGATGTCGAAGCCTTGGTCGGTGGCAACGCCATTCCGCGGCGATTCGGCCAGCAGGGCTATGCCGATGCGGCGCAGCTGTTCAATGCCGCCAAATCAGGTGATGCACGCGCGATGAGCATCGTGGACGACCTTTGTCGTGTGCTCGGCCGCATGCTCTACAACCAGGTCGCCACGCTCGATCTGGAGCGCATCAGCCTGGGCGGCAGCGTGTTCTGGCACAACCGGGACCTGCTTTTGCCCAAGCTCAACGCCCAGATCCACGGCAAATTGCCGGCACTGACCGACGGCTTTGAACTGGTGCCCGCTGGTTTGGGACTCCGAGTGGGCGATCTGGGGGCTCTGGCTTTGGTGACAGGTTAAGTTGCAGGGCACTTGATCTGTCTCGTGAGTGCCTGCGCTGCCGCCAGACACAATCAGCCCGAACATGACCCAGCACACACCCATTGCCCTTCCCCCAGGTGCAGAAGCCATCTTGCCCGGCGTGGGTGCTTTGTTTGCACGGTTTCAGAATTGTGAGACTGCCGCCCACCTGGAGCGTGTGGCTGCCTACGCGCGCCTCATTGCCCAGGGCTTGGCGCGCAGCCACTACCTCAGCCCGGAGTACATCGACCAAGTGAGTCTGA
>JBEEJZ010000196.1:0-11916 GCA_041168905.1 Pseudomonadota bacterium | reverse complement strand
GGCGCTGGGTCTTGCCACCCGCGTACTCTGGGGTCCACAGGCCATTGTTGAGGTGTCGGAGCACGAGCAGGCGGACATCATCATGGCCGCCATTGTGGGCGCTGCCGGCCTAGCACCGTGTCTTGCTGCTGCAAGGGCTGGTAAGCGACTGCTGTTGGCCAACAAGGAAGCCTTGGTCGTTGGCGGTGAACTTTTCATGCAGGCGGTCCGTGCGGGTGGTGCACAACTGCTGCCCATAGACAGCGAGCACTCAGCGATTTTTCAATCCTTGCCTGAAGATGCATCAACCTGGCGGGCACGTATTGACAAAATCATCCTGACGGCTTCGGGCGGCCCTTTTCGGACCAGGCCGGTTGCCACATTGAAGGATGTCACCCCCGAACAGGCCTGCGCCCATCCGAACTGGGTGATGGGACGCAAGATCTCGGTGGATTCGGCCACCATGATGAACAAGGCACTCGAGGTGATCGAGGCTCGTTTTTTGTTTGACGTTCTGCCTGAGCAGTTGGAGGTGGTGATCCACCCTCAAAGCGTCATTCATTCCATGGTGCAGTATCGAGACCATTCGGTGGTTGCGCAATTGGGAACGCCGGACATGAGGGTGCCCATCGCCTATGGTCTGGCCTGGCCGGAACGCATCGTTTCTGGCGCAAAGGCGCTGGATTTTCGATCCATGGTGGATTTGAGTTTTGAAGCCATCGACACGCTGGCCCACTCTGAGCGGTTTCCCGGTTTGGCACTTGCCTGGACTGTTTTGAGAGACAAACCCGGCGCCACGGCCGTCATGAATGCGGCCAATGAAGTTGCAGTTGCCTCCTTTCTGGATAATAAAGTGCGGTTTGATCAGATTCATGCCGTCAACCTGGACACCCTGAACACCTTGAGTCACGATGCGCCGGTCAGTCTTGAAGACTTGCTTGAACTGGACGCGCAGGCGAGGCGCACGGCGCAAACGGTGGTTCAGCGCCTGTCGGTCTGACGAACAACCCGGATACGCAGCCTGTCCATGTTGACCCTGCTTGCGTTTGTTGCGGCACTTGCCTTACTGATTGCGGTGCATGAGTATGGCCATTACAGAGTGGCTCTGGCCTGCGGTGTGAAGGTGCTTCGCTTCTCGGTGGGTTTTGGTCCTGTCGTTTGGCGCAGGCAGACCTCGGCTGAAAGTACCGAGTTTGTACTTTGTGCGTTTCCTTTGGGTGGTTATGTGCGCATGCTGGACGAGATGGAGGCACCAGTTCCAGCGCACGAGAGGCATCTCGCCTTCAACACCCAGAACCTCAAAAAGCGTGCCGCCATTGTTGCCGCTGGCCCGCTGGCAAACCTGCTGTTGGCCGTTTTGCTGTACGCAGTTGTGAACTGGAGCGGGGTGCAGCAGGCCCTGCCGATCTTTGCCACACCGCAAACGGGTTCTATGATCGAGCGCGCTGGCCTACGCAGTGGCGATTGGGTTCAAGCCGCCGGATTTGCAGATGAAGCCATGAACACGATCCGCTCTTTCGAAGAGCTGCGCTGGCTGTTGACCCAGGGCGTGATCAACGGGCGAGACATCCGCCTGAAGGTGGGGCCCTCAGCCCAGGGCGAAAACCGTGATTTGCTATTGCCCTTATCGATGGCAGGGCAGGAAGATCCAGATGCAGATGTGCTCGTCCGATTAGGTGTGACCGGTCCTCGTACACGTGCGTTGATCGGAGAGCGGGCCCAGGGCGGAGCTGCTGACCGTGCTGGTTTGCGTGAAGGTGACTTGGTGTTGACCATCGGCGGCGTTCCGATCGACGATGGGCAACAGTTGCGCGCCCTGATTCGTTCATCACTCGTTCATGGGCAGGCCCAGGCCTCTACCTGGCGCATTCAGCGAGCGGGCCAGGTGCTGGAGCTTGTAGTTTTAGCAGATGTGGTGGTGGATGCAGGCCAGACTGTCGGTCGAATTGGTGCTTACGTTGGATCGCCCCCAGAGAGTCTTGAGGTGCGATACGGTTTTGTTCAGGGGCTCGGACTAGCCTTTCAGCGCACAGCGGATATCGCAGCCTTGTCTCTGCGCATGATGGGACGCATGTTGATCGGCGAGGCATCGCTTGAACATCTGAGCGGGCCGTTAACGATTGCAGACGTTGCAGGCAAGTCGGCGAGCTTGGGATGGCCGTCCTACTTCGTGTTTTTGGCACTCATCAGTGTCAGTTTGGGGGTGCTGAACTTGCTGCCCATCCCGGTTTTGGACGGCGGACACCTGATGTATTATCTTTGGGAGGGCTTGACGGGGCACAAGGTTTCAGAGGCTTGGATGCAGGTCCTGCAGCGTATTGGCCTCATCCTGCTGATGGTCATGATGTCCATCGCCCTGTTCAATGATCTTGCTCGCTTCGCAAGTTGAAACTTGCTTGTCTCCTGGATGTCAGACTGGCTCAATCAAAATAATATGCAATTCAAACAATTCAGGCTGCGTGCAGCCACCTTGGCGGTCTCAGTGTTGGCCGTGGCGCAAGCAAGCTGGGCCCTGGAGCCCTTCAAGGTGCGTGACATACGGGTGGAAGGACTGCAGCGGGTTGAGGCCGGTACTGTTTTTGCGTCTTTGCCGGTTCGTGTCGGCGACGCCTACGATGATGAAAAAGGCAGCAGTGCAATACGCTCGCTTTTTAACCTGGGCTTGTTCAAGGATGTGCGCATTGAGGTCAGCGGCGACGTCCTGGTTGTGATCGTCGAAGAGCGCCCCACCGTGGCTGAGGTTACTTTCAGCGGTACCAAGGAGTTTGATAAAGACGTTTTGCTCAAGGCCATGCGAGAGGTCGGTCTGAGTGATGGCCGGCCTTTCGATAAAGCATTGGTCGACCGTGCGGAGCAGGAGTTGAAGCGGCAATACATCAACCGCAGCTTGTATGGTGCTGAAGTTGTCACGACTGTCACTCCTATCGAGCGCAACCGGGTCAACATCGCCTTCACTGTGGCTGAAGGTGAGACCGCCCGCATCAAGGAAATTCGAATTATCGGCAACAAGGCTTTCGATGAGGCCGTGCTGCGCAAGCAGTTCGATCTGGATACGGGCGGTGTGATGAGCTGGTACACCAAGTCGGATCGATATTCCCGCGCCAAGTTGAACGCAGACATCGAAACGCTGAAGTCTTATTACCTGGCGCGTGGTTTCATGGAGTTCCGGGTGGACTCGACGCAGGTGGCCATTTCTCCCAACAAACAGGACATGAGCATCATCATCAACGTCACTGAGGGCGAGCGTTTTGTGGTGGCAGGCGTGAGATTGGACGGAAATTACCTGGGGCGTGAAGATGAGTTCAAGGCCCTGGTAGCGATACAGCCCGGGCAGCCGTTCAATGCAGACCAGGTAGCAAAGACGACCAAGGCTTTCACCGATTATTTCGGTACGTTTGGTTTTGCCTTTGCGCGGGTTGATGCTCGCCCAGAGGTTGATCGCACAAGCAATCGCGTGTCATTGGTTTTGCAGGCGGAGCCGTCACGTCGTGCATACGTCAGACGCATCGGCGTGGCAGGCAACAGCCGCACGCGCGACGAGGTGGTGCGAAGGGAGTTCCGCCAGCTCGAAGCCGCTTGGTACGACAGCGACAAGATCAAGCTTTCGCGTGATCGCGTTGATCGGCTGGGCTACTTCAGCAATGTGGGCATCGAGACGGCTGAAGTTCCAGGTTCGCCTGATCAGGTAGACCTTACGGTTACGGTGGCCGAGAAGCCGACCGGTAGTTTGAGTCTGGGTGCAGGCTACTCTTCTAGCGAAGGGTTGGGTTTGACCTTCGGTATCAAGCAGGACAACGCCTTTGGTTCTGGCAACTCGCTGGGGATCCAGGTCAACACCAGCAAGGTCAACAGGACCGTGGTGTTTAACACCACGGACCCCTACTTCACCAAAGAAGGTGTCTCCAGAACGTACGACCTCTACCACCGTACCAGCAGCCCCTATCTGGACATTAACAGCTACAAGCTGATCACCACGGGTGCGGGCGTGCGCTTTGGTGTTCCTTTCACCGAAACTGACACGGTCTATTTCGGACTGGGCGCCGAGCGCACCAGCATCGAAAAAGGTACTTATCTGCCTGTGGCCTATGAGCAATACGGTGACCAGTACGGGTACGCCATGTCCACAATCCCAGTGACCATAGGTTGGGGCCGGGATACCCGTGACAGTGCTTTGGCGCCTACCATGGGCCGCCTCCAGAGGGCTAACGCTGAGTGGGGCGCCACTGGAGATGCCCGTTATCTGAAGGCCAGTTACCAGTACCAACAGTACATTCCCCTGAGCAAGCAGTTCACAGCGGCATTCAATGGTGAGCTGGCATGGGGCGGCAGCCTGGGCGAGGGGCCATATCCCATTTTCAAGAATGTTTTTGGCGGAGGTTTGGGCTCGGTACGCGGCTTTGAACAGGGCAGCCTCGGGCCCATCGATTCCACCGGTGCTCGATTGGGCGGCAGCAGCAAGTTCAACATCAATGGTGAGTTGTTGGCACCATTTCCGGGTGCTGGCAACGATCGAACCTTGCGGATGTATGGATTTGTAGATGCCGGTGCTGTGTACGCATCAAATGTCCCGCAGGCCGTCAATCCTCACGCCGAGGACGTGCGTGTCTCCGCTGGCGTTGGCATCAGCTGGATTTCGCCCGTTGGCCCTCTGCGGCTCGCCTTCGCCCGACCCCTGCGCAAGTTCGACGGCGATAAAATCCAGAACGTCCAATTTCAGATCGGAACCTCCTTCTAATGAAGTCATTTATTCGGCAATGCTCCTTGGGGCTGATGACTGTGCTGCTGGCATTTTCATCATATGGTCAAGAGTTCCGGGTCGGTTTTGTCAATACCGACCGTATCTTCAAAGAGGCCAGCTCAGCAAAGGTGGCTCAAACCAAACTTGAGCAGGAGTTCTCCAAGCGAGAGAAGGACTTGGTTGACCAGGGAGCAGCCATTAAAACTGCGGCGGACAAGCTGGAGCGTGAAGCGCCAACCTTGTCAGAGGCCCAGCGTGCATCCCGTCAAAAGCAGCTGGTAGACCAAGATCGTGAGTTTCAGCGTCGCCGTCGCGAGTTCCAGGAGGATCTGAACGCACGTAAGAGTGAAGAGCTGCAGCAAGTGCTGGAGCGGGCCAATCGTGTGGTTAAACAGGTGGCTGAAGCAGAAAAATTTGACCTGATCTTGCAAGATGCGGTCTACATCAATCCCAAGCACGACATCACTGACAAAGTGCTCAAGGTGCTCAACTCGGGTGCCAAGTAAATTGGCGTGATCTAGCAGCGTCAATCTGTGGCGCTGCACTTTCACCATGGTCACCACACTCGCATCCATCGTTCATGATTTGGGCGGGCAGTTGCTGGGGGATGGACAGCTGACGATCACTGGTTTGGCATCTCTGGAATCTGCTGGTCCGCACGACCTGAGTTTTCTGAGTCACCCCAAATATCAGTCTCAGCTGCTAAGTTCTTCCGCGGCCTGTGTGATCGTGGGCCCATCCATGGTAGATCTTGCCCAAACCCGCGGCAGCTGCATAGTTACCGACCAGCCCTATCTGTATTTTGCTCGTCTTACCCAGTGGTGGAAGAAGCGCTTACCCAAGTCCGCTGCACCCGCGATACACCCTTCGGCAGTTGTCGATGTTGAGGCCTTTGTTCATGCTGATGCCCGCATCGGCCCGCTGTGTGTGATTGAGCGTGGAGCGATGATCGGTGCTGGTACTGTGTTGACCTCGCGGGTGTCCGTCGGAGAAAACTGCCGTATCGGTGAGCGCTGCATCCTGCACCCGGGGGTCGTGATTGGTGCGGATGGTTTTGGTTTTGCCCCCAGCCCCGATGGCTGGGTCAAGATCGAGCAGCTGGGTGCGGTTCGCATTGGCAACGATGTGGAAATTGGTGCCAATACTTGCATCGACCGCGGTGCGCTGCAGGATACGGTAATTGAAGATGGGGTCAAGTTGGATAACTTGATTCAGATAGGTCACAACGCGTACATAGGTCAACACACTGCGATGGCTGGCTGTGTCGGCGTCGCGGGAAGTGCCCGAATAGGTGCCAACTGCACCGTAGGCGGAGGGGCTGTCGTGCTGGGCCACCTTGCCTTGGCAGATGGGGTACATATCTCGGCTGCATCCGTGGTGATGCGCTCACTGTCTAAGCCCGGTCTCTACAGCGGCGTGTTCCCCATCGATGAAAATGCCAACTGGGAAAAAAATGCGGCGACGCTGCGGCAGCTGCACGGTCTTCGGGACCGGATTCGAACTTTAGAAAAAAACCTCTTACAGGACAAATCGACATGATGGATATCCACCAGATTCTCAAGCAGTTGCCGCACCGCTATCCCTTTTTGTTGGTGGATCGGGTGTTGGAGATTGATAAGGGAAAAACCATCAAGGCTCTCAAAAACGTGACGATGAATGAGCCGTTCTTCGAGGGGCACTTTCCGCATCGCCCTGTGATGCCGGGTGTGCTCATGCTCGAAGCATTGGCTCAGGCGGCCGCCTTGTTGGCGTTTGATGCCATGGGTACAACGCCGGATGACCAATCCGTTTACTACTTCGCTGGCATCGATGGAGCCCGCTTCAAGAAGCCCGTCGAGCCTGGTGATCAACTGATCCTCGAAGTCGAGCTGCTGCGCATGAAGGCCGGTATCTTCAAGTTCAAAGCGCGGGCTCTTGTCGACCAGGAGCTGGCTGTCGAGGCTGAGCTGACCTGCGCTGTGCGGGCCATCAAGTAGGTCTTCGCGGTGACTCTGATTCATCCCACAGCAATAGTGGATCCCAAGGCCGAGCTGGACAGCTCTGTCTCCGTGGGCCCCTACACCTTGATTGGTCCGCATGTGAAGGTGGGGGCGGGGACCACCATAGGCCCCCACAGCGTGATCGAAGGGCATACCACCATCGGCCAGGACAACCGAATATTCCAGTTCACGTCTCTGGGGGCAATTCCCCAGGACAAAAAGTATGCTGGTGAGCCTTGCGAGCTGGTGATCGGGGATCGCAACACCATCCGGGAGTTTTGCACCTTCAATATCGGGTCTCCGGGCGATACCGGCGTGACTCGGGTCGGCAATGACAACTGGCTGATGGCCTACGTACACCTGGCGCATGACTGTGTGGTGGGTAACCACACCATTTTTGCCAACAATTCGCAATTGGCTGGTCACGTCCATGTGGGCGATTGGGCCATCCTGGGCGGCTTCACAGTGGTTCACCAGTTTGTCCGCATAGGGGATCACAGCATGACGGCGATGTGCACGCTGTTGTTTGCCGACCTGCCGCCCTTTGTGATGTGCCAGGGCCAGCCGGCATCGGCAAGGTCGATGAACTTTGAAGGCCTTCGCCGGCGCGGCTTCTCGCCTGCCAGAATTTCGGTCATCAAGGCCATGCACAAGGCGCTTTATCGTGACGATCTGACCCTGGACCTGGCCCGTGGGCGCATTGCGGAACTTTCCCGCCAGATTCCGGAAGCTCAGATTGATGTCGACATGATGCTGGGCTTTCTTGCCAGATCCTCGCCGCAACGCGGGATCGTTCGCTGAAATCCATGGCGAAGGCCCCCTTGACGGCGGCCCTGGTGGCCGGCGAGGCCTCGGGTGACCTGCTCGCCGGTTTATTGCTCGATGGCTTGGTTGCCAGGTGGCCGGGCCTACACACTGTGGGCATTGGTGGCCCACAGATGGCCCAGCGGGGGATGCAAGCGTGGTGGCCCAGTGACAAGCTGGCGGTGCGCGGTTATGTGGAGGTGTTGCGTCATTACCGGGAAATTGTGGGTATCCGCGAACAGCTGAAATGCAAGCTACTCAACGATAAACCGGATGTTTTTATCGGTGTTGATGCACCAGACTTCAATCTGGACCTGGAGGCGTCGCTCAAGCAAAGCGGCATACCGACCGTTCATTTTGTTGCTCCGTCTATATGGGCATGGCGGCCTGAGCGAGTTCAAAAGATCCGGCGCAGCGTGGATCACGTTTTGTGCATTTTTCCTTTTGAGCCTGAGCTGCTGGTGCAACAGGGCATCGCTGCGACCTATGTAGGTCATCCATTGGCCAACGTGATTCCCATGGAGCCGGATCGAAACAGCGCTCGTTTGCGGCTGGGGCTGCCCGAGCATGCGCCCGTGGTGGCCGTGTTGCCGGGCAGCCGTGCCTCCGAAATCGAGTACCTCGCGCCCCGGTTCCTGCATGCTGTCAAGCTGATCAAACAGGCGAGCCCTGACACTTATTTTGTGTTGCCGGCACTGCCAGCGTTGCGTTCTCGCATTGAGCAGATGGCCAGACAAGCCGGTGTTCAGGATGATGTGAACATAGTGTCCGGTGAATCGCATGCAGCACTGGCTGCCTGTGACGTCACCCTGATTGCCAGTGGCACGGCAACACTGGAGGCGGCCTTGTTCAAGCGCCCGATGGTGATTGCCTACAACATGAACTGGCTGTCGTGGCGCATCATGAAGCGCAAGAAATTGCAGCCGTGGGTGGGATTGCCCAACATACTTTGCCGGGAATTTGTCGTGCCTGAGCTCTTGCAGGAGGCTGCAACGCCGACTGCGTTGGCCAACGAGGTCCTCGCCTGGATGGATGCGGCAAGTGCCCAATCCGCGAGAATGACGCGATTGACCCAAACCTTTACTGCACTGCACCGTGAACTGCAGCGCGACACGTCCAAACTGGCTGCCGATGCGATCTTCCGCCTCCTACAAAACTAAGCAAACTTCACTGGCCTGGGACATACCGAAGACCCTGCTTGCCGGCGTTGATGAAGCCGGGCGTGGTCCTTTGGCGGGTCCGGTCGTGGCCGCGGCGGTGATTCTTGATGAACTCAAACCGATCAAGGGCTTGGCCGATTCCAAAAAACTGACGCATCTGCAGCGGGAGCGTCTTTATGACCTGATTCAAGGCAATGCCCTGTGCTGTTCTGTCGGGGAGGCCTCGGTGCGAGAAATCGACGAGATGAATATTCTTCAGGCCACCCTGCTGGCCATGCGCAGAGCTGTGATGGGCCTGCGATTACCGCCCAAACTGGTGTTGGTGGATGGCAATAGATTGCCTGTGCTGGACGTCCGAGCGGAAGCCATCGTGGGGGGGGATGCAACCGTTGCGGCCATTTCAGCCGCCTCTATCGTCGCCAAAGTACATCGCGACCGGTGGTGCGTCGAATTGGACGGTCGATATCCGCACTATGGGTTTGCCAGGCACAAGGGATATGGCACCGCGCAGCACCTCGAAGCCTTGCGGGCACATGGACCTTGCCCTGAGCACCGCATGAGCTTTGCACCGGTGCGCCGTTGCCAGGTGGGGGAATCGTCATGAGCGCTCAGGAAGGCGTCCACATCAGCTCCCGTGACAACCCTTTGGTCAAGGAGCTGAGTCGCCTTGCCAGAGAGTCTGTTGCTTATCGTAAATATGGGCGTGTGTGGCTGGAGGGCGATCACCTGTGCCGGGCTGCTCTGGCGCGCGGCTGGACGCCGGCTGTGGCCGTATTCTCCGCTTCGTACTGGCCAACGGCTCCAGTCGCCTGGTGGAGCTCTGCCGGCAAGACCGTGGTGTTGCCCGACGCCCTTTTTTCGGATGTCAGCGGGCTCGAATCCCCTGCGGGCATGGGCTTTGTCATGAACTTGCCGACCCATCCCACACTGGTGCCCGATGTGGCGACGGTCATTCTTGATCGTGTACAGGATGCAGGCAACGTGGGCTCTATTTTGCGTAGTGCAGGAGCTTTCGGTTTCAAGCAGGTATTGGCCATCAAGGGCACAGCGGCCCTGTGGTCACCCAAGGTGCTGCGAGCGGGCATGGGTGCCCATTTTGGCCTGCAATTGGTGGAAGGGCTGGAGGAAGCTGATCTTGATGCGCTGGCGTTACCTTTGGTTGTGACCAGCTCCCACCAGGGGCAATTACTTCAGCATCAACGCCTGCCCACGCCTTGTGCCTGGGCAATGGGACATGAGGGCCAGGGAGTCAGCGCAGCGCTCATGTCGCGGGCGCGGTTGTCGGTGCGCATAGGTCAGCCCGGCGGAGAAGAGTCTTTGAATGTTGCGGCGGCAGCAGCCATATGTTTGCACGCCAGTTCCATCGCAACGGTTTAAGTGCCAGGCGCTGAGCGGCGCAGGCGCGGGGTATCGGGCACCCCTCGGCTATAATCGCCCCCCGAGCTGTAACCACAGCCCCAGGCGCATCTCAAGCAAACCCCCTCCGAAAGTCAGCAGATCCGATCCGTCGGTGCGGACGTTTCTTGTGCGTGCCCGGGTCAACCGCTAACTATTCGGAGAACCCCGTGCTTTTGTCTCTCAAGGGAAACGCCCCGCCCGCACTTCTGGCGCTCGCAGACGGCACAATTTTTCACGGACACTCAATCGGCGCCGCTGGGACTACCGTCGGCGAGGTGGTGTTTAACACCGCGATCACCGGTTATCAGGAAATCCTGACCGACCCCAGCTACTGCCGACAAATTGTCACGCTGACTTATCCACATATTGGCAACTATGGTGTCAACCTGCAAGATGTCGAGGCCGCTCGCGTTCACGCAGCAGGCTTGATCATCAAGGACTTGCCTTTGTTGGCTTCCAATTTCCGCATGGACCTGTCATTGAACGACTATCTCGTTCGAGAAAACACGGTGGCCATTTCGGACATAGACACCCGTCAGTTGACACGACATCTTCGCACGAAGGGGGCGCAAAACGGAGCTATTGTTGCCTTGTCTGTGGGTGAGACGTTTACTCCCGAGCTGATTGCCAAAGCAGTTGCCGCAGCCCAGGCCGCGCCGAACATGGCCGGGCAGGACCTGGCCAAGGTGGTGAGCACTCAGGCTGCCTACGAATGGGTACAGACCGAGTGGTCTTTGTCCCGAGAAGGTCAGGAGCCTGGCCCAGGCTATGGCGTTCAGGTCCAGCCAAAGTTTCATGTCGTGGCGTTTGACTTTGGTGTGAAGTACAACATCTTGCGCATGTTGGCCGAACGCGGCTGCAAGGTGACGGTGGTGCCGGCCCAAACCACGGCGGCTGAGGTCCTTGCTCATCAGCCAGACGGTGTCTTTTTATCCAATGGTCCAGGGGATCCCCAGCCTTGCGATTACGCCATTGCGGCCGCCTCCGAATTGATTGAGGCGGGAATACCCACCTTTGGGATTTGTCTGGGTCATCAGATCATGGCTTTGGCATCTGGCGCCAAGACGTTCAAGATGAAATTTGGTCACCATGGTGCAAACCACCCGGTGAAGGATCTCGATACCGGGCGTGTGAGCATCACGAGTCAAAACCATGGTTTTGCGGTGGACGAGAAGACCTTGCCCGCCAACCTGCGCGCCACCCACGTCAGCTTGTTTGATGGCACCTTGCAAGGCCTGGCCCGAACCGACAGGCCTGCCTTCTGCTTCCAGGGACACCCTGAAGCCTCGCCCGGTCCGCATGACATTGCGTACCTGTTTGACCGCTTCATCGGCTTGATGGAAGCCCGGGCATGAGTTTTTACGGCGTCACCGACATCTGGACCTACGCGCTGGGCGCACTAGGCATCATTTTGTTGCCCGGCCCCAACTCGTTGTTTGTGCTGTCGGTGGCCACGGCGCGTGGCGTCAAGGCGGGTTACCAAGGTGCCATGGGCGTGTTCGTGGGCGATACCGTGTTGCTCATGCTCACCGCTCTGGGGGCGGCCAGCCTGTTGCAAGCCTACCCGGCCTTGTTCATGGTGGTGAAGTACGTGGGTGCGGGCTACCTGACCTGGTTGGGGCTGAACTTGATTCGCTCTGCCTGGGTGTCATGGCGCACCCCGGCTGTGAGCGCGTCGGCACCGGTGGCTGAAAGTGCCGTGCATTTGGCCCACCCGTTCAAGCGGGCGCTGGTCATCAGCCTGCTCAACCCCAAAGCCATTTTGTTTTTGTTGTCGTTCTTTGTTCAGTTCATCGATCCGACCTACGAAACACCGGCCGTGCCCTTTCTGATACTGAGCGCCATCGTCATGGCCTTC
>JBEEJZ010000195.1:0-38653 GCA_041168905.1 Pseudomonadota bacterium | reverse complement strand
TGCTGCTTTTTTGCTGCCTGTGCTGCACACCCTGATCCAGCAAAAGGCCCAGGCCGAAGCTGACGAGCGCGCAGAGTTTGATCGCGCTGTGGCCGACGCCGTTGCCAAGGGTGAAGCTCCCCCCAAGCGCCCCAAGCGCAAGGATCCCACCAGCTCCCGCAATTTCAAGGCAGCTACGCCGGGTGCCCTGATTGTTTGCCCCACCCGCGAACTGGCTCAGCAAGTGGCTCATGACGCCATCGATCTGGTGCAACACTGCCGTGGTCTGCGTATCGCCAACATCGTGGGAGGCATGCCTTATCAGCTGCAAATTGCCAAGCTGCAAAACGCCGACTTGGTGGTTGCCACGCCTGGTCGTCTGCTGGACTTGCAGCGCTCTATGCAAATCAAGCTTGAGCAGGTCCAGTTTTTGGTGGTCGATGAGGCCGACCGCATGCTGGATTTGGGCTTTTCGGACGACTTGGCTGAAATCAATCAGCTGACGATTGGCCGCAAACAGACCATGATGTTCAGCGCAACATTCGCGCCACGTATTCAGCAACTGGCGGCACGTGTGATGCGTGAACCCCAGCGCGTCACCATTGACAGCCCCCAGGAAAAGCACGCCAACATCAAGCAGGTCTTGTTCTGGGCTGATAACGCGACCCACAAGCGCAAGTTGCTGGACCACTGGCTGCGTGACACCACCATCAATCAGGCCATCGTGTTTGCAAGCACCCAGATTGAGTGCGATGGCTTGGCCAACGACTTGCAACAGGATGGCTTCTCTGCCGTTGCTTTGCATGGTGCCTTGAGCCAGGGTCTGCGCAATCGGCGCCTGATGGCCCTGCGCCAAGGACAGGTTCAGATTCTGGTTGCTACCGATGTGGCTGCTCGGGGTATTGACGTGCCCACCATCAGCCATGTGTTCAATTTCGGCTTGCCCATGAAGGCAGAGGACTACACGCACCGCATTGGTCGTACTGGTCGCGCAGGTCGCGATGGTATTGCTGTGACCTTTGCCGAGTTCCGTGATCGTCGTCGTATTTTCGACATCGAAGCCTACAGCCGCCAGCAGTTCAAGGCCGAGACCTTGCCCGGCCTGGAGCCCCAGCAGCGTGCCCCCGAGAACCGTCCCAGCCACGGTTTTGGTGGTCGCGGCGACCACGGTTCGCGCGATCGCAAATTCGGCGGTGGTGGCCGTCCCGCTTTTGGCGCCCCTCGTGGTGGTTTTGGTGACCATGCGCCATCAGGCGGTCATCGCCCGCCGTCGGCGGGTGGATACCAGGGGCGAGGCGGTGCCGGCGACAACGGTGGATTCAGTTACGTCCGCAAAGATGGTTTCAATGACCGCTTTGCAGGTCGTCCCGCTCCGGCTGCGCGTGGTGCCGAGCGTGGCGCCGAATTTGGTGATCGCAAGCCAGGTTTTGGCAAGCCCGCGTTTGCCAAGCCTATGGGCGCCAAGCCAGGCAATGGCGGTAAAGTCTTTGTGCCCCGCGATGCCAAAAAGCGCGCCGCGCGTTCTTTCGACTAAGTTCGCTCAATTAGATCAGCTGCGCCACAATGGATGCCTTCTGATTGGAGGCACCATGACTCAGGCAGATCCCCAGTGGCTGGATCGCATGTACAACAATCGGGCCTTGGTGCCCGATTTTGCTTTGCACTTCGCAAAATGGGTGGCTGACTCTGCCCTGGCCCGAGCCAGCCTGTCCTGCCATCTTGATGTCAGCTATGGCCCTCATCCTGGCGACGCCCTGGATATCTTTGCCCCGGAACAGTCTGCTGCTGGTGGAGCCCCTGTGGTGGTCTTCATTCATGGTGGCTATTGGCGTTCCCTGGATAAATCCGATCATTCCTTTGTTGCCAACAGTTGGGTGGCACAGGGCGCTTGTGTTGTGGTGCCCAATTACGCGTTGTGCCCCGCGGTAACGGTATCTGATATTGCCCTGCAGATGGTTCGTGCACTGGCCTGGGTCTGGCGGCACATTGCGAAATATGGTGGCGACCCCGAGCGGATCACGGTAGTGGGCCATTCGGCCGGCGGCCATCTTGCGGCGATGCTGCTGGCATGCGACTGGAAAATTCACGCCAGCGATTTGCCGGTTCGCTTGGTGCGCAACGCCTTGTCGATCTCCGGGCTTTTTGAGCTGGGGTCCATACGCCAAACGCCGTTTCTGCAGCAATCTCTACATCTCACACCCGCTGAAGTCAAAAAGTGCAGTCCGGCCTGGATGCCCAGTCCGGGCTTGCAGCGGGGGCGTGGGCACCTCTACAGCGTGGTTGGCGGGGACGAAAGTGCGGAGTTCTTGAGGCACAACGCCTTGATACGATCCGCCTGGGGGCCGCAGGTGGTGCCGGTTTGCGAAGAGTTGGCTGGCCTGAACCACTTCAGCATTTTGGGCGCCCTGACGCAGCCCGGGCACCGTTTGCATCAACTTGCCGGCGAACTGCTGTTCGCCTGAATTGCTGCGCCGCACCCCGCCAAGGGTGCGACGCCAGACGCTTACATCAGCAAGTGCTCGCCTGCGTTGTCGCCGCCCAAGGTGACGTAATTCACCTTGCGGATGTCCATGAGCTTTTTGCCACCCGCGTAGGAAATGGAACTTTGAACGTCCTGCTCCATTTCGATCAAGGTGTCGGCCAGCTTGCCCTTGATGGGCTCCAGAATGCGTTTTCCTTCCACATGGCGGTACTCACCCTTGTTGAAGTCGCTGGCTGAGCCGAAATACTCCTTGTACAGCTTGCCGTCCACCTCGACCGTCTGGCCTGGGCTTTCTTCATGCCCTGCCAACAAGGAGCCAATCATGATCAAGGTAGCGCCAAATCGAATGGATTTGGCAATGTCGCCATGCTCGCGAATGCCGCCGTCGGCAATGATCGGCTTGGTAGCGACGCGGGCGCACCATTTCAGAGCCGATAACTGCCATCCACCGGTGCCAAAGCCGGTTTTGAGCTTGGTGATGCACACCTTGCCAGGGCCTATGCCCACCTTGGTGGCATCTGCACCCCAGTTTTCCAGATCGATGACGGCTTCGGGCGTCCCGACATTACCTGCGATCACAAAACTTCCGGGCAGTTTTTCCTTCAGGTAGGTGATCATGTTTTTCACGCTATCTGCATGGCCGTGGGCGATGTCGATGGTGATGTACTCGGGGGCCAGACCCTGGGCCACCAGCTGATCCACCGTGTCGTAGTCGGGCTTTTTCACGCCGAGAGATATAGACGCATACAGGCCTCGGGTCTTCATGCGCTGGACGAACTGAAGGTTGTCCAGGTCAAAACGGTGCATGACGTAGAAGTAACCGTTTTTGGCCAGCCAGACACACAAGTTTTCGTCCACCACCGTCTTCATATTGGCGGGCACTACCGGTATGCGAAAGCTGCGGCCCCCTAGCGTCGTGCTGGCATCGCATTCCGAGCGACTTTCCACCCGGCACTTGCGGGGCAGCAACAAAATATTGTCGTAATCAAAAATTTCCATGAACCAAGCCTAGTTAGCTGTTGTTGAACAGATGAGCGCTTGGACTGGGCCCGGTTTCAGGTTGGGCCATCAGGGGCCAGAAACAAAAAACCGGACCACAAATGCTTGGGCCCGGTGCCCGATTCTACGCAGACTCACTTTCTACAATCGAAGCCATGTTTTCTACCCCGTCCCGCTCCAGTGCCCAAGACTCGCCCTTGCTTGACCACCTCAACCCGGAGCAGCGTGCAGCTGTCGCCCTGCCGCCGGAACACGCCCTGATTCTGGCCGGTGCCGGGTCGGGCAAAACCCGGGTGCTCACGACCCGAATTGCCTGGTTGTTGCAAACTGGCCAGGTGTCGCCGGGCGGCGTGATGGCCGTGACCTTTACCAACAAGGCCGCCAAGGAGATGATGACCCGCTTGTCCGCCATGCTGCCGGTGAATGTGCGTGGCATGTGGATTGGCACCTTTCATGGCTTGTGCAACCGTCTGCTGCGAGCACATTACAAGTCGGTCGGCCTGCCCCAGGCATTTCAGATTCTCGACACCCAGGACCAGTTGAGCGCTATCAAACGTTTGTGCAAGCAGTTCAATGTGGACGACGAGCGCTTCCCGCCCAAGCAGCTGCAGTGGTTCATTGCGGGCTGCAAGGAAGACGGTCTGCGACCCAATGCCGTGGTCGCACAGGACCCGGATACCCGCAAGAAAATAGAGATCTACCAGCTGTACGAAGAGCAATGCCAGCGCGAGGGCGTCGTTGACTTTGGTGAGCTGATGCTGCGCTCCTATGAGTTGCTGCGTGACAACGCCCCTGTGCGTGAGCATTACCAGCGCCGCTTTCGACATATCCTGATTGATGAGTTTCAGGACACCAACAAGCTCCAATATGCCTGGATCAAGATCCTGGCCGGATGCGGTGCAGAAGGTGCCTTGCCAGACGGTGGTGCCGTTTTGGCGGTGGGCGATGACGATCAGAGCATTTATGCCTTTCGCGGAGCCCGAGTTGGCAATATGGCTGATTTTGTGCGTGAATTTGATGTTCAACACCAGATCAAACTGGAGCAGAACTACCGCAGCGGCAGCAATATTCTGGATTCTGCCAACGAGCTGATTTCGCACAACAGCCAGCGCCTGGGCAAGAACCTGCGCACCGATCAGGGGCCAGGCGAGCCGGTGCGCGTGGTCGAGTCCAGTAGTGACTTCGCCGAGGCACAGTGGATGGTGGATGAGATGAAGCAGCTCGTGCGCGATGGCTGGGCCCGCAACGAGATTGCTGTGCTCTATCGCTCCAATGCCCAAAGCCGGGTGATCGAATCCGCCTTGTTCAATGCCGCGATGCCTTACAAGGTGTACGGCGGTCTACGCTTTTTTGAGCGCGCCGAAATCAAGCATGCGCTGGCCTACCTGCGCTTGCTGGAAAACCCGAGTGACGACACCAGTTTTTTGCGGGTCGTGAACTTCCCGCCGCGCGGCATTGGTGCGCGTAGCCTGGAGCAGTTGCAGGATGTGGCGCGCGCCTCTGGCCTTTCCCTGCATGATGCCGTGGGGCAGCTCAGCGGCAAAGCGGGCGCCAATCTGGGGGCATTTGTGGCCGGGATCGACGTGCTGCGGGAGCAGACTCAGAGCCTGAGCCTGCGTGAAATCATCGAGATGGTGCTCAAGCACAGCGGCCTGGTCGAACATTACCGCCAAGACCGTGAGGGCGCCGACCGCATTGAAAACCTGGAAGAACTTGTTAACGCAGCCGAAAGTTTCGTGACCCAGGAGGGATTTGGTCGGGATGCCGTGGCGCTGCCTGTGGATGAGTTGGCCGGGTCTGGTCTGAGCCAAAGCCCGGTCAGCCAGGGCTTGAACCCCGATCTCAGTTTTTTGGAGCCTGCTGCGCCGGATACCGAAACCGGTGAGACCTTGTCACCCCTGGTCGCCTTCCTGACCCATGCAGCACTGGAGTCCGGGGACAACCAGGCCCAGGCGGGACAGGACGCGGTGCAATTGATGACAGTGCACGCCAGCAAGGGACTGGAGTTTGATGGTGTTTTCATTGGCGGCATGGAGGAGGGCTTGTTTCCCCACGAAAACGCCATGAGTGACCGCGCTGGGCTCGAAGAGGAGCGTCGGCTGATGTATGTGGCCATCACCCGGGCCCGCAAGCGCCTGTATCTGAGCCACTCACAGACCCGCATGCTGCACGGGCAAACCCGTTACAACCTCAAGAGCCGGTTTTTCGACGAGTTGCCTGAAAGCGCCTTGAAGTGGATCACGCCCCGTCGCGCCGGTTTTGGCGATCTGGGCGGGAACAGTGCTTACTCGGCGGCTTCGTCTCGCAATTACGCATCGGATCGCGGCATGTTCGGCAATATGACCGCCGGTGCAACTGCCAGTGCGGCCGTGCCAGAGCGCAAGTCAGCCGATGCGCATGGTTTGCGCAAGGGCATGAAAGTGTTTCACAACAAGTTCGGGGAGGGCGCGGTGCTGAGCCTGGAGGGCGCGGGTGACGACGCCCGCGCTCAAATCAATTTTCCCCGCCACGGCGTCAAGTGGTTGGCCTTGAGCGTGGCCAAACTCACACCGGTGCCTTGACAGGCCCTGATCCCGCGGCTTAAACCGTGGGTTCTTCGGTCAGTTCAAAGCTGTCGCGAAAGGTGAAATAGATCGATGAAAAAAACATCGACGCCATCACCATGGCGACCGGAAACATGGCTGCGCCGGCCAACTCTGGGCTACCCAGCAGCGAGCCCACTAGGGTGACAGCCAGACCCACCAGCACAAAAGTTCCCAACCAGGTCAAGCCGAAAACGATGAACGCGCCAAAATTGCGCTTGCAGGCGACAAAGCTGAAAAACAGGCTCTTGACAGGCGTCACTCCGTGCCAGAACACCAGCGCCGGCGCGTGCCAGAACATCAACGAAACAGGCAGGTACAGACCTAGTGCAACCCAGGTTGCCATTTGAAAGTCGGGCTCAAGCACCGTTTCTTGTGACAGACTCCCGCCCACCAGATACAGCCGCGCAAAATCCCCACCGTCCACCAGTGCCGATGCACCCATAACCCCTAAAAACGCGACAGCGTACAAAGCCCCCAGCATCAGCATGTTCTTGCGCGCGGCTTCACCTGCCGTGAGCGCGGTAGCCAAAACACGCGGCATGGGGAATTTGCCTTCTGCTGCCATCCGGGTGGCAGCCATCAGCCCCAGGGTGGCGGCGGGCAGTAGCGTCAGTGCCATGATGTTGCCCAGCATGGGCACGATGCTCAGCACCGACACCGCCGCCATGAACAGAAAGAACAAACCTGCCAGTGCCAAAGGTTGCCTGAAGAAGGCCTTCATGCCCAGGCGGACCCAGACGATGCCGGTTCGCGCCGGAACGACTTGAAGCTTCATGCTGTAGCCACTTGGGTCAATGCTGCCACGCGATGTCGCAGGATGCGTTCGAAGTGGCGTGGATCGTGAGCTTTGAGCATGGACGCCTCGCGGGGCAGATAAAAGTCCCACAGACGCGAAATCCAGAAGCGCAGGGCACCAGCGCGCATCATCGCGGGCAACAACTGTCGCTCCGGCGCGGTCAGCGGGCGCACACCTTCGTAGGCCTGGAGCAGGCTCTGGGTACGGGCCTCATTGGCCTCACCAGTGGCCAGATCAACACACCAATCATTCAGGCATACGGCCAGGTCGAACAACCATGTGTCCACACCGGCAAAGTAAAAATCAAAGAATCCTGTCAGTTCGAGGCCCGTGGGGCTTGAAGCATCGAACATGACGTTGTCCCGAAAAAGGTCAGCATGCACAGGCCCGCGTGGGAGCGCCGCGTAAGCCGAAGATGAGGCGATGTGCTGCTGGTAGGCCAGCTCGGACTGGATCAGCGCGCTCTGGGATATGTCTAGGTAGGGCTGCACGACCGGCACGGTTTGGCTCCACCAGTCCAAACCACGCAGATTGGGTTGGGCGCGGTCGAAATCTTGCCCCGCCAGATGCATGCGAGCCAGCATGGCACCTACGGCGGCACAGTGCTGGCTGGTCGGCGCGAGTTCACTTTTGCCGCGCAGACGGTTGACCACGGCGGCCGGCTTGCCTTTGAGCTGGTGCAGGATGTCGCCATGGCGGTCCCCGGCCGGATTGGGTACCGGAATGCCGCGCTGCGCCAGATGCTTCATCAGGTAAAGATAAAACGGCAGCTGTTCGAAAGTCAGCCGTTCAAACAGGGTGAGCACATGGGCACCCTGGTCCGTGGTGACGAAGTAGTTGGTGTTTTCAATCCCGCCGGAGCATCCCTCCATGGATTGAAGTTGGCCCAGGTTCAGCTCGCTCAAGAGCCGGGCAGCCTCGTCAAACGAGACTTCTGTGTAAACCGCCATGAATCAATTGCCCAAAAATCAGAATCCGAAAATCTTCCAAACCCGGCTCGCACCGGGTTGTCCAGATGCCTGGCTGCCGGGCTCCACCTCGTAGGCCGGCATGCCGCCCTTGGGTGTGACGCTGATCTTGCGGCTTTCGCCACCTACGCGCAGTTCATCGATCCGGCTGTCGGCGTCTTCCACCACCAGCCGCTCTGTGCGTTGTTCGACGGCTGTAGCACGAGGTGTGGTGTCCGGCCCGTTTTGGGCCCAGGCCAGCGAAGAAGAACAGGCCACTGCCAACAGGGCGAGCAAGCTCGACTGGCGGCGTGTGCGACGGATCAGGGGGGCGGGGGAGGGCTGACGCATCCGGCGATTGTAGAACCTGCCCTCTCTGGCCCGCGCTGGCAAAATGGTCTGATGAATGATAGGAAAAACCTGCTGCTGGTCGATGGTTCCAGCTACCTTTACCGCGCTTTTCACGCCATGCCTGACCTGCGCGCGGTGCCTGGCGACCCGGCTAGCGCCCCCACCGGTGCCATACGCGGCATGATCAACATGATGCAGAGCCTGCGCAAGGAGGTCCACGCCGACTATGCCGTGTGCGTGTTTGATGCCAAGGGCCCCACGTTCCGGGATGAGTGGTACCCCGAATACAAGGCTCACCGATCACCTATGCCGGATGACTTGCGGGCCCAGATTGACCCGATCCACGAAGTGGTTCGACTGCTGGGCTGGCGCGTCATGGCTGTCCCGGGTGTCGAGGCCGACGACGTGATTGGCACTCTGGCAGTCGCGGCGTCCCGGCAAGGTGTGGAAGTGACCGTATCGAGCGGTGACAAGGATTTGTCGCAACTGGTGAACGAGCACATCACCATCATCGACACCATGAATGGAAAACGCCGTGACATTGCCGGCGTGACCACCGAGTTTGGCGTTCCACCCTCGCTGATGGTGGACTATCAAACGCTGGTGGGTGATGCCGTGGATAACGTGCCAGGCGTGGAGAAGGTGGGGCCCAAGACAGCCGCCAAGTGGTTGCAGGAGTTCGGGTCGTTGGATGCTTTGGTGGCGCGTGCAGGCGAGATCAAGGGCGTGGCTGGCGACAACCTGCGCAAGGCCCTGGATTGGCTGCCACAGGCCCGGCGTCTGCTCACCATCAAGACGGACTGCGATTTGTCGGCCGATATTCCCGAGTTTCCCGCCCTGGACACTTTGGCCATGGCCGAGCAACAAGTGGATGATCTCAAGCGCTTTTATGAGCAATACGGTTTCAAGGGCTTGGCTAAAACCTTGGGGGCTGCCGCGCCCGGCGGAAGTCCTGTGGCAAGCGTCGCGCCCCCCGGTGCGGCGCAGACTTCAGGCACGGGAGACCTCTTTTCGGATCCGCCAGTCGCAACGTCCCAAGCCAGCAGCGTGGCTTACGAGCTGATACTGGACTGGTCGATGTTCGAGGCCTGGCTGGCGCGCATCGAGTCTGCCGACCTGGTAGCGCTGGACACCGAGACCACCTCGCTTGATGAGATGCGTGCCCAGATTGTGGGGCTCAGCTTCAGCGTGCGTCCCGGCGAGGCTGCTTACCTCCCATTGACGCACAGTTATCCGGACGCCCCTGCGCAACTGCCCCTGGATGAGGTGTTGGCACGCCTGCGTCCCTGGCTGGAAAACCCGGCGAAGGCCAAGCTGGGCCAGCATGTGAAGTACGACCGTCATGTGTTTGCCAATCACGGCATCGAAGTGCATGGCTATATCCACGACACCATGCTGCAAAGCTATGTGCTTGAGGTGCACAAGCCCCATGGTTTGGCCAGCCTGGCACTGCGGCACGTTGGGCGCAGCGGTCTGGACTACGAGGATTTGTGTGGCAAAGGGGCGCACCAGATTCCCTTCAGCCAGGTTGACATCGCCCGCGCAGGGCAGTACTCGTGCGAAGACTCCGACATGACGCTGGATGTGCACCTGGCACTGTGGCCGCGGCTGCAGGCTGACGACAAGCTGCGTGCGGTCTACGAGCTGGAGATAGCCAGCAGCGAGGCGCTGTACCGCATTGAGCGCAATGGCGTGTTGATCGACGCAGAAGTGCTGGCTGGCCAAAGCCACACCTTGGGCCAGCGTATCCTTCAACTGGAGCAGGAGGCCCATGAGCTGGCCGGTCAGCCCTTCAACCTGAGCAGCCCCAAGCAAATCGGCGAGATATTTTTTACCAAGCTCGGCCTGCCGGTGGTCAAAAAGACGGCCACCGGAGCGCCCAGCACCGACGAAGAGGTGCTCGAAAAACTGGCCGAGGACTTTCCCTTGCCGGCCAAAATCCTCGAGCACAGAGGTTTGTCCAAACTCAAGGGCACCTACACCGACAAGCTGGGTACGCTGGCCCACCCGCGCACCGGGCGGGTCCATACCCACTATGCCCAGGCTGTTGCTGTCACGGGGCGTTTGTCGAGCAACGACCCCAATCTGCAGAACATTCCGATCCGCACGGCCGAGGGTCGTCGCGTGCGCGAGGCCTTCATAGCGCCGGCAGGCCATGTGATTGCCAGCGCAGACTATTCCCAGATCGAGTTGCGCATCATGGCCCACATCAGCGGCGACGATGCGCTGGTGCGCGCGTTTCATGAGGGTCTGGACGTGCACCGGGCCACGGCTGCCGAGGTCTTTGGGGTGCCAGTTGACCAGGTCAGCAGCGAGCAGCGTCGCTATGCCAAGGTCATCAACTTCGGCTTGATTTACGGCATGAGTGCCTACGGCCTGGCACGTAACCTGGGCATCGACAACACGGCCGCCAAAAACTACATCGAGCGTTACTTTCAGCGCTTTGCCGGGGTCAAGCACTACATGGATGCCACCCGGCAGCTGGCCAAAGCCCAGGGCTATGTCGAAACGGTGATGGGACGGCGCTTGTACCTGCCCGAAATCAACTCGCCCAACGGCCCGCGCCGGGCGGGGGCCGAGCGTGCCGCCATCAATGCACCCATGCAGGGTACAGCTGCCGACCTGATCAAGCTCAGCATGGTGAAGGTCCAGGAGGTTCTGGACGCTGAGAAGCGGGGTACCAAAATGATCATGCAGGTGCACGATGAACTGGTGTTCGAGGTGCCGCAGGCCGAGATTGACTGGGTCAAGCAGGAAATTCCCCTTCTGATGGCGGGTGTGGCCGACCTCAAGGTGCCGCTCTTGGCCGAGGTGGGCGTAGGGGCTAATTGGGACCAGGCCCACTGAGGCCAGCCCCATCTTTTAGACTGCAGTCACTATCAACCCTAGCCGAGGTGCCTTCCATGCTGACCCAGGATCAACGCCGTGATTTCGACGCTTTGCTGCCGACCCAATCCTGCGAGGCTGGCGCCAGCCGACGCACTGCCCTGAAACTGGCCTTGGGCGTCGGCTATGCGGCCACAGTGACCCCCATCGTGGCCCAAACCGCCATCCGCACCAGTGCCGATGGCCTGCGCGCCGGCGAAACCTCCTTCGAGGTCAATGACTTCAAGGTGCCTGCTTACTTTGCAGCACCGGCTGGCAAGTCCAAATTGCCCGTGGTGTTGGTGATTCAGGAGATTTTTGGGGTCCATGAATACATTGCCGACACCTGCCGACGTTTCGCAAAGGCGGGCTACCTGGCGATAGCGCCAGAGTTGTTTGCGCGCCAGGGCGACCCTTCGCAATACGGCGAAATGGCTAAATTGATGTCCGAGGTGGTCTCCAAAGTGCCCGATGCGCAGGTGATGGCGGATCTGGACGGCGCCGTGAAGTGGGCAGGTGCCAACGGCGGCGACGCCAGTCGTGTGGCCATTACCGGTTTTTGCTGGGGCGGTCGCATCACCTGGTTGTATGCCGCACACGCCCCGGTGAAAGCTGCAGTGGCTTGGTACGGTCGCTTGGTCGGGGCAAAGTCGGAGCTCGCGCCGAATCATCCCGTTGACATTGGTGCGGCCGTCAAGGCGCCGGTGCTGGGCTTGTATGGTGGTGCGGATCAGGGCATACCGCAAGACACTATCGAGAAAATGAAGACGGTGCTGGCGGCAGGCAACGCTGCTGCCAAGAGCTCGCAATTTGTGGTTTACCCTGACGCTCCACATGCGTTTCATGCCGATTACCGGCCGAGTTATCGCAAGGATGCCGCTGAGGATGGCTGGAATCGGGCGCTGGCCTGGTTCAAAGCCAACGGCCTTGGCTAAACTTCCGACCCGTATACGCATTTTTGCGATGTTTGGCCGCCTACAGGGGCGGCCTTTTTGATGCTGGGTCCGGCGTGATTCTGGGCTTTTGCTGATTGGATTGAGTGATGTGGCTGCTTATTTCTATTGTTTTGGGCACTCTGCTTGCGGGAGTGGGTTCGGTCTGGGTGGCTGCTGCCCTGAGTTTTGGCGTGCTGGCGCGTTATACCCAGCACATGCTCAGCCTGGCTGCCGGCGCCCTGATGGCGACCGCCTTCATGCATTTGCTGCCGGAGGCTTTTGAGAGCGGTATCGAAGCCCACGATCTTTTCCTGACCTTGCTCTTGGGACTCTTGTTCTTCTTTTTGCTCGACAAGGCAGAACTGTGGCACCACGGCCACGAGCACCACCATGACGAAACCCATGGTCATGCGCATGGGGAGCACCACCACCATCACCCCGTGCCGCAGGGCGGCAGCTGGGCCATCCTCACCGGCGACAGCGTGCACTGTTTTGGCGACGGCATTCTGATTGCTTCGGCTTTCATGGCCGATGTGCAGCTGGGGGCGATTGCTGCCCTGGCCGTTCTGGCACACGAGGTGCCCCACCACATGGGTGACCTGATCGTCTTGGGCAAGGGCAGCAACAACCGGCGCATGGCCTTGATCAAGGTGACGCTGGCCGGAGCCGTGACCGTGCTGGGTGGTCTCACCGGCTATTGGCTGGTCGATCTGCTGCATGCTTACTTGCCATTTTTTCTGGTGGTGGCCTCCAGCAGCTTTGTCTATGTGGCGCTGGCTGACCTGATTCCGCAATTGCAGAAGCGTTTGACTTTGAGTCAGACTGTGAGCCAGATTGCCTGGCTGGGCATAGGGATCGGTCTGGTGGCAGTTGTCAGTAGCCTGGCCCATCTGCATTGAGGGCGATCGATGATCGACACCGTTTTCCGCCTGCTGCTGCGCTTGATCGTCCTGGCCATGGGCCTGGTTTTCATGGGCCTGTTGCTCATGCTGGCCTTGGCTGTTCTGGGCTGGTGGTTGTTGCGCGCGCTGTGGGCCCGTCTCACCGGCCAGCCTGTGGCGGCCTGGCAATTTGACTTCAAACGCTATGCCAGCCGTTACCCTTTTCAGACGGCGGGCCGGCGTCAGGCTGACGATGTGGTCGATGTCGATGTGATCGACGTGGAGGTCAAGCCGGCGGGTACTTCGGCCCCGCCCTCGATCGAATCTGACAAGCGCGGGTAAGGCGAGGAAACGGGGTAAGGCCCTCAGCCCCGTGCCACCGGCAGGCCTGGTGTGTTGCACCACTCGCTCCAGCTACCCGCGTACAAGGCAGTGGGTCCGAAGCCTACAACTTCCATGGCGATCAGGTTGGGAAGGGCGCTCACACCGCTGCCACAGTGGTGGACCACGGTGCTGGCCTCGCGCACTCCCAGCAGGGCCTCGAATTCGGTACGCAATTGCGCGGCAGGCTTGAACTTGCCGTTCGCTGCGATATTGCTGTTGAACGGTCGGTTCAGTGCACCCGGCACATGCCCTGCCACGGGGTCGATGGGTTCCATTTCGCCTCTGAAGCGCGCCGGCGCCCGCGCGTCCAGCACGGTTTGTTCGGGGCGGCCCAGGTGGCTAGCGACCGTTTTGGTGTCCACCAGCTGGCGCAGGGGCGGGTGCAAGGCAAAGGTGCTGGGTACCAGTGCGGCCTCCAGACCGCTGCTCACCGCACCGCCACCCGCTTGCCAGGCTTGCAAACCACCATCGAGCACAGCAACAGACTCATGCCCCAGCCATTTCAGCATCCACCACATGCGGCCGCAGTAGTTTGCGCCTTGGCGGTCGTACACCACAGCCTGCATGTCGTTGCTGAAGCCCACACTACCCAGCCAGGCCGCAAAGGTCTCGCGATCCGGCAAGGGGTGGCGGCCGCCTGATGCGGCGTTGGGCGCATGTTTGGCGCTGAGCACTTTGTCGAGGTGGGCATACACAGCGCCCGCGACGTGGACTTCCTCGTATTGCTGGGGCCCAGCCTCGGGTTGCATCAGCTCAAAGCTGCAGTCAAACACCATCAATCGTTGACCTTGTGCTTGAAGTTGTTGCAGAGCCTCAACGGAAATCAGGGTTTCATGCATGGCAAGGGTCCTTGGGGTAATCCGGCACTGTTGGCCGTTTGTTTCAATGTTCTTCGGCGGGCAGATTACGTATCGCACGGGTACGTAGCCCAGTCGCGGTGATGCCACTGACCACGATGGTGCCGATGCCTAGCCAGCCTATCGGTGCGATTTTGTCGCCAAATAGCAGCAGGCTGTAGAGCGCTGCAAAGACGATGCCCGAGTACTGCATATTGGCCACGACCAAAGTGGCGCCCTTGCTGTAGGCGCGTGTCATGCACCATTGTCCCAGCGACGCCAGGACTCCGATTGGCACTAACCACGCCGCCGCCTGCCAGCTGATAGTCGCCCACGGCGTGAAACCACCGTACAAGATGCTGATGCCACCTGCCAGCGCCGACCCACTGGCGAAGTAAAAAACGGTGCGTGCCTCGGGTTCGCCAGTGCGGCCCAGGGCGATCACCTGCATGTAGGCCAAGGCCGCGGCCATGCCCGACAGCAGACCGATCAGGCCGGCAAACAGCTGGTTTTGCTCGATGGTGGGCCGCAGCGTCATCACCACACCCGCAAAGCCGGCCATGACGGTAGCCAGCAAGGGGCCTTGCCGATCCGCCTTGCCATAAAGCAAAGCACCTCCCACGATGAAGGCGGCAATCCAGACGCCGCTCATGTAGTTGAGTGTCATGGCCGTTGCCAGGGGTAACTCTGCAATGGCGTAAAACCAGCTGCCCAGAGACAGTACGCCGATCAGGCTGCGCCAGGCCTGCATCATGGGCACCGGTGTGCGCAGCGGTACGCCCTGAGCACGCATCACCACACCCATGAAGACCATGCCAACCAGGCCGCGGTAAAAAACGAGTTCGGCTGTGCTGAAACTGCCAGAGGCGATCTTGATGCCCACGCCCATCGTGGCAAAGAAAAACGAGGCCAGCACCATCCACAAAGCTTGCATGGGGGTGCCCTGCTTTGTGTTTACAGGCCGAGTGGCGTCATGCGCGCCCTGTACCACTCGTGGAAGTGCTGCATGCCGTCTTCCATCGGGCTTTGATAGGGGCCGACTTCGTTGTCCCCACGCTGCATCAGCGCGCGCCGACCGGCATCCATGCGCAGCGCAATGTCATCGTCTTCCTCACAGGTTTCCATGTAGGCTGCCTGCTGTGCTTCGACGAACTCACGCTCGAAAGCAGCAATCTCTTCGGGGTAGTAGAACTCGACCACGTTCATGGTTTTCTGTGGCCCCATGGGGTGCAAGGTGGACACAGTCAGCACATGCGGGTACCACTCCACCATGATGTGGGGGTAGTAGGTCAGCCAGATGGCCCCGAACTTGGGCGGCTTGCCGCCCCGGTAGTCCAGCAGGGCCTTTTGCCAGCGTTCGTAGGCGGGTGAGCCGCCGGTGGCATCCGCCTTGCCCAGTCGGTTGGCCACACCCACGGTTTGTACCGAGTACTCGGGCTTGAGTTCCCACTGCAGGTCGTCGCAAGTGACGAATTGGCCCAGCCCCGGATGGAAGGGGCCCACGTGGTAGTCCTCCAGGTAGACCTCGATGAAGGTTTTCCAGTTGTAGTTGCACTCGTGCATCTCTACGCGGTCGAGCACATGGCCTGAAAAGTCGAGTGCGGCCAAGGGGCCCATGCCTGCCAGGTCGGCCACCACATCGCGTCCGCCCGCCTGCTTTTCAAACAGCAGGCCGTTCCAGGACTGCAGCGGGTAGTTGTTCAGATTCAAACAGGGGTCGTGCGCAAAATGGGGCGCGCCCAGCAACGTGCCTGCAGCTTGTGATGACGCGCCGGCGCTGTAGGTCCAGCGGTGCAGAGGGCAGACGATGTTGCCACCCCCCTGGTTTTGCTGCCCCAGAGAGCCGCGGCCCTTGAGCATGACGGCTTGCCGGTGCCGGCACACGTTGGACACCAGTTCGATGCCTGTGGGCGTGTGTACCAGTGCCCGTCCCTCGTTCTCGTGGGCCAGTGCGTGATAGTCGCCCACCTCGGGTACGCTCAGCGCGTGCCCGACGTAGCGGGGGCCGGACGCAAAAATGCCTGACATCTCGCGCTGATAAAGCGCTTCGTCAAAATAACTTGAAACTGGTAGTTGGCTTGAGGCCTGCTGCAGTTGAAGACTTAAATCAGACATGGGTGACCTGACCTAGAGACTCCCCCTATGAAGGGGCAGGTAAGCGCTTGATCCGAGGATGTGCGCAGAAAAAAATAAAACCGGCTGTCGCCGGCTCGGGAGACTGAATTGTATCCGGCGGGATTTTCAGGTGTCCCTTTCGGTGTCAAGCCATTGTGACGAGAGAGTGTGCGGCCGCCTAAAATCTGACTTTTATCAAGATCGCTGCTTGCCATGCCCAAGGCTTCCGCCAAACCAGTAGACGCTCCGATTGCGAGCAGCTTTGAAGCCGCACAGGAAGAGTTGGACCGTCTGGTAGCACGTATGGAAGCTGGCGATCTGCCGCTGGACCAGCTCTTGAGTGCCTACCAGCGTGGTGCCGAGTTGCTGCAGTTTTGCCGTGATCGGCTGGAAGCTGTTGACCAGCAAATCAAACTTCTGGACGCAGGTCACCTGAAGAACTGGACGCCTGAATGACGCTGGCAGCTCCTAACCCCCAAATGTCCCCAGCGTTTGATTTCCATCTTTGGTCTAAACGGTCTCTGGACCAGGTTGAACAGGCCTTGATGCAGTGGGTCAATATCGGTGCGCTCGACGATGCTGACCACCATGCGCCAGCAGAACTCGTCGGTGCCATGCGCTACGCCGTTCTGGATGGCGGTAAGCGCCTGAGGCCGTTGCTGGTGCTGGCAGCTGCTCAGGCCTGCAAAGGCCATGCAGCAGGCGCCTTGCGCGCGGCTTGCGCAGTCGAATTGATCCACGCCTACTCTTTGGTGCACGACGACATGCCTTGCATGGACAACGATGTGCTGCGCCGCGGCAAGCCCACCGTGCATGTGCAGTTTGGTGAGGCGCAGGCTTTGTTGGCCGGAGACGCCTTGCAAGCCTTGGCCTTTGAACTCCTCACTCCGGCCGAGCAGGAGGTGCCGGCGGTCTTGCAAGCCTCGCTGTGCCGACTGCTGGCGCGTGCTGCAGGCAGCGCGGGCATGGCTGGCGGCCAGGCCATCGATCTGGCCAGCGTGGGCCTGCCCCTGACAGAGCCGCAGCTGCGTGAAATGCACAAGCTTAAAACCGGGGCTTTGCTGGTCGGCAGCGTGCTCATGGGCGCCGCCTGCGGTCAACCCAGCACCGCGCAAATTCAGGCCCTGCGGCAATACGGTGACGCCATCGGCCTGGCTTTTCAGGTGGTCGATGACGTTCTGGATGTAACGGCTGACACTGCGACTTTGGGCAAAACCGCCGGCAAAGACGCCGAAGACGACAAGCCCACTTATGTGTCACTGCTGGGGCTGGATGCCTCGCGTGCTCTGGCTGAGGACTTACTGGCAAAGGCCTTGGCCGCCCTGGATGACAGCGGCTTGCCAGACACCCAAGCCTTGCAGGACCTGGCCCTGATGGTGGTACGCCGCAAGAATTGAACAGCCCGACGTAAGCCTTGACCTGTAAGCTTGCTCGCCCAGCGCTGTCCGCCTTTAACTATTGATATGCCCAACCATACGTACCCCTTGCTGCATAGCATCAATGACCCTGCTGACCTGCGGCGGCTTCCGCGTGAGCAACTGGGCCAATTGGCACACGAGTTGCGCGGTTTTCTGCTGGAAAGTGTGGCGAAAACGGGTGGCCACCTCAGTTCCAACCTTGGAACGGTCGAGCTGACCATTGCACTGCACCGCGTGTTCGATACGCCGAACGACCGCCTGGTGTGGGATGTGGGCCACCAGACCTATCCGCACAAGATCCTGACGGGGCGGCGCGATCGCATGGGCTCACTGCGTCAACTCGGTGGTCTGAGTGGTTTTCCCCAGCGTGCGGAGAGTGAGTACGACACCTTCGGCACCGCCCATTCGAGCACCTCGATCTCGGCTGCCCTGGGCATGGCCCTGGCCGCCAAGCACAAGGGCGAAGATCGCCGCGCTATTGCCATCATTGGCGACGGCGCCATGACCGCCGGCATGGCCTTTGAAGCCCTGAACAACGCGGGTGTTGCCAACTGCAATCTCCTGGTCATCCTCAACGACAACGACATGAGCATCAGCCCCCCTGTGGGCGCGCTCAATCGTTATCTGGCGCAGCTGATGAGCGGGCAGTTCTATGCGGCCGCCAAAAACGTGGGCAAGCAGGTGCTCAAGGCGGCCCCGCCGCTGTTCGAACTGGCCAAGCGCATCGAAGAGCATGCCAAGGGCATGGTGGTGCCGGCCACCTTGTTTGAAAAATTCGGCTTCAACTACATTGGGCCGATCGATGGGCATGACCTGGATTCGCTCATTCCTACGCTGGAGAACATTCGCCAACTGGAAGGTCCGCAGTTCTTGCATGTGGTCACCAAAAAAGGTCAGGGATACAAACAGGCTGAAGCCGATCCCGTGGCCTACCATGGCCCAGGCAAGTTCGACCCCAAGGTGGGCCTGACGGCACCTGCTGTTGCGCCCAAAATCACTTACACCCAGGTCTTCGGGCAGTGGTTGTGCGACATGGCAGAGCAAGACCCACGGCTGGTGGCCATCACGCCCGCCATGCGAGAGGGCTCTGGCATGGTGACCTTCCATAAGCGTTTCCCAGAACGTTACTTCGATGTCGGCATCGCCGAGCAGCATGCAGTGACCTTCGCCGCCGGTCTGGCCTGCGAAGGCCTCAAGCCCGTGGTGGCGATCTACTCCACGTTTTTGCAGCGTGCTTATGACCAGCTGATCCACGATGTGGCCATTCAGAACCTGCCGGTAGTGTTTGCGCTGGATCGGGCTGGGCTGGTGGGCGCGGATGGTGCCACTCACGCGGGTGCCTACGACATCTCCTACCTGCGTTGCATCCCCAATATGAGCCTGGCCTGCCCGGCAGATGAAAACGAGTGCAGACAGCTGTTGAGCACGGCCTATGCGCAAAACCACCCGGTGGCCGTGCGTTATCCGCGGGGCGCTGGTGCGGGTGCTGCGGTGACTGGTGGGCTGGAGGCTTTGCCCTTTGGCCGTGGCGAGGTACGTCGGGCCGGCCAAGGACTGGCGATTTTGGTCTTTGGCTCTCTGCTGCACTCCGCACTGGCAGCGGCTGAGCAGCTGGACGCCACCTTGGTCAACATGCGCTGGGTCAAACCGCTGGACGTCGAACTGCTGATGTCGGTGGCTGCAAGCCACGACATGCTGGTCACGATCGAGGAGGGCGCCATCATGGGTGGTGCAGGCAGCGCTGTGGCCGAGGCCCTGAATGCAGTCGGTGTGGCCAAGCCCTTGCTGCAACTGGGTCTGCCCGATGTGTTCATTGAACATGGTGATCCAGCCAAACTCCTTTCTCTCCAGGAACTTGATGCATCAGGCATTCATGCCTCGATTGTTCGACGGTTTGGCGACGCCCTGGGCCATGCCCGATCAACGCTCAAAGCGGTGGCTTGACTGCGGGTAATCCCTTAAGAAAATTGCTCCGTCTTGCACCTAGACTTAGCCGGCTACTCTCACGCATCTTTAGGGTGAGAGGACGCTACTTTTAAGGAGTTTTCATGGATCGTCGTTCCATTATCAAGAACGCTGGCATCGCCGGCGTCCTGGCCGCAGGTGTCGCCCCCGCTGTGCATGCACAAGCGGCAGTGCGTTGGCGTTTGTCGTCCAGTTTCCCCAAGGCTCTGGACACCATTTTTGGCGCTGCCGAGGTGTTTGCCAAAAACGTCAAAGCCATGTCGGGTGGCAAATTCGAGATTTCGGTGCACGCTGGCGGCGAAATCACCCCACCTTTTGGCGTGGTCGATGCCGTGCAACAGGGTTCCATTGAATGTGCGCACACCGCACCGTACTACTTCTTCGGCAAAAACGAAACCTTTGCCTTGGGTTGTGCTATCCCTTTCGGCCTCAACAGCCGTCAAATGACTGCCTGGATGTACGAAGGCAACGGCCTGAAGCTGATGCGTGAGTTCTACGCCAAGTACGGCATGATCAACTTCCCCATGGGCAACACGGGTGCGCAAATGGGCGGCTGGTACCGCAAGGAAATCAAGACCTTGAAAGACATCAAGGGCATGAAGATGCGCATTGGTGGCTTTGCTGGCCGCATTCTGGAGCGTATGGGCGGTGTGCCCCAAAACATCCCTGGCGGCGAAATCTACTCGGCTCTGGAAAAGGGGACGATCGATGCTGCCGAGTGGGTAGGTCCTTACGACGACCAAAAACTGGGCTTCAACAAGGTGGCCCCGTTCTACTACTACCCAGGCTGGTGGGAAGGCGGCCCCCAGCTCGACCTGTACATCAACCAAAAGGCCTATGACGCTCTGTCACCTGAAAACAAGGCGATCGTGGAGGCTGCTGCTGCAGTCGCCCACACCGACATGCAGGCCAAGTACGATGCCCGCAACCCAGGCGCCTTGAAGGAGCTGGTGGGTCGTGGTACCAAGCTGCGTCCCTTCCCCAACGACGTGCTGGCTGCGGCCTACAAGGAGTCGATGGCGGTTTATGCAGAATTGAACGAAAAGAACGAAGACTGGAAAAAGGTCTACGCAGATTACGCCAAGTTCCGTGCAGAGTCCAACCTGTGGTTCCGGTTCACCGAGGCCAAGTTCGACTCCTTCATGCAGGCCCAAAAGCTGTAATAGCTGCCTAACCAAACCAAAAAAGCCGCACTTGTTGCGGCTTTTTTGTGGGCGGAATTACATGCCGCGCCGGAAGGTTTTCAGCTCACCGCGCAGACGCGCAAATTCGTTCAACAGGTGGGGATCAGCCGCGTAGAAAACCGCGAACTTACCCAGCAATGTGCGGGCATACAGACGTGGGGCGATCAGCCAATCCAGTCCTGGAATGCGAATCAGGCGGACATAGGCGAGGTCGCGAAGTGGCAGCTCCTTGTCCCACAACCAGGTTTGTCGCAGGGCCGTGCGATCCAGGGTAGTTTTACTCCGCAAGATGTGCCATAGCGTGTAGGCCATCAAGCCCAGCGCTGCCAAAGCCCATGAAAGCTCCTGCCTGACCGCGCTACCGACAGTGGCAGCGTTGTCCGCAGGAGTCGGCATGTCCTGCCAACCCCACCATAGGTAGCCCAGCCATGCCGCACCACCACCCACCATCAGCACAGCCAGGACTCTGAAGGGGAGCGTGAAAGCAGCTGACACCAACGGGCCCGGCCGGGGCTCAAATTCAAAGGGGGCAGGCCCTAGGGCCTGCAGGGGATGCGAGCTTATTTTTTGTCCTTGAACAGGTCGTCGATCTTTTGCTGCTCCTCAGCGGCGGCCTTGTCTGCGGCGGCTTGCGAGGCGGCACTATCTGCTTCACCCTCAGGCTTGGGGTTCGCCAGCAGGTCCTCGGGTTTGACGCCACCGTTGGGCTGTTCTTCGACAGGGGCTTCGATGACCACCTTGTCCAGATCAATGGCCTCTTCTTTGTCGAGGAAAGCGGTCACGGTCTGTGGCACAAAGATGACCACGGCCACCAGGATCAGCTGCATCACCACCCAGGGCAGGGCGCCCATGTAGATGTCATTGGACAGCACCGGTTTGTCGATTCGCTTGTCTTTGAAAAGCGTGTCTGCGATGCCGCGCAGGTAAAACAGGGCGAATCCAAAGGGTGGGTGCATGAAGCTGGTTTGCAGGTTGACGCACAGCAGTACGCCGAACCAGATCAGGTCGATGCCCAGCAGGCTGGCCACCGGTGCCAGCATGGGCACGATGATGAAGGCAATTTCAAAGAAGTCCAGAAAGAACGCTAGGAAAAAGACAAACACGTTCACCACGATCAGGAAGCCGGTCTGCCCACCAGGTAGCCCGGTCAGCAGATGCTCCACCCATTTGGCACCGTCCACACCCTGGAAGACCTGACTGAACACGCGTGAGCCGATCAGAATGAAAACCACCATGGCGGTCAGGCGCATGGTGCCTGTCATGGCTTCCCACATGAGGGAAACGGTCAGGCGTTTGGACATGGCCGCCAGGATCAGGGCACCTACTACGCCCATGGCACCGGCCTCGGTCGGGGTGGCGATCGCGTTGCTCTGGAACGGCAGACCGCCCATGGAACCCAGTACGGTGAAGATCAACACAGCGGACGGGATGATGCCTTTCAGACACTTGCGCCACAGCGGCCAACCGTTCAGCGTGCGGGCCTCTTTCGGCACTCCGGGCAGGTAATCGGGCTTGATACGGCTCAGCAAGAAGGTGTACAGCGCAAACATGGCAATTTGCAGCAGTGAGGGGCCCCAAGCACCCTTGTACATGTCACCGACCGGCTTGCCCAATTGATCTGCCAGCACCACCAGCACCAAAGACGGTGGCACCAACTGGGTGATGGTGCCCGACGCTGCCAGCACGCCTGTGGTGTAGCGCATGTTGTAGCCATAGCGCATCATCACCGGCAGCGAGATCAGCGCCATGGCAATGACCTGCCCAGCCACTGTTCCCGTGATGGCCCCCAGGATGAAGCCCACCAGGATGACCGAATAGCCCAAGCCGCCGCGGATGGGACCAAACAACTGCCCCATCGAGTCCAGCATGTCCTCGGCCAGACCGCACTTTTCCAGGATGGTTCCCATAAAAGTGAAGAATGGAATTGCCAGCAACAGTTCGTTGTTCAGGATGGAAAAGATCGCAATCGGCAAATTGCCCATGAAGGCAGCCGGGAACCATCCCATCTGTATGGCGTAAAAGCCGCTGGCTAGGCCCAAGGCCGCCAGCGAAAACGCCACAGGAAAGCCGATCAGCATGACGACCACAAGGCCTGCAAACATGACGGGAGCGAAGTTGACCATTTCCATTTTTGATTCCTGATTCCGGGCCTATGCCCTTGTTCTTGTTGTGTAAGTTACTTGGGCAGCACGGCCACTTACTGCAGCGGTTTCTCGTAGTGCGTGTCCATTTCAAAGCTTCCCTGCAGGTAGGCCACTCTCTTGACGATTTCAGCCACGCCCTGCAGCCACATCAGGCCAAAGCCCAGGGGAATAGCAAGCACCGCAGGCCAGCGTATCAGGCCACCGGCATTCTGGGACATCTCACCTGATACCCATGTTTGCAAAAAATAGGGCCATGACAAGTAAAGCAGGACGGTCATCACCGGCATCAGGAAGAAGATCAAGCCGAACAGGTCCACCAGAACCGGTCCGTTGCCTTTGAGCTTTCCATAAATCAGGTCCACACGCACATGCTCGTTGAGTTTGAGCACCAGGGGGGCACCGACCATCACCATGTAGGCAAACAGGTACCACTGGATCTCGATGTAGGCGTTAGAGCTCCAGTCGAACCCATAGCGCACAAAGGCATTGGCCGCACTGATGGCTGCCGCCAGCAGTACCGTCCAGGAGGCCAGCAGCCCGAACTTCTCACTGATCCAATCCATACCGGCTACAAATTTGAGTAATGCAGTCACTGCGACGCTCCAAACAAGAAATAGGACGCTTCAAGATCAAAACCCAGCGCCAAGACTGAGATCGGTCCAAGCCGAGGTGTGATGATACCTAGCCAGCGCTCTGCCAACCTAGCCATTGATAACCCTGCGCCCCTGGGTAAACCCTTGCCGGGGTAACGACTCGGTACCATAGCGCCCCTATGTCGTCTGTTCTTGACCCAGTGGCCCTTGCCTGGGACTTACTCCGCAATCTGGATCCCACCCTGATCAGCACCGTGGCACGTTCACTGGCGGTGAGCGCCCTCGCGTGCCTGTTGGCCAGCGGCCTGGGTCTGCTGGTGGGTTCGCTCTTGGGTGTGCTGCGCTTTCGTGGTCGTGCTGGCGTGCTGGCCTTGCTGAACACTGCCTTGGCCGTGCCCTCTGTGGTGGTGGGCTTGCTGGTTTACCTGCTGTTGTCGCGATCGGGCCCATTGGGTGCCTGGGGCTGGCTGTTCAGCTTCAAGGCCATGGTCCTGGCGCAAACCCTGTTGGTGTGGCCGGTGGTCACCGCGCTGACCCGCCAAGTGGTGGAAGACGCTGACACGCGCCACGGCGAGCAGATTGCCTCCATGGGAGCAGGCGTTCTGATGCGCAGCTTGGTGTTGGCCTGGGACGAACGCTATGCCTTGCTGACCGTGCTGCTGGCGGCCTTTGGCCGGGCTGTCTCCGAGGTGGGGGCAGTGATGCTGGTGGGCGGCAACATCGAGGGCCACACCCGCGTCATGACCACCGCCATCGCTCTTGAGACCAGCAAGGGCGATTTGCCCCTGGCTTTGGCCTTGGGTGCCGTTTTGCTGGCTGTCGTTCTACTGCTAAACGGCCTGGTGGCGGGTTTGCGCCGTTGGCACGAGCGGATCGACGGCAACGGTCGCACGGGCAGCCCGGTTTTGCCTCAGGTGCTGGCATGACAGGCTCACCCGTGGTGTTGCGTGCCGAGCAGCTGGCCTTGCAGTACGGTGCAGTGGCTGTGCTGTCTGGGTTGGATCTGACCGTTCGGCAGGGGGAGTGCGTCGCCTTGATCGGCAGCAACGGCAGCGGCAAGAGCAGCTTGCTCAGGCTGTTGCACGGCCTGCTGCGCCCCAGCATGGGTCGTTTAACGTGCAGGCTTGAGCAGCGCCAGGCCATGGTGTTTCAAAAGCCCTACATGTTGCGTACCAGTGCCCTGAACAATGTGGCCTTGGCCCTGTGGCTAGCCGGCACGCCGTGGCGCCAATCCCGTACCCTGGCCCTGCAGGCCCTGGCCCGTGTTGGTCTTGCAGACATGGCCCAACGCAGCGGCAAAACATTGTCGGGTGGGCAGCAGCAGCGCCTGGCCTTGGCGCGAGCCTGGGCCCTGCAACCTGGCTTGCTGTTTCTCGATGAGCCCACGGCCAGCCTGGACCCCCACGCCAAGCGCGAGGTCGAGGCTCTGATGGCGGAATTTGCCCAGCACACCACACTGGTGTTTGCCAGTCACAACCTCGGTCAGGTCAAGCGCCTGGCCACACGGGTGATTTACCTCGAACAAGGGCGCATCCTCGCGGATTTGCCCACCCAAGATTTTTTCAATGGTTCCCTGCTGGCGCAGCAATATCCCGCTGCCCACGCTTTTGTCAAAGGAGAAAGTACGTGACTACATTTATTCCAACCCGTTTGCCTGTGTTCAAACCCCGTGCCCGTATCGGGCTACTTGCAGCCACCGCCCTGCTGAGCCTGGCACCCTGGCCCGTTCTGGCTCAGTCCGCGCCTGTCATCGTGATGGCCTCGACCACGTCGACCGAGCAGTCGGGCCTGTTTGCCCACCTCTTGCCCGCTTTCAAGAAGGCGCAAGGCATTGACATCAAGGTCGTGGCCCTGGGTACCGGCCAGGCTCTGGACATGGGCCGGCGTGGCGATGCCGATGTACTGTTTGTGCACGACACGGCTGCTGAAGAAAAAATGGTGCGCGACGGTTTTGCCGTGAAGCGTTATCCCGTGATGTACAACGACTTTGTGCTGATTGGTCCTGCGGCCGACCCGGCCCAGGTGAAGGGCAAGGACATCGTGGCGGCTTTCAAGAAACTGTCCGCGTCCAATGCCCCCACGGTTTCGCGCGGCGATAAAAGTGGCACGCATGCCGCCGAGCTGCGTTTTTGGGACGAAGCGGGTCTGGCTTCCAACAAGGGCGCAGGGCTGCGCGAATGTGGCTGTGGCATGGGTCCCGCGCTCAATATGGCGGCGGCATCTGGCGCCTATGTGCTGGCTGACCGGGGTACCTGGCTCAATTTCAAGAACCGGGCTGACCTGACCATCCTGGTCCAGGGCGATGCCAAGCTTTTCAATCCCTACGGTGTGATGGTGGTCAACCCCGCCAAGCATCCGCATGTGAAGGTGGCGGAGGCACAAAAGTTTGTGGACTGGGTCGTGTCACCCGCAGGCCAAACCACGATTGCCGCCTACAAGATCAACGGCGAGCAGCTGTTTTTCCCGAACGCAGCGCCCTGACCTGGATTCAACCCGCCAGCGCGATGACCACGGAGGATTCTTCCATGTGGGCCATCGCAAGGTCCCCGACTTTGAGGATGTTGCCTGGGTCAGTGAAGCCCACCAGCTGCAGGCCCGAGCCCAACGTCAGCGAGACTTCGGCCACTGCCGCCGAGCGTGAGGCCCGGGTGACCCGGCCCATCATGGCATTGGTTTTAGGGGTGGCTTGAACGGATGGCGTCACTTTGACTGCGGTGGCCTTGCATAAGGCCAGCACGTCCTGCCCTGGATGCAAGCCCAACAGCTCTACGCTCTCCTTGGTGATGCGCGAGTGCACAGCGGTGCCGTCGGCCAAAGTCATTTGAACCTGTACGACCTGCCCTTGCTTCTTCAGCCCTTCTACGACGCAGGGCAGCTGATTGCGCATGCTGGTGCGCAGTTGCAGGGCACCCCACTTGGGTTCAGGAGAGAGCGTCTGCCCATGGCGCTCGGCCATGTCGGTCAGGACCTGGGAGCGGGCACTGTGAAGCATTTCTGCGGCCTGCAGAAGCTGCCTGCCTGCATCGGTCAGACGAGCCCCGCCGCCGCCTGACCCCCCGACGGTTTTTTCGATCAAGGCGGTGCCGGCTAAATTGCTCAGGGTATCGAGAGCCTGCCAGGCGGCCTTGTAGCTCACCCCTGCGCCCCGGGCTGCCTCGGAAATGGAGCCTTTCTCCCCTATGCGGCGCAGGATGTCTAGCCGTTTGTCGGCCACTTCATGCCCCAGCGCATCGGCGAGTTTCATGGTTTGTTGAGTCATGCGTGTATTGTGTCGCTGGCCGAAAGGCACTCGGTATACTCCGCTATCCCAAATATGAATAGCGAGTGATCATGTTTCAACCTTCACGTCTTCTGGTTGCAGGCAGCCTCTGGCTGGCCGGTCTGTCGCAGGCCGCTGAGGTCAATGTTGCTGTTGCAGCCAACTTCACGGCACCGATGAAGGCGATTGCCAGCGCGTTTGAGCAGGACACCGGTCACAAGGCTGTTCTGGCTTTTGGGTCTACGGGCAAGTTTTACGCACAAATCAAGAATGGTGCACCGTTTCACGTGCTCCTGGCAGCCGATGATGAAACCCCGGCACGGCTGGAGAAAGAGGGCGCAGCCTTGCCGGGTACCCGGTTCACATATGCCGTGGGGCGGTTGGCTCTCTGGAGCAAGCAAGCAGGACGGGTGGATGACAAAGGCGAGGTCCTGCGGCGAGGGGCTTTTGAACGCCTTGCCATTGCCGACCCCAAGCTGGCACCTTATGGCCTGGCGGCGGTGGAAGCGTTGACGCAACTTGGGCTGATGCCGGTTTTGCAAGCCAAACTGGTGCTTGGGGAAAGCATTGCGCAGGCCTATCAGTTTGTGGCCACCGGTAATGCCCAGCTGGGCTTGTTGGCACTTTCACAGGTGACCGCCGAGGGTCGCCTGACGGAAGGCTCGGTCTGGGTGGTGCCCGCTCACCTTCATGCTCCGATCCGCCAGGATGCCGCAGTGCTTTCGACAGGGAAAGATAACCTTGCGGCAAGTGCCTTGATGGGGTATCTGAAAACTGACAAGGCGCGTGCCATCATTCGCACCTATGGATATGAACTCTGAGTCGGCCGGATGAATTACAGCGCTGCTGATCTGCAGGCCATCTGGCTGACGCTCAAACTGGCGAGCCTGACGACCCTCTTGCTATTGCTTTTGGCAACGCCCTTGGCCTGGTGGTTGGCCAACACGGGGTCCCGATGGCGCGCTCCCATCGGCGCGATCGTGGCATTGCCTTTGGTGTTGCCGCCCACCGTGCTGGGTTTTTACCTGTTGGTGATGTTGGGTCCCAACGGTCCCGGTGGGCAGTTCACCCAGTGGCTGGGATGGGGCACCTTGCCCTTTACGTTCACGGGGCTGGTCATCGGCTCGTTGGTCTATTCCCTGCCATTTGCGGTTCAGCCCCTGCAACACGCCTTTGAAGCCATAGGCGCACGTCCCATGGAGGTGGCTGCCACCTTGCGCGCAGGGCCGCTGGATGCTTTTCTGACCGTCGCACTGCCCTTGGCCAAGCCTGGCTTTGTCACAGCAGCCATACTGACTTTTGCACACACCATCGGGGAGTTTGGCATCGTGCTCATGCTGGGCGGCAATATTCCAGGGGCAACCCGCGTCATTTCCACCCAGATTTACGGCTACGTGGAGGCCATGGATTACGGACCCGCCCATGGGCTTGCAGGTGGCATGCTGGCTTTCTCCTTTGTGGTGTTGCTGGCCCTGGGCCTGATGAATAAGCGCAATTCCAGAGTGCTTGCGTGAACCAGATGCCCAACCAGGTCAAACTCAAGCTGAGCCGTCCGGACTTTGAACTGGATGTGGATCTGGATCTGCCCGCCCACGGCATCACCGTGTTTTTTGGTCCTTCCGGGTCGGGTAAGACCAGTCTGCTGCGCTGTGTGGCCGGGCTGGAACGTGCCCAAAGCGCTGTAATCAGGATCGATGGCCAGTTGTGGCAGGATGATCAGAACCGGGTTTTTCTGCCGACCTACAAACGCCCGCTGGGCTATGTATTTCAGGAAGCCAGCCTGCTGGAGCACCTGGACGTCGTGGGTAATTTGAGGTTCGGCATCAAGCGCGTTGGCTTGGGCAGAGACACGCAACCCCTGGAGGCTGCGATAGATCTCCTGGGCATCGAGACCTTGCTCCGGCGGCGGGTGCACCAGCTGTCTGGGGGCGAACGCCAGCGGGTTGCCATTGCCCGGGCTCTGGCCCTGCAACCCCGGTTGCTTCTGTTGGACGAGCCTCTGGCGTCTTTGGATCATGCGCGGCGCCAGGACATCCTGCCCTGGCTGGAACGGCTGCGAGACGAAGTGCGTATCCCCATGCTGTATGTGACCCATGCCATTGAAGAAGTGACACGACTGGCCGATACGCTGGTGGCGCTGCAGCGCGGCAAGGTGATGGCTGCGGGCCCGGTGGCCGATGTCCTGTCCCAAACGCAATCGACGGTTCTGCCAGGCGAGGATGTGGGCGCCCTGCTGCAGGGCTCGGTGGAGCAACTGGACGCACGCTGGCACTTGGCCCAGATCAGATTTGCGGGCGGCGTTTTGTCTTTGCGTGACAGTGGTTTGGCGCTCGGCAGACCGGTTCGGCTGCGGGTGCTCGCCCGCGATGTGAGTCTTGCCACTGCAGAGCCTCGGCAGACCAGCATACAAAATCTGTTGCCCTGCGTGATCAGGGCCATCACACCGGATGCGCATCCTTCTCAGGTGTTGGTAAAGCTGGCTTGTGGCAGCAGTGAGCTGCTGGCGAGAATCACTGCTCGTGCGGCAGCAGAGTTGGCGCTGGAGCCAGGTAAACCGGTGTGGGCGCAGGTCAAATCCGTTGCGCTGGTTGAATAAAAGCTCTCGTGGTTCTTGCGCGCATACAAGCCCCTAACTTTATAAAGTGACCCCATGGCGACCCATCTCACCATTGATTTTGTCTCCGACGTGTCTTGCCCCTGGTGCGCCGTCGGCCTCAGTGCCCTGGAAGTGGCCCTGGCGCGCGTGGCCCCTGACATCACTGTGGACCTGCACATCCAGCCCTTTGAGCTGAACCCGCAGATGGGCCCAGGCGGGCAGGACATCACCGAGCACCTGACCCAAAAGTACGGCTCCACGCCAGAGCAGCAGGCCCAGATCCGTGAATCCATACGCCTGCGCGGCGAGACGGTGGGCTTCACCTTCCGCAAGGAGGGGCGCGGACGCATCTACAACACCTTTGATGCTCATCGCCTGATGCACTGGGCGGGACTGCCTGAGACCCTGCCTGCTGGGCGTCAACATGCACTCAAAAAGGCCCTGTTGCAAGCTTATTTCACGCAAGGGCTCAGCCCCGAGTCGCACGAGGTGCTGGCACAGGCCGCCGAGGGCGTGGGCCTGGACGGTGCCCAGGCCAGAGCCGTGCTGGCCAGCGACGCCTACACCGCCGAAGTGCGTGCCGCCCAGCGCTACTACACCGATGCGGGCATCCATTCGGTGCCAGCCGTCATCATCAATCAGCGCCATTTGATCTCGGGCGGGCAGCCCGCTGACACTTTTGAGCAGGCCCTGCGCCAGATTGCCGCAGCGCAAGCCTGAGTTGGGGGCCTGCCTTTAGCATGCACTGATGAACCGGTTCACCCAGGCTAGTCATTCCGATCCTGCCCTCCAGACAGGACTTCGGGGTTGGCTGGCCCAGAGCTGGCGGGTGGTGCATCTGGGGGCGGTGATCCTGCTGCTGATCCTCTTGCCTTCCACCTACCGGCCTGAGGTGCGCCGGGTCATGGCCCAGCACATCTACCGCAACACGGCACCCATCTTGATGTGGTTCACGGTGTTGTTTGCCTTGTTCAGCCTGGTGCTGACCCGCATCGTGGTGGCCACGGCCGAAAGCTATGGCTTGTCGCAATACGCACTGCAGGTGGTCATTCGGGTGTTGGTGCTGGAGCTGATTCCGCTGACAGCCGCTTTGTTCGTGGCCTTGCGTTGCACCTTGCCTGCCAGCGTCGAACTGCTGGAGCTGCAGCGTGACGGCGTGCTGGCGGCATACACACGCCAGGGTCTTGATCCGATCAGCATGGCGGTTTTACCCCGTGTGGTGGCGGGTATTTTTGCCACCATCACCCTGGCAGCCATCAGTGGCGTGGTGGCACTCGTGCTGGCCTATCTGGCTGAATATGGCTTTACGCTGGCGGGGATCGCGTCTTACACCCGGGTTTTCGGGCAGGTGTTCAGTCCGCCCGTGGTGCTGATCTTTGTGCTGAAAACCGGTTTTTTCAGCCTGGCGGTGTCGCTCATGCCCATGGCTTCGGCGCTGTACAGCTGGTCTGGCCGTCAGACCCGCCAGACCCGCAGCCTGGCCGAGTTGCGTGCCCTGGTGCGCATGTTCACGGTGCTTTTGTTGATTGAAGTCGCCTCATTGGTGGGCAACTACTATTGACATCTGCCACCCAGCTTTGGAACTGTTGCGTATGTCTTCCCTTCCTCCCTCCGACCCGAGCGACCAGCCCCTTGACCCAGGGCCCGCTGAAGGACCGGGGCTGAACCTGACCGGCCTGGCCCATCTTGAGTTTCGGGCCGTGCTGCTGCTGGTCTTCATGCTGGTGCTGTTGTGCGCCTCGGCGCTGTACGTTTTGTATGCGCGCGGTGCCTTCGAGCCTACGCAGTGCCTGGTGCTGGTGGCTGACGATGCCGAAGGCGTGACGGTGGGCATGGACATGACATTTGCCGGCTTTCCCGTAGGCCGGGTGCGTGGGCTGGAACTGGCCCCCGACGGCAAGGCCCGCATCCTGGTCGATGTGGCCCGCAAGGATGCCCACTGGCTGCGCGAGTCCAGCGTGTTCACCCTGGTGCGGGCGCTGGTGGGCGGGTCGCGTCTGCGTGCCTACAGCGGCATGATGGACGACCCACCGCTGCCCGATGGCGCCGTGCGCCAGGTGCTGCAGGGCGATGCCATGGCCGACATTCCACGCCTGATGTCCAGCGCCCGCGAGCTACTGGAGGGGCTGACGGCCATGACCTCCCCGGATGCGCCCCTGGGTGCCAGTCTCACCCAACTCAAAGGCTTGACCGAGCGCCTGAACAGCCCGGACGGCGCGGTCGGCATCCTGATGGGCAATCCGCGTGACCGCCAGAAGCTCATCGCCACTCTGGACAAAAGCCACACCGTGCTGGATGAGGCTGCAACGATGATCCAGCGGATCAGTGGCCTGACCAGCCATGCCGACGAGCAAACTTTTGGCGAGGGCGGCCTGATGCCCGAGACCCGCGCTACCGTGGCGCAGCTCAATGGCGCCTTGCAAGACGCGCGGGCCAGTTTGACGAAGCTGGATGCGGTGCTCACCGAGGCCCAGGGTGTGGGGGCCAATCTGCGCGCCGGTACCCAGGACCTGGGCAGCCTGCGCGTCGAGGTGGATGCCAATCTGCGCAAGATCGATGGCTTGGTCAAGGACTTACAGCGCCGTTGGCCTTTTGCCCGCAAAACGGAGGTGCAACTGCCATGAGTCCATCTCATTCAGTTCTTTGTGGGGCTATGCGGCTTGCATCCGGTCTGTGCCTGTTGCTCAGCCTGGCGGCCTGTGGCACTCACCCTTTGCCGCCCGACTGGCAGGTCGAGGCCCAGAGTGGTACAGACCGTGCCGTAGCGGCCTATCTGCAAGGCCATCGCCGGGTCGCTGAGCTGGAGTTTGACCGTGCTGGCGCCGCTTTGTCGGCCACCGCGCAACCTGAGGTGCTGGCGCAGGGTGAGCTGCTGCGTTGTGCCGTGCGCCTGGCCAGTCTGGAACTTGGCCCCTGCGCCGCCTTTGTGCGCTTGCGCCCGGATGCCACCCCGGCCCAGCAAGCCTACGCCGACTACCTGGCAGGTGCTCGTCTGCAAGCTGCGCAGCAAACGCTGTTGCCGGTGGTGCACCAGGCTATCGCTAAACAGCTGGCGGGTACCGGTTGGGACGATGCCCCACTGCTGGCCCGGCTGGCTGATGCAGAACCCCTCACGCGCCTGGTGGCAGCGGCTGTGGTTTTTCAGGCGGGGCGCGCCAGCCCGGCGCTGGTGACTTTGGCTGTCGATACGGCCTCCGCCCAGGGTTGGCGTCGGCCCCTGCTGGCCTGGCTGGGCGTCCAAGCCCGTCTGGCCGAACTGGCGGGCCAAACTGACGAGCTGCAGCGCCTGCGCCGTCGCATGGACCTGCTGCCGGCCTCCGACTGAGGCCAGCCCCGTTTTAGCCCCCCTTACGGCATTCAGCTTTCGTAGCTGGAGACGGGCAGGCAGCTGCAGAACAGGTTGCGATCACCGTAGACGTTGTCCACCCGGCCTACCGGCGGCCAGTACTTGGCGTGCTTCCGGGTGGAGGCCGTTGCCGCGCCCGCTGTGCGAGGGTAGGGCCGGTTCCAGTCGGCGGCCATCAGGCTGTCGGCGGTGTGTGGCGCGTGCTTGAGCGGGTTGTTGTCCTGCGGCCAGACGCCGGCCTCGATCTGACGAATTTCATCGCGGATGGCGATCATGGCGTCGATGAAGCGGTCCAGCTCTTCCAGCGTTTCGCTTTCGGTCGGTTCCACCATCAGGGTGTTGGCCACGGGGAAGGACAACGTGGGCGCATGAAAGCCGTAGTCCATCAGGCGCTTGGCCACGTCCTCGGCCATCACACCGCTACTGTCTTTCAGGCCGCGCAGGTCCAGAATGCACTCGTGGGCCACATGGCCGTTCTCGCTGGCATAGAGCGTAGGGTAGTGGTCAGCCAGGCGTTTGCTGATGTAGTTGGCAGCCAGGATGGCCGATTCGGTGGCGTGTTTCAGGCCCGCCGCGCCCATCATGCGGCAGTACATCCAGCTGATGGGCAGCACAGCGGCATTGCCCAAGGGTGCTGCAGAAATCGCCCCCACACCGTTGACCTTGGCACCCGCCGTGGCATGACCCGGCAAGAAGGGCACCAGGTCCTCCACCACGCACACCGGGCCTACGCCCGGGCCGCCTCCGCCGTGGGGAATGCAGAAGGTCTTGTGCAGGTTCAGGTGGCTCACATCGCCGCCAAACTCACCCGGGGCCGCCACGCCCACCAGGGCGTTCATGTTGGCGCCGTCCACATACACGCGCCCGCCGTGGCCGTGCACCAGCTCGCACAGATCCTTGACCTGGGTTTCGAACACGCCGTGCGTGCTGGGGTAGGTGATCATCACCGCGGCCAGCTGGGCACTGTGCTGCTCGCACTTGGCCTGCAGATCAGCCATGTCCACATTGCCCGAGGCGTCGCAAGCCGTCACCACCACCTGCATGCCCGCCATCTGGGCGCTGGCGGGGTTGGTGCCATGTGCGCTGCTGGGAATCAGGCAAATGTTGCGGTGGCCCTGGCCTTGGGCCTCGTGATAGGCCTTGATCACCAGCAAACCGGCGTACTCGCCCTGCGAGCCGGCGTTGGGCTGCAGACTGATGCCTGCATAGCCTGTGGCCGCACATAGCCAGGCGCGCAGCTGCTCGTCGAGCTCGCGGTAGCCGGCCAGCTGACTTGGTGGTGCAAAGGGGTGCACATCGGCAAACTCGGGCCAGGTGATGGGAATCATCTCGCTGGTGGCATTGAGTTTCATGGTGCAGCTGCCCAGCGGGATCATGCTGCGGTCCAGCGCCAGGTCCTTGTCGCCCAGTGCGCGGATGTAGCGCAGCATGCCGGTCTCGCTGTGGTGGCTGTTGAACACCGGGTGCGTCAGGTAAGTGCTGCTGCGCTGGTATTCGGCCGGAATGAGCGGCTGGGCGACCTGTTCAAGGGCTTCGACCGTGGGCAAGCTCTGGCCATCCTTGGCGAAGAAGGACCAGATCAGAGCGATGTCCTCGCGTGTGGTGGTTTCGTCCAACGACATGGCCAGGCACTGGCGGCGCAGCAGGCGCAGGTTGGCACCGGCCCCCAGTGCCTTGGCCAAAATGCTCTCGGCGGCTGGCTCGCTCCCGGTTTGGACGGTGAGGGTGTCGAAGGCCGTGTCGTGCACCAGCTCGCAACCCAAAGCTTTCAAGCCCTGGGCCAGCACGGCGGTGTAGCGTGCCACGCGCTGGGCAATGCGCTTCAAGCCCACCGGGCCGTGGTACACCGCGTACATGCTGGCCACCACGGCCGGCAACACTTGCGCGGTGCAGATGTTGGACGTGGCCTTTTCGCGGCGGATGTGTTGCTCGCGCGTTTGCAGGGCCAGGCGGTAGGCCGGGTTGCCGTGGGTATCGACGCTGACGCCCACCAGACGGCCGGGCATGGAGCGCTTGTATTCGTCGCGGCAAGCCAGGTAGCCGGCGTGCGGGCCGCCTGCGCCCATGGGCATGCCAAAGCGCTGGGTGGTGCCGATGGCGATGTCTGCACCCATCTCGCCGGGGGGCGTCAGCAGTGTGAGCGCCAGCAGGTCGGCCGCCACAATGAAGGCGGCTTGCTTGGCATGAATGACATCGGCATCCTGACGCCAGCCGGCCAGCCAGCCGCTGCTGGCGGGGTATTGGGCCAGGGCCGCGAAATAGTCGTTACCCGCAGTGGCCTGATGCCACTCTTCGGTGCAGCGAACCACTTTGACCGTGATGCCCAGCGGTGCCGCGCGGGTCTGGATCACTTCAATGGTTTGCGGATGGCAGTCACCGTTCACGATGAAGGTGTTGCCCTTGGCCTTGACGGAACGCTTGGCCAGCGTCATGGCCTCGGCAGCTGCCGTGGCTTCGTCCAGCATGGAGGCATTGGCCATGGGCATGGCCGTCAGGTCGCACACCATGGTCTGAAAGTTGACCAGCGCTTCCATGCGGCCTTGCGAAATTTCAGCCTGGTAGGGCGTGTAGGCCGTGTACCAGGCCGGGCTTTCAAGGATGTTGCGCAAGATGACGCCCGGCGTGTGTGTGCCGTAGTAGCCCTGACCGATGAAGCTCTTGTGCCGCTGGTTGCGTCCGGCAATCGCCTTGAGTTCGGTCAGCGCCTGGGCTTCCGTCACTGCAGGTGGAATGGCCATTTCGCTGGTGCGAGCGATCGAGCGCGGCACGATGCTGTCGATCAGGGTCCGGCGAGAGGCTTCACCAATCACCGACAACATATGCGCCTCGTCTGCTTCGCTGATGCCGATGTGGCGTGCGATGAATTCGGACGGGTTTTCGAGTTCGATGAGGGCAGTTTGGGTGGTCATTGGCGTAGGGCAATGGAAGAGGCGGCTGTGCGCCCGGAACTGGCTCCGGGCACTCGATAAGCGGAAAAGATCAGTGTTCGGCTCAGACCGAGCGGGCGCTCAGGCGTTGGCTGAGAAGGCGCTGTAACTGGTTTCGTTCATCAGACCGTCCAGCTCGGCCGCATTGGCCAGCTTGACCTTGAAGAACCAGCCTGCACCCAGGGGGTCGGTGTTGGCCAGGGCCGGGTCGGCACGCAGGGCTTCGTTGACTTCCAGAATTTCGCCGGTCACGGGCATGTACACGTCGGCAGCGGCTTTGACCGACTCCACCACGCCCGCGACGCTCTTGGCGTCCAGGCTGTCGCCCACGGCGGGCAGGTCGACAAACACCACGTCACCCAACGCATCTTGCGCATGGTGGGTGATGCCCACGGTGGCAACGTCGCCATCAATGCTGAGCCATTCGTGTTCGGGGGTGTAAAGGATGTTGGACATGGGTGTACTCCTGATGTTGGGTGTTGGCAAAGGGGTTGCAGCTGACTCAGCCGCGGTAATAACGGGTGGGCACAAAGGGCAGGGCGCAGACTTCCATGGGGACAGCCTTGCCGCGCACCAGCGCCTGAATCCGGGTGCCGATTGTGGCAAATGCCGGGCTCACGTAGCCCATGGCCACCGCCTGGTTGATGGTGGGGCCCAGCAAGCCACTGGTGACTTCGCCTATGGTCTCGCCAGCCGGGTTTTGCAGAACCGTGTGCTCGCGCACGGGCACGCGCTCCAGCGCCACCAGGCCCACGCGCTTGCGGGGCAGGTCCGCACCTGCGAGCTGGCCCAGCACCTTGTCGGCACCTGGAAAACCGCCCTCGCGGGCACCGCCAGCACGGCGTACTTTTTGGAGGGCCCAGGTCAGGCCGGCCTCCACAGGCGTGGTGCCGGTGTCGATGTCGTTGCCGTACAGGCAAAGCCCAGCTTCCAGCCGCAGGGAATTGCGTGCGCCCAGGCCGATGGGCTTGACCTCGGCCTGATCCAGCAGGGCCCTTGCCAGGGCTTCGGCCTGATCGCCGTGTACCGACATCTCGAAACCGTCTTCGCCCGTGTAGCCGCTGCGGGTGATAAACAGGTCAGCACCTTCCCACACAAATGCGGCGCCGGTCATGAACACCAGTTGTTCGACACCCGGCACCAGACGCTGCAGCGCAGTGACGGCCTGAGGCCCTTGCAAGGCGAGCAAACCTCGCTCGGGCATGGGAATGACCTGACAGCGCTGGCCGATACGGGCCTGAATATGGGCGATGTCGCCGGCCTTGCAAGCGCCATTGACCACCACAAAGAGGTCGTGCCCCCGGTTCACAAACATCAGGTCGTCGATGATGCCGCCTTCGTCGTTGAGCAGCAGGCCGTAGCGTTGCTTGCCCACGCCCAGGTCGATCACGTCCACCGGCATCAGGCTCTCGAAGGCCGCCGCCGCATCGGGCCCCACCAGGCGCAGCTGGCCCATGTGGGAGACATCAAACAGGCCGGCAGCCGTACGGGTGTGGTGGTGTTCGGCCATCAGGCCAGCGGGGTACTGCACCGGCATGCTATAGCCTGCAAACGGCACCATGCGCGCGCCCAGGGACAGGTGCAGATCGTTCAGGGGTGTGAGTTGCAACGCAGGCGTTGCGGTACCGGGGGTGCTGGCGGTCATGAGCGAAATCCATCAAGGGCATCAAATCACAGCTCCAGGCTGATTGCCTGGTGGCCGTGGGCTGCCCTCGCTGTCCGCTTTACCTGAGAGATTCGCCGGGCCTGCGTATCTGGCCGGGCCAGTGCAGACTGCGGGTTGCTCCTTCGGTGGGCTGGGCAACCATTTTTTGGGCCCGGCCTCTCTCCAGTGAGGAAACGTCGTTGCCGACGGGTGTCAGTCCTTTTGCCTGAGCGTTCAGGGCTGTTGCCAGCCTCCTGCGCCTTCGGCGGCTTTCAACCGATGGGGTTGAAAAGCTCTCTCCTGACGGGCTGGATTCTAAACTGGCAAAAACCGTCCACATCCAACCATCTCAGGCCAAGCCCACCCCGGCAAACCGCCCACGCGCAGTCGTTCGGAGCTGCCTGACCAAAAAAAACCGCCCGAAGGCGGTTTTGCAAAAGGGAAAAGACCTGTTCGATTACCAGGACCAACCTGCGCCCACGCCTACCACGGGCTTGCTTCCGGCATTCAGGCCGGAGGCCAGGCTGGCCTTGATCAGCACATTGGCCGAGGTACGGTGGTTAAAGCCAACGCCCAGCGCTGTTTTGCCCATGAAATTGCCCAGACCCATACCCAGCGAGGTGGTTTTGCCAGCCTCGGGTGCGGGGATGTTCGCCAACGCAGTGGTAGCCGCGATGGCGCCGGCAAACTGGCGTACGTTGACAGCATCGAAGTCAGCCTTACCGTCAGCCACGCCGGTCACAGTGACTGGTGCGCCGGTTTGGGCATCACTGAACTTGGCACCGTTATCGTCTAGCGTCATGCTGCTGGAGTTGTTGCCGCCCGAAAGGGTGGTTTTGCTTTCCTGCACCACGATACCGTGTGTGTTGCCCAGGGTGTTGGTCACAGTCAGAGCCGCAGTCGCTTCAGTAGCGGTTGCACCCGTGGTGAGCTTGCCGTTGGCATCTGCGGCCGCACCGGTTTGCCCGGCGTTAACCACTGTCATGCCACCCACGGTGTTGGTGCCAGTCACAGTGGTCGTGGCCGCTGTGTTGGACGAGTAGACCAATGTGCCATTGATGTACATATTTCCATCTACCAAGGTGTTGCCCTTGATGGTGTTGACCACCGAAGCACCATTGACCAGCGCGCGACTGGCTGCGTTACCGTTTGTCAAACTAGAGCCAACCACCGTAGCTGCTGCGCTCGTGCTGGTCAAACCATTCCCACCGGAGGTCAAGCTTGCTGTTCCGTCGACCAGCGCCATGGTGCTATTGCCTGCACGGGTCGTCACGCTGCTGGACACATCGGTGTTGCCAATGGTGGTGGAAGCAAGGCCCGTGGCGTTGATGTTGGTGGTGCCAAGGACGGTCGTGGTTGAAGCAGCATTGCCAAGGTTGATTTGGCTGGCTCCAGAATACGCGCCGATATTGGTTCTACTG
>JBEEJZ010000194.1:0-13566 GCA_041168905.1 Pseudomonadota bacterium | reverse complement strand
ACCTCACCGGCGTGGGCATCGCGGCCCTGGTGCTGGTGGTGATCCTCCTGATTGCCAAATACACCAAGGGCTTCATCGCCAACATCTCGGTGCTGCTCGGTATTGTGGTGGGTGCGGTTGTGGCATCGGCCATGGGCCTCATGAACTTCGACAAGGTGGGCAAAGCCGCCTGGTTCGATGTGGTCATGCCCTTCCATTTCGGCATGCCCGTCTTTGACCCGGTGCTGATCCTCACCATGACCCTGGTGATGATCGTGGTCATGATCGAGTCCACCGGCATGTTCCTGGCGCTGGGCGAAATGACGGGCCACCCGGTGGATCGCGCTGCCCTGACCCGCGGCCTGCGCACCGATGGTCTGGGTACGCTGATTGGCGGCTTGTTCAACACCTTCCCCTACACCAGCTTCTCGCAAAACGTAGGGCTGGTTGCGGTCACGGGTGTGAAGAGCCGTTTCGTCTGCGTGGCCGGCGGCATCATCCTGATCATCCTGGGCGTATTGCCCAAAATGGCCGCCCTGATCGAATCCCTCCCCACCGTGGTACTGGGGGGCGCAGGCCTGGTGATGTTTGGCATGGTGGCTGCCACCGGCATCCGCATTCTGGGCGGCGTGGACTTTCGCACCAACCGTTTCAATGCCCTGATCGTGGCCATCTCGATCGGCGTCGGCATGATTCCCCTGATTGCCCCCAACTTCAAGCAGTGGATGCCACACGGCCTGCACCCACTGATTGAGTCTGGCATCTTGCTGGCCTCCATCTGCGCCCTGCTGCTGAACCTGTTCTTCAATGGTGCAAGCGGTGACAACAGCGCCGCCATCGCGGCGGCCAAACAGGCCGATGCACACTGACCGTAGGGTCACTTGGGGTTTATCCCGACTTGCGACAGTCGGGACTGTTCCTCAACAATCAGGCGCTGCACAGCAGGGCTTGGGTGCCTACCCTTGGGGTCAGGCACCTTTTTTGCTTTGTATGCACCATTACTGTTGATCCACTGGAGTCCTTATGAATAAACGCACCTTCCTGAAGTCTTGCACCGCCACAGCCGCCCTGCTCATGATGGGCGCTGCGCACGCTCAAACCACACCGATCAAGTTTCAGCTCGACTGGCGTTTTGAAGGCCCTGCCGCTTTGTTCCTGACCCCGGCCGCCAAGGGCTACTTCAAGGACGCCAAGCTGGACGTGACCATCGACGCGGGCAACGGCTCGGGCGGTACGGTGACACGCGTGGCGTCTGGCGCTTATGACATAGGGTTTGCTGACCTGGCAGCCCTGATGGAATTTCACGCCAACAACCCCGATGCGCCCAGCAAGCCGGTAGCTGTGATGATGGTTTACAACGACACGCCTGCATCCGTCATGGCGCTGAAAAAATCAGGCATCAAGACGCCGGCTGACCTGGCAGGCAAGAAGTTGGGCGCTCCGGTGTTTGATGCAGGCCGTCGTGCTTTCCCAATCTTTGCCAAGGCCAACAACATCGCCGGTGTGCAATGGACCGCCATGGACCCCCCGCTGCGTGAAACCATGCTGGCCCGTGGCGATGTGGACGCCATCACCGGCTTCACCTTCACCTCGCTGCTCAACCTCGAAGCTCGCGGCGTGAAGCTGGACGATGTGGTCGTGTTGCCCTACCCGCAATATGGCGTCAAGTTGTATGGCAACGCCATCATTGCATCCCCCAAGATCCTGAAAGAAAACCCCGAAGCGGTGAAAGCTTTCCTGGCTGCGTTTGCCAAGGGCATGAAGGATGTGGTCGGCAACCCCGCTGCGGCTGTGGGCGACGTGAAAGCCCGTGACGGCATCATCAACGTCGACCTGGAAACCCGCCGCCTGAAACTGGCCATCGACACCGCCATCAATAGCCCCAATGCCCGTGCAGAGGGCTTTGGCCAGGTCAACGGTCCTCGCCTGTCGCTGATGGCATCGCAGGTGTCTGACGCCTTCAACACCAAGACCCGCGTGAACCCGGACGCCGTGTGGAATGGCTCTTTCCTGCCAGCCAAGGCCGCGCTGGACGTATTGCCAAAGAAGTAAACCGAGACAGCCAAGGTCCTGAAAGATCCTCTGATGCAAAACGCCGCAGAATCCAGCTTCGTTGACTTCCACGACGTCTGGCTGGCCTACAACGAAACCCTGCTCAAGCAGAACCATTTCGCCGTGGAGGCCATCGACCTGAAGGTGCGCTCGGGCGAGTTCATTGCCATCGTGGGCCCTTCGGGCTGTGGCAAATCCACCTTCATGAAGCTCACCACGGGCCTGAAGATGCCGTCCAAAGGACGCATTCTCATTGACGGTCAGCCCGTGACCGGGCCGCTCAAGATCTCGGGCATGGCGTTCCAGGCACCGTCCCTGCTGCCCTGGCGCACCACGGTGGACAACGTCCTGCTGCCACTGGAAATCGTCGAACCCTATCGCAGCCAGTTCAAGGCCAAGCGCAAGGAATACGAAGAACGTGCACGCAAGTTGCTGCAAAAGGTGGGCCTGGGTGGCTATGAAGACAAGTTCCCCTGGCAGCTTTCTGGGGGCATGCAGCAACGCGCCAGCATCTGCCGGGCGCTGATCCACGAGCCCAAGATGCTGTTGCTGGACGAGCCCTTTGGCGCGCTCGACGCCTTCACCCGCGAAGAACTGTGGTGCATCCTGCGCGACCTCTGGACCGAGCAGAAGTTCAACGTCATTCTGGTCACACACGATCTGCGCGAATCCGTTTTCCTGGCGGACACCGTGTACGTGATGAGCAAAAGCCCGGGCCGCTTTGTCGTGAAAAAGGAGATCGAATTACCGCGTCCGCGCGATTTGGAGATCACCTACACCAAGGAGTTCACCGATATCGTGCATGAGCTGCGCGGCCACATCGGGGCCATGCGCAAGAGCGGTGCCGTCATCAACCAATAAGAGCCGGTCATGAACAAAAAGCAGATAGAAACCTGGGCACCCTGGGTCTTGCTGGTCAGCGTCATCCTGCTGTGGCAAGGCTTGTGCAGCGCCTTCAATGTCTCGGAATTCGTCTTCCCCAGCCCCTCGCGCATCTGGACCCAATTCTGGGAGTTCAAGGAAATCATTGCAGGGCACGCCTGGCGCACCTTCTGGGTGACGATGGCGGGCTTTGGAATTGCCATCGTCGTGGGCGTGCTGCTGGGCTTTGTCATTGGCAGCTCACGCCTGGCCTATGCCGCCGTTTACCCGCTCATGACGGCTTTCAATGCTCTGCCCAAGGCCGCCTTTGTACCCATCCTGGTGGTGTGGTTTGGCATTGGCGTGGGCCCAGCCATCCTCACGGCCTTCCTGATCAGCTTCTTTCCCATCATGGTCAACATCGCCACTGGCCTGGCCACCTTGGAGCCCGAGCTGGAAGACGTGCTGCGCGTGCTGGGTGCCAAGCGTTGGGATGTACTCGTCAAGGTGGGGCTGCCCCGCTCCATGCCCTACTTCTACGGCTCGCTCAAGGTCGCCATCACGCTGGCTTTTGTGGGCACCACGGTCTCTGAGATGACCGCCGCCAACGAAGGCATAGGCTACTTGCTGATCTCTGCAGGCTCGGCCATGCAGATGGGTCTGGCGTTTTCTGGACTGGTGGTGGTGGGTGCCATGGCCATGGTGATGTATGAGCTGTTCAGCTACATCGAAAAACACACCACTGGCTGGGCGCACCGGGGCAGCCAGGGCGAATAAGCGCGGCTTTACAAAAACCGTTCCAGTAACTTGCGCGAGTGCCGATCCAGCTCGCTCAGGGGTGGCACCTTGTAGTGCACGCCATTGCTGGAGGTGATGAGCAGGCTCCCGTCGGCCAGGCGACGGATGTCTTCCTCGGCATCCAGCACCAGAATCGCCTCGCCGCGGTCTGTTTGCACGGCCCAACTGCTGGGCGTCGAAAAAGTAGATACCGACACGATTTGGCCTATCGCGGGTGTGAACTCGCGCTGGCGCAATTCTTCCTGCAGCAGCACGAACACCGGCGGAGGTAGCAGGTCCAGGCGCTCCACCCACACCAATTCATGTCCGTCCTGGCCCACCAACGACAAACCCTCGTCCGGCGCAGCAATGGGGAAGGCGCGCACCGGTTGTACGCCCACGTGTTCCGTCCCATCTGGCAGAGTGAGTACGAGCTGGCTGTAGCCATTGCGAGACAACGAGAAACCAATATCGTGCGTCTGAGCCTGAATCACATGAGCCTTTGAGGAAGTTGTCGCCTCTGCGGTGGAAGAAAAATGAGCGCTCATGGTGTTCCCCCGTGCTGTGCCACATGGATGACTTGCGAAGTGGCCAGCGCCACTGTGGTCTCTCCCGAGTCGGGGTTGATGGCGTCTTCGGTGTCCACCTGCCGCGCCTGGGCCTGGTACAAGCGCCAATAAGCCCCTTCTCGGGCCATCAGCTCGTCGTGCGGACCGACTTCGACCACCTCGCCCCGATCCATGACCACCAGTCGATCTGCCCGGCGCAGCGTAGATAGCCGGTGCGCGATGGCGATGGTGGTGCGGCCTTGCACCAGGTTGTCCAGCGCTTTTTGAATTTCTTTCTCGGTTTCGGTGTCCACACTGGATGTAGCTTCGTCCAGGATCAGGATGCGCGGATTGATCAGCAGGGCTCGGGCAATCGAAATGCGCTGACGCTCACCACCGCTCAAGCCCTGACCACGTTCCCCCACCAGAGAGTCGTAACCCTGCGCCAAACGCAAGATGAACTCGTGTGCATGGGCCGCACGCGCTGCCGCGACAATTTCGGCGCGGGTCGCGTCCGGCTTGCCATAGGCAATGTTCTCGGCAATCGTGCCAAAGAACAAAAAGGGCTCCTGCAGCACCAGGCCGATGTTGCGGCGGTAGTCGGCCACGGCAAAACGGCGAATGTCGGTGCCGTCCACCACGATGGATCCGTCGCTCACATCGTAAAAGCGGCAGATCAGGTTGACCAGCGTGCTCTTGCCCGAACCGCTGTGTCCCACCAGGCCGATCATCTCGCCTGGTTCGATGGCCAGGCTCAAACCCCGGATCACCGAGCGACTGCCGTAGCGAAAACCGAGTTCACGCATCTCGATTCGACCCTGCAAAGGCGTGCTGACCGGTACAGGCTGGACAGGATCGGGCACGTTCGACACGTGATCGAGGATGTCAAAAATCCGCTTGGCTCCCGCCGCCGCTTTTTGCGTGACCGAAACAATGCGGCTCATGGAGTCCAGCCTTGTGTAAAAACGGCCGATGTAGGCAATGAAGGCTGTCAGCACGCCCACCGTGATCTGGCTCTTGGACACCAGCCAGATGCCAAACGCCCAGACCACCAGCAGACCCACCTCGGTGAGCAGTGACACCGTCGGAGAAAACAGCGACCACACCTTGTTCAAACGATCATTCACTGCCAGGTTGTGCGCATTGGCCTGCCGAAAACGCTGGGCTTCGCGTCGCTCCTGCGCAAAGGCCTTCACCACGCGGATGCCTGGGATAGTGTCCGCCAGCACATTGGTGACCTCGCCCCACACCCGGTCGATTTTTTCAAAGCCGGTGCGCAAGCGGTCGCGCACCACATGGATCATCCAGGCAATAAAGGGCAATGGCAGCAAAGTCACCAGCGCGAGCCAGGGGTTGATGGAAAACAGAATCACGGCCGTCATCAGGATCATCACCACGTCCGTGGCAAAGTCGAGCGCGTGCAGGGACAAAAACACACAGATGCGGTCGGACTCGGAGCCGATGCGCGACATCAGGTCGCCGGTGCGTTTGGCACCAAAGTAGTCCAGGCTCAGGCCCAGCAGATGATCAAAGGTGGCGGTGCGCAGGTCCGCGCCTATGCGCTCCGACACCAGGGCCAGCAAATAGGTACGCGCCCAACCCAGTCCCCAGCCGAGCAGGGCAGCTGCGAACAGGCCGCCCAACAGGGTCATCACCAGCATGGGGTCAATAGTCTGTCCGTTCTGAAACGGAATCAACACGTCGTCCATCAGCGGGATGGTCAGATAGGGCGGTACCAGGCTGGCACCGGTGGACAAGAGTGTGAGGAGCACCCCCAAGCCCAACTCCTTGCGATAGGGTCGGGCAAACCTGCCCAAACGCAGCAGGACCCAGGTGGACGGCGGTGCCTGATGCTCGGGCTCGCAGATGGGGCACTCCTCGCTGTCAGGCGGCAATACGGCATGACAGCGCTCGCAGGTCGCCTCGCCGACGGCACTGTTGGCTGTCAACGTTTCACCCAAACGCAGGCGCTCGATGTGCTGGTCAAACTGCCGCACCAGCTTCAGGACCTGAGGCTGCAACCCCAGGGTAAAGCGCCAGGACACCAACCGCTGCTGCCGGTCGTGCAAAGCCAGCGTGCCGACACCGGCGTGGTCAAAAAATACCAGCGACATGCCGGACTGCAACGGCCAGTGCGTCCAGGGCCCGTCACCCTCACGGGCGCTCAAGCGATGGGTGGTGAGCACCAGTTGACCGCGATCAAAATGTAAATTTCTGTTCAGATCAAGGTCAACGCAGCCCGAAATTGCCTCATTTTGGTAACTGAAAGGAAACTCGGTGTGCTGAGCGTGTAAAGTTCCACCGGCGCCGACCGCTGAGCGAGGGTTTTGCATGTTTTTTTGTCTTACCTGAGCCACATCGGCGTGGCGTCCGAAACGAGAGAGCCATTGTGCTCCAGGCCCAAGCCGTTGCCAAAATGACCCAAAAAAATGAACTGGTGCTGTTACGCGCCAATTATCTGCGTGGCCCCAATATCTGGACCTACCGCCCTGCGCTGGAAGTATGGCTTGATTTGGGCACGCTGGAAGAAACGCCTTCCAACCAGATTCCCGGATTCAACGAGCGCCTGATTGCCCTGTTGCCCTCGCTGATGGAGCACCACTGCGGTGTGGGCGAGGCGGGGGGGTTTTACCAGAGGCTGGTTGAGGGCACCTGGGCCGGTCATGTGCTGGAGCATGTGATCATCGAGCTACTCAATCTGGCAGGTATGCCCACCGGTTTTGGACAAACCCGCAGTACCAACCGGCACGGTGTGTACCGCATGGTCTTCCGGGCCCGCGATGAGCAGGTGGCACGCGCGGCCCTGGCCGAAGGGCATCAGCTGCTGCTGGCCCTGATCAACGACGAGCCCCGAACTGACGAAGATTTACGTGCAGCTGTAGCCCGCATCAAGGATGTGCTGGACGACTGCTACCTGGGCCCCAGCACGGTGTCCATCGTGTCGGCAGCCACCGAACGCGGCATTCCTCATATCCGCCTGAATGACGGCAACCTGGTACAGCTGGGCATCGGCTCGGCGCAACGGCGCATCTGGACCGCGGAAACCGAGTACACCAGCGCCATAGGCGAGGGCATCGCGCACGACAAGGACCTCACCAAGAGTCTGCTCAAAGCCTGTGGTGTGCCGGTGCCCGAGGGCCAGGTCGTGGACTCCCCGGCCGAGGCCTGGGAAGCGGCGCAGGACATCGGACTGCCGGTGGTGGTCAAACCATCCGATGCCAATCATGGACGCGGCGTGTCCTTGGAGCTCACCGAACAGGCCGACATCGAGCGCGCCTTCAGCATTGCCGACGCCGAAGGCAGCGAGGTGATTGTCGAAAGCTACATACGGGGCAACGAACATCGGGTTCTGGTCGTGGGCGGCAAGGTGGTCGCCGCTGCCCGTGGAGAAAGCCTATGGATTACGGGGGATGGAACATCCACCGTCTCGGAATTGATCGACAGCCAGCTCAATACCGACCCTCGACGTGGCGAGGCTGAAGAATTTCCGTTGGAAACCATCATGCTGGAACGCGAGCCCGTCATACGCCAGCTGCTGGAGCGTCAGGGCCTGAGCCCAGATGGCGTTCCGAAAGACGCCAGACGTGTGCTGATCCAGCGCAATGGCAATGTGGCCATCGACTGCACGGACCAGATGCACCCTGAGGTGAGCTACATGGCTGGCCTGGCTGCCCGGGTGGTGGGCCTGGATGTGGCCGGTATCGACCTGGTTGCACAAGATATTTCTCGCCCCTTGCACGAGCAAGGCGGCGCCATCGTCGAAGTGAACGCCGGGCCAGGGCTGCTGATGCACCTGAAACCCGCCCAGGGTTCGCCCCGACCGGTGGGAAAAGCCATCTGCGATCACCTCTTTCCGGAAGGGGCCAGTGGTCGCGTTCCGGTGGTGGGCGTGGCAGGTTCTCAAGACACCCACACCGTAGCGCAACTGGTCGCCTGGATACTGCAGCTGAGCGGACGTATCACGGGCACAGCCTGCCAAAACGGCTTGTTTCTGGACCGCCGCCGCGTTGAATCCGAGCCCAGTGCGCACTTCGACGCGGGTCAGCGCCTGCTGATGAACCGGTCGGTGCAAGCAGTGGTGATCGAAAACGGCCCCATCAGCATTTTGAAAGACGGTTTGGCCTACGACCGTTGCCAGGTCGGGATCGTGACCGATTTTGAGCGCCCCACCCAACTGGCCGAGTACGACGTACATGACGACCAGCAGCTGTTCAAGGTGCTCCGCACGCAGGTCGATGTGGTGTTGGCCAGCGGCACCGCCGTGCTGAACGCCGCCAGTGAACAGGTTGCTGGCATGGCCGAACTGTGCGATGGCGACTGCATCCTGTACGCCTGTGACGAAAGCCTGGAGACCATCCGCCAGCAACGTGAACAAGGGGGGCGCGCGGTGTTCACCCGGGGCCTCAACGTTGTGCTGGCGCAGGGCAAACAGGAAACCGTCCTGACGGAGCCCGCCTGCCCCGCCACACCCACACCCCTGGCCACCCCCTCCATGCTGGCGGGTACAGCGGCAGCCTGGGCCATGGGCATTGCTCCCGCACTGATCAGCGCTGGCATACGCACCTTTGACGTGCCAGGCGCACAAGGAATGAACTGACATGGAAGTCTCCCGAATACGTGCCCTGCGCGGCCCCAATCTCTGGAGCCGCAACACCTCGGTCGAAGCCGTGGTGCGTTGCAGCGATCACACCCAGACGCTGGCGACTCTGCCAGGGTTTGAGGACCGCATCCGGGGTCTCTTCCCGGCTATTGGCCCCATACGTCATCGCGGTTTCGAAGGGCCTGTGTCACTGGCCCATGTGCTGGAAGCTGCCACCCTGGCGCTACAGGCACAGGCCGGTTGTCCGGTCAGCTTCAGCCGCACCACAGAAACAGTGGAGCCCGGGGTGTTTCAGGTCGTCGTGCAGTACACCGAAGAAGCCGTCGGTCGCAAGGCGCTTGCGCTGGCTCAGGAGTTGATTCAAGCTGCACTGACGCACGGCAGCTTTGACACGGCCAAGGCACTGGCGGATCTGCAGGAGCTTGATGAAGATGAGCGCCTGGGTCCCAGCACGGGGTGTATCGTGGACGCAGCTGTCGCACGTGACATCCCGTTCAGGCGCCTGACCAGTGGTAGCCTGGTCCAACTGGGTTGGGGATCGCGTCAGCGCCGAATCCAGGCCGCCGAGCTGGACGCGACCAGCGCCATTGCGGAAACCATTGCCCAAGACAAGGACTTGACTAAAAAGCTGCTTCGGGCCGCAGGCGTACCGGTTCCGCACGGCATGCCAGTCAATGACACCGAGACAGCATGGAAAGTCGCACAGCAAATTGGTTTGCCCGTGGTGGTCAAACCCCTGGATGGCAACCAGGGCAAGGGCGTCACGGTCAACATCACCAGCCGCGAACACCTGAACATTGCTTTTGATGCTGCTGCCGAATACGGCACCGTGATGGTCGAAAAATACCTGCCCGGCAACGACTTTCGCATGCTGGTGGTAGGCGGGCAGTTGGTTGCGGCATCCCGGCGTGACCCGCCCCACGTCATTGGAGACGGCGTGCACTCGGTGCGCGAGCTGGTGGACATCGTCAACCAGGATCCACGCCGCGGCTCCGGCCACGCTACGTCGCTCACGCGCATCCGGTTTGACAGCATTGCCGAGGCACGTCTGCAGTTGCAGGGCCTGACACCCGAATCTGTGCCCTCATCAGGTCAGCGTGTGGTGTTGCGCAACAACGCCAACCTCTCCACCGGCGGCAGCGCCACCGATGTCACCGACGAAGTGCACCCTGAATTGGCGGCACGCGCCATTGCAGCTGCACAGACCGTCGGCCTGCACATTTGCGGCGTGGACGTGGTCTGCGAGACCGTGCTGCGCCCCCTGGAGGAACAAGGCGGTGGTGTGGTCGAGGTCAATGCCGCACCCGGCCTGCGCATGCACCTGACTCCTTCCTACGGCAAGGGCAGACCGGTGGGCACCGCCATCATCGACGAGCTGTTTGCTGCGGGTCAAGATGGCCGGGTGCCGGTGGTCGCCGTCACCGGAACCAACGGCAAAACCACCACCACGCGCTTGATTGCGCACCTGTTTACCTCCAGCGGCCTGCGCACCGGCATGACCAATACCGATGGGGTTTACATCAATGGCCGGCAAACCGACAGCGGCGACTGCAGCGGCCCCAAAAGCGCGCGCAATGTCCTGATGCACCCTGATGTCGATGCTGCCGTGTTTGAGGTGGCGCGCGGTGGCGTCCTGCGCGAAGGTCTGGGCTTTGATCGCTGCCAGGTTGCAGTGGTCACCAATGTGGGCTCAGGCGACCATCTGGGTCTGAACTACATCACCACGGTTGAAGACCTGGCCGTGCTCAAGCGCGTCATCGTGCAAAACGTGGCCACCAAAGGTTTTGCCGTCCTCAACGCCACCGACCCCATCGTGGCAGCCATGGCCGCCACCTGCCCAGGTCAGGTCATCTTTTTCAGCCAGAGTCCGCATCACCCGAACCTGTCGGCGCATCGGGCCCAGGGCAAGCGCGCCCTTTACCAGGAAGGCGATGACATCGTCGCCGTGGAAGGTGCCTGGCGAGAACGGATCTCCCTGCGTGATGTGCCCATCACCCGACACGGCACTATCGGCTTTCAGGTTGAAAACGTGATGGCGGCTGTGGGCGCGGCCTGGGCGGCTGGTCTGGACTGGGACACTGTGCGCAGCGGCCTGGCCAGCTTCGTTGGCGACGCCGACAACGCGCCAGGTCGCTTCAATGTGATGGACTACCGGGGCGCCACCGTGATCGCCGACTACGGCCACAACACCGACGCCATGCGGGCGCTGGTTCAGGCCGTAGACGCCATGCCCGCCCAAAAGCGCAGTGTGGTCATCAGTGGGGCTGGCGACCGGCGTGACCGCGATCTGCGCGACCAGACCGTGATTTTGGGCGCAGCCTTTGATGAGGTCATCTTGTACCAGGATGCCGCTCAGCGCGGCCGCGCGGATGGCGAAGTCATGGGTCTGCTGAGAGAAGGTCTGGCAGGTGCGCCTCGCACACGGCTGATTGACGAGATACGAGGCGAGTTTCTGGCCATTGACACAGCGCTGGCCCGACTGCAGCCCGGCGACCTTTGCCTGATTCTGGTCGACCAGGTGGTCGAGGCTCTGGAGCACCTGAACAATCGCATTGAGGCCGCCAAGGAATCTGCGCCAACGCAAGCCGGTCGGGCCTGATCGTTTCATGGCCTGGCACGCAGAGCTGCAACTCGATTACCAAAGCGACACCGCAGCGTCCCCAGCGCGCACCTGGGTGACGCACACCCATACCGGGCCACTGCGGGTACTACAAAGTTTGTACCCCGAGGGTGAGGCCATCTGCCACAACGTACTGGTGCATCCGCCGGGCGGCCTGGTGGGAGGTGACACGCTGGACATCCGGGTGAATGCCGGCGGCCGGGCCCACGGCCTGATCACCACCCCAGGTGCCACCCGTTTTTACCGATCCAGCGCAGAGCTGGCCCTGCAACGCACCCGTATCAATCTGCAAGACCAGGCGCGACTGGAGTGGTTGCCCTTGGAGGCACTATGCTACAGCGAGTGCCATGCCGAAAACCAGTTGCTTCTGGACCTGGCCCCTGGTGCCGAGTGTCTGGGCTGGGATATCACCGCCCTGGGCCTGCCACTGGCCCATCAACCGTTCGCCCAGGGACGTCTGCGCCAGCGGATCGAACTGCAAGGCGTTTGGCTGGAGCAAGGCCAGATCGACGCGTCTGACCACCGGCTGATGGACGGCCCGCTGGGACTGGCTGGCCACCGTTGTATGGCCACCTTGTTTTTTGCTGCCGGCAGCAAACTCGACCGGCCCCGTCGCGAGGCCGCGCTTGAAACTGCCCGCACCCTGATCGAAGCCCACAGCTTGCAAGCCACAGCAGGCGTCACCTGCCCCAACGACCAGGTCATCGTGTTGCGCGTACTGGCGCCCGTGGTGGAGCCGGCCATGGGCCTGCTGAAACTGGTTTGGGCGGCTTGGCGGCAAAGTCTTTGGAAAATCGAAGGGACGTTGCCGCGGATTTGGGCGATGTGAGGTGAGGGTTTTTTCAAAGACCTGAGGCCGGGAGGCGCCCGGCGGCGGTGCTTATTGCCTACAGCGGGTGCCGGGTCTCGCCCCGGCAGTAGAGCGGCTTACTTTGCTTGGCCAGGAGACTCAGGGCGGAGAAAAAGTTCATGTCCCTCGCAGCATTTCCGATGACAACGTTGGGGTGCACGATACCGATCTGCCCAGTGGCATTACCTTGCTTCGCAAGGTGGATTGACTGCAGCGCAACTCAACCCCTGTCTACCCAATATCCAGGTCGCCGCCTTTGGGCAGCCAGCGCCACTACATGAACCGCATCGCCATCATGGCGGTACACCACCGAGACCGGAAACCTATGCAAGGGCAGCATGCGTGTGCCCGCCGGTCCGGGTGTGCCCAGGCCTGGAGACAAGCTCAGCCGGTCAAATGCAGCCTGCGCCTCTGTCAAAAAATCAGCAGCAGCGGACCAGGCTTCTTGATCGATGTACCAGTCCAGCGTGAGTTGAATATCGTGTCTGGCCTCCTGGCTCAACACGACATTCATGTAGCGTCCTGCCGCCGGGTCAGATACTGGCGCATGTCGGCCAGAGTTTCATGGGCAGGGGTAAACACACTTTGCCCCGCCTCCATACAAGCCACCCGACGAGTGATTTCTTCCGCCCACCCTGGCCCCAGGTCGGGCGCGAGACTAGCTGTTAGCAGTTCCACCAACTTTTGACGCTCGTTGGGGGCAAGTTTGAGTGCCTCAGCCCCCAGGTGTTCAACGGTAGTGCCCATGTCACATCACTCCTGAAACAAGGCACCAGTGTAGCCATGCCCACCGAAACGGACGAAGCTGCTGCTCTGGCTGCCCTTGGGCACTGGGCCTTTTGCCAGCGACAGTGCGGCCTGAAAGTCTTTGGAAAATCGAAGGGACGTTGCCGCGGATTTGGGCGATGTGAGGTGAGGATTCTTTCAAAGACCTGAGGCCGGGAGGCGCCCGGCGGCAGTGCTTATTGCCTACAGCGGGTGCCGGGTTTCGCCCCGGCGGGCAAGCTGCTTTGTGTGGTCTTGCCAAAACTTGAGGCCGGGTGGCGCCCGGCAGCGCCTCACTTTTCTTTGCTCGCCAAAGAAAAGTAAGCCAAAGAAAGGCGACCCCACTGTTTGCGACCCCGAAGCCTGCAGCTTCGGGGCAGCCTGTGCTGCTCTCGAACCGGGGGAAGAACGCAAACTCGCTGCGCTCAGACATGCGTTCTTCTGATCCCCGTTTCGGTGCGCTGCTCGGCGCAAACAGCAAAGGGGTGGGGGCTCAGGGAGTCAGGAATTCAGG
>JBEEJZ010000193.1:0-6417 GCA_041168905.1 Pseudomonadota bacterium | reverse complement strand
GCGCCAACTCGTGACGCCGCTGGTTGAGTGCTGCTTCTATAGCACTTTTGGCCAAGTTGATAGCTGCGCCACGCGTTTTCTTCTCATCAACCGAGAGAGTTGCCATCCCCTTCATCAATTCGGTGATGCGACCTGCCTTGCCCAGGTATTGCGCTTTCACATTTTCCAGTTCGGCAGGCAAGGTCGTGTTTTTGAAATTAACGCACGCTTCGTTGACGATGGCATCCAACTCGTTCATACAGTCTCTCAGGAATGAGAAAGGGCCAGAGCTTTTCCAAGCTCCAGCCCTTTTTTTGATTGCACAGGCAGCAGCTATTACACAGCTAGCCTATGTGACATCAGGCAGCCAGCTTGGCCTTGACTTGTTCAACAATGCCAGCAAAAGCAGGCATATCGTGAATAGCGATGTCAGACAGAACCTTACGGTCGATCTCGATACCAGCCTTTTTGAGGCCGTTTGCGAATTGGCTGTATGTCAGGCCGCACTGACGGGCGGCTGCGTTGATTCGAGCAATCCACAGTTGACGGAAGACACGCTTTTTCGTGCGGCGATCACGGTAGGCATACTGCCCGGCCTTCATCACCGCTTCTTTAGCGATGCGGAAAACGTTACCGCGGCGACCACGGAAACCCTTGGCAAGGGCAAGAACCTTTTTGTGGCGGGCGCGAGCCGTTACACCACGTTTGACGCGAGGCATGTGAGTACTCCTTGTTCGTCGTTAATTAAATACCGCGGCCTGGCAGCATCTGTGCCATGTGACCCATGTTGGTCTCATGCACTGTGACGGCACCACGCAGATGGCGTTTATTTTTGGTGGTCTTCTTGGTCAGAATGTGACGTTTGAAAGCCTGACCGCGTTTAACGGTCCCACCTGGACGAACACGAAAGCGCTTCTTTGCTGCGCTCTTGGTCTTCATTTTGGGCATGTAAATGCTCCTTCTACTTTGTGCTCGTGAGGCGTACAGAAAACCATTCTGCCCTTGATGGCCCCGAGCCACTTTTCGCATCGATCAAATAATCGATGCAGTAAAGACTTCGCCTCAGCGAAGCCTGCTCGACGGGAAAACCCGTCAATTTCTTAATTGCCTAAGCAACTTTATTCAAACTTACCGACAGATCCCAAGCGGATCATGCCGCCGCAGCACTTTCAGGCGCTTTGCTACCGGGCTTCTTTCGACCCGGCGCGATCATCATGATCATCTGACGCCCTTCCAGCTTGGGAAATTGCTCGACGATGATCAAATCTGCCAAATCTGTGCGTATGCGGTTCAGCAAATCCATACCCAGCTCCTGGTGGGTAATCTCTCGCCCACGGAAGCGCAAGGTGATCTTGCACTTGTCGCCATCCGCCAAAAAGCGCCGAATGTTGCGCATCTTGATGTTGTAGTCACCGTCATCGGTACCAGGCCGAAACTTGACTTCCTTGATTTCAATAACAGTCTGCTTCGCCTTGGCTTCAGCAGCCTTTTTTTGTTCTTGGTACTTGAATTTGCCGTAGTCCATCAAACGACACACCGGCGGATTTGCCGTAGCCGCGATTTCGACCAGATCCACATCCAAGTCACCCGCCATCCGCAGGGCATCCATCAAACTGACAACACCCAAAGGCTCGTTGTCTACACCGGACAACCTGACCTCTGGGGCCATGATTTCACGGTTCAGGCGGTGCTTGCGCTCTTCACGTTGGCGACGATCACGAAATTCAGTAGCGATGGCTCTGGTCCTTCAATATTTGCTATAAAAGCTATAGCCGCTTCATGCCACTGGCGGGCGGCAAACACACAAAATTCAGGATTTTTGATGGATCTCTGCAGTAATGATCTTCAAAAAATCATCCACTAACATCACACCCAGATCTTTACCACCCCGAGCACGCACTGCCACTGCCCCACCCTCTTTTTCCTTATCGCCGACGACAAGGATGTAGGGAGGCTTCTGTAACGAATGCTCGCGGATTTTATACGTAATTTTCTCGTTACGAAGATCGAGCTCTACTCTAAGCCCTTGATTCTTCAGCGTTTTGACAATTTCGCGACAGTATTCGATTTGTGCGTCGGTGATATTAAGGACCGAGACCTGAATGGGAGCCAGCCAAGTAGGCAACGCACCCGCATGCTGCTCAATCAAGATACCGATGAACCGTTCCAGGCTCCCCACAATCGCACGATGCAACATCACAGGTCTGTGGCGAGCACCATCTTCACCCACGTACTGGGCATCCAGTCGCTCGGGCATTGAAAAGTCCACTTGCATCGTACCGCATTGCCACTGCCTACCGATGGCGTCCTTCAGCGTATATTCGATCTTTGGCCCATAAAAAGCACCATCTCCCGGAGCAATCTCAAATTCGCAATTGGAGGCTCGCAGACTCTCCATCAATGCGTGCTCTGCCTTGTCCCACACCTCGTCTGAACCAATACGGGCAGCGGGTCGGGTCGCCACCTTGTAAATGATGTTGCTGAATCCGAAGTCGGCATACACCTTTTGGAGCAGTGCCGTGTAAGCCACACACTCCGGCAAGATGTGGTCTTCGGTACAAAAGATATGCCCATCGTCCTGGGTAAATCCACGTACCCGCATGATGCCGTGCAAGCCGCCAGTGGGTTCATTGCGATGACATTGACCAAATTCGCCATAGCGCAGGGGAAGATCTCGGTAGCTCTTGATCCCTTGCTTGAAAATGAGAATGTGCCCGGGACAGTTCATGGGCTTGAGTGCGTAATCGCGCTTTTCACTCTCCGTGGTGAACATGTTCTCGCGGTACTTATCCCAGTGTCCCGTCTTCTCCCACAGGGTCTTGTCGATGATTTGTGGCCCCTTTACCTCCAGGTAACCGTTGTCACGGTACACCTGTCGCATGTACTGCTCGACACCTTGCCAAATAGTCCATCCCTTGGGGTGCCAAAAAACCAAACCAGGGGCATGATCATCGATATGGAAAAGATCGAGCTCACGACCCAGCTTTCGGTGGTCACGCTTTTCTGCTTCCTCAAGCATCATTAGGTACTGATTGAGGTCTTCCTTGGTGGCCCAGGCCGTGCCGTAAATCCGCTGCAACATCTCGTTGCGATGGTCTCCCCGCCAGTACGCACCGGCCACTTTCATCAGCTTGAAGTGCTTTAGCTTGCCGGTACTGGGAACATGCGGGCCTCGGCACAGGTCTTCAAAGGCACCTTCACGGTAAAGACTGACATCTTCATCGGACGGGATACTCGCGACGAGTTCAGCCTTGTAGTTTTCACCCATGGCTTTGAAGTGAGCTACCGCCTCGTCCCGAGGCAGCACACGGCGCACCACCGCTTCGTCCTTGCTGGCCAACTCCGCCATGCGCTTTTCAATGGCGGACAAATCCTCAGGCGTGAACGGGCGCTTATACGAAAAATCGTAATAGAAGCCGTTTTCGATCACAGGCCCGATGGTGACTTGTGCATCGGGAAACAAATCTTTCACTGCATAAGCAAGCAAGTGTGCAGTGGAGTGCCTGATGACATCCAAACCGTCTGCGTCCTTGGCGGTAATGATCGCCAGAGAAGCGTTATCGCTTATCAAGAAACTCGTGTCCACGACTTTGCCGTCAACCTTGCCTGCCAAAGCTGCCTTGGCCAGCCCAGAACCGATGGACGCCGCTACTGCAGCCACTGTCACCGGTGAGTCAAACTCTCTTTGAGAGCCATCTGGAAGCGTGATTTGAATCATTTTTGTCAAAAACAGAAAAGCGCGGACTTGCCGCGCTCAGATTGGGTAAAGACCGGGAGCCAGATTTTACGACGCCCGGTCGCCCGCCTCCCTCAGTGGAACTGTTCTTCTTCCGTCGAGCCGGTCAGCGCAGTCACGCTGGACTTACCACCCTGGATGACCGTGGTGACCTCGTCAAAGTAGCCGGTGCCGACTTCCTGCTGGTGGGACACGAAGGTGTAACCACGATCCCGGGCAGCAAACTCGGGCTCCTGAACTTTCTCGACGTAAGCCGACATGCCACGCTTGACGTAGTCTTGCGCCAGGTCAAACATGTTGAACCACATGGAGTGGATACCTGCCAAAGTGATGAACTGGTACTTGTAGCCCATCGCACCCAGCTCCCGCTGGAATTTTGCGATGGTGGCGTCGTCAAGATTTTTCTTCCAGTTAAAGGAAGGCGAGCAGTTGTAAGCCAGCATCTTGCCTGGGTGCTTGGCGTGCACAGCCTCTGCAAACTTACGAGCAAACTCAAGGTCAGGAGTGCCGGTTTCACACCACACCAGGTCCGCATACTCAGCATAGGCAATTGCCCGCGAAATAGCCTGATCAATGCCCTTGCGGGTTTTGTAGAAGCCCTCTGATGTACGCTCACCCGTCAGGAAGGGCTTGTCGTTCTCATCGTAATCGCTGGTCAGCAAGTCCGCCGCCTCAGCGTCGGTACGCGCAATCACCAAGGTCGGCACACCACATACGTCGGCAGCCATACGAGCAGCGATCAACTTTTGGCAAGCTTCTGCGGTGGGCACCAAAACCTTACCGCCCATGTGACCGCACTTTTTCACGGAGGCCAGCTGGTCTTCCCAGTGCACACCGGCGGCACCAGCCTTGATCATGGCCTTCATCAGCTCAAATGCGTTCAAAACACCGCCGAAGCCAGCTTCGGCGTCGGCAACGATCGGGGCAAAGTTATCGATGTAGCCAGCATCGCCCGCATCTATGCCCTTGGAATGCTGAATCTCATCAGCACGACGGAAAGTGTTGTTGATGCGCTCAACCACCGTGGGTACGGAATCCACCGGGTACAGGGACTGGTCGGGGTACATGGATGCATAGCTGTTGTTGTCAGCAGCAACTTGCCAGCCAGAAAGATAAATTGCCTTGACCCCCGCCTTGACCTGCTGCATAGCCTGACCACCGGTGAGTGCGCCCAGGCAGTTCACATAAGGCTCGGTGTTCACTAAATTCCACAGCTTTTCTGCGCCACGACGGGCAAGAGTGTGCTCGATGGGGAAGGAGCCACGCAGTCGAACCACGTCTGCAGCGCTGTAGCCGCGCTTGATGCCCTTCCAGCGAGGGTTTGTTGCCCAGTCTTTCTCCAGGGCTTCAATTTGTTGAGCGCGGCTCAATTGTTCAGTCAGGCTTTGTGGCATGAAACACTCCTTAAGTTAAAGAAACCGGTTGGTCGCCGAGCATGTTCACGACTCAGCGAATGTGTCTTAACTATAGTCTTATATAAGAGTAAAAACACATCTTCTGTCTTATATAAGACTATTTTTTTATTGTTTTAAATCAATAACTTGCACTCTACATTTCACATTGAAAAATAGAACATCTCAATGCGAACAATCAAAGAGTGAACGACAAGCTCAAACTTTCGCATTGCGAAAAGAATGCGTGCTCAATGAAAAATTGAGCCACGAGGTAACCGGGAAACGCTCAGGACCTCGAAGTCTCGCGTTCTCGACGACGCGTCTGGCGGGCCACTGACACGCTGTAAGCGATAGTGGCGATCGTGACAGTGGCTATCAGCAGGGTAGCCGCCGCGTAAATAGTGGGATTGATGCCCCGCCTCGCATAACCAAAAATCACTTGCGGCAGCGTGTTGACGCCAGGTCCTGACAAAAATTCCGAGATCACAACATCGTCAAAAGACAGCGTGAAAGCCAGCAAAAACGCCGCCAGTATCGATTGAAAAATCTGCGGGAAGGTGACTAAAAAAAACACCTGGTACGGCCGTGCACCCAGGTCCATGGCCGCTTCCTCGATGCTGCGATCCATCTCAAGTAACCTGGATTGCACTACCACCATGGCATAAGCCATTCCCAGCAAGGTATGGCCGAGCACGATGGTCACCATGCCCCGCTCGGGCCAACCCAGAAAATTCTGGGCGCCCCCCATCAAAAGCAATAAGGACAAGCCTATCACCACCTCGGGCATGACCAACGGCGCATTCACCCTGCCGGAGACTGCGGTGCGCCCCGGAAAACGGCGGTAACGAACCAGAACAAATGCCGCAAAGGTCCCCAAAACAGCTGACAGCAAGCCAGAGACCGCTGCCACCTGGAGCGATAACCAAAAGCCATCCACGATTTTGGTGTCACGCGTAAGGGCTTCGTACCAGCGCAGGGAAAACCCCGTGAACCTGGCATCTTGACGTGTACTGTTGAAAGAGAACACCACCATGAACAACAGCGGCATGTACAAAAACAGATACACGACGCTCATCCAAAGCTTGCCGAAGTGCTTTTCAAGAAGTGTTTTCATGAAATCTCGTCGAGCAATCTGCTAGTGAGACCGGTCAGGCGCATGGCTGGTCTGGTGGTAATAAAGGGCCAGTGGCCCAACAATGAAGGCAATCATGATCACTGCCAGTGCCGTGGCACGAGGCCAGTTGTTGCTGGTAAACATTTCGTCCCAGACCACCCTGCCGATCATGATGTTCTCCGGACCGCCCAACA
>JBEEJZ010000192.1:0-27839 GCA_041168905.1 Pseudomonadota bacterium | reverse complement strand
ACTGTGCTTGGGCAGGGTGATGCCGGCCAATCCGTTGCTGTTCAAACCCCCGGCGAGGGGGGCTCTCGGGCTGGCCCGCCAGTCCTGCGCCAAATTGAAGCGGACTGAGTTCATGCGGTTGTGCACCACGAACAACAGACGGCTTTTCCACATGGCTTCAAACTCGCGACGGGGCAGGGAACGGGTGCCACGGGCAGGGTCACCCAGCAGCACCCGGTCGTCGCGCAAACCCTTGATGACCACAAAGTGCTGGTAGCCGCCATCGTTGATCAGCACGATGGCTGGCACTCCGGCCTGGGCCAGTTTGTCCAAGGGTTGCTCAAAGCCATCACCTTCCAGGCCCAGGGTCTTGAGATAAGCCTTCATATCGAGCAGCGAAAAGCCCTCGGTGCGTATCCTGGCCTGATCGCCGTGCTTGAACATGTGCTCGAACACCGCGCTTTCAGTGACTGGCAGACCATAGTGGTGGGTGAGCAGGGTGGCCAGGGCAGCAGATCCACAGCTGAAGTCGTACTGTTGCAGCAAGGTGCCGGCCAGGCGGCCTTCACGTAGGCTGGTGATGGGCAAGTGCACATCACCGCCAGCGACCCCCGGCATCAGCGCAGCTGGGTGACCCTGCGCGACGGCTTGCAGGGACAGGCAGGGCAGCAGCAAGGTCCCCGCCAAGTGCCACCCTGGCCGAACAAAAAATGAGGCTGAGCGCATGTGCCGGCCTACTGAACCTGCAGATTCAGAATCACTGCGCTTTGAATCAACACGTTGGCCCCGGAGTTTTGAATCACCACCGGCATGCCGCTGGCGCTGGCAAAGGCTCCGGACCCGATCAGGTTGGCACCGGTGACCACATGGCTGGCGCTGTTGTCTGCGGTGGTGCCGTCGAGCGTCATGTGGTTGAGCACCAGCTCGCTACCACCCCGCAGGGCCTGTAAAGCCTCGGCGTTCACGGGCTGCGCGAAGGTGAAAAGCTCTTCCGTGGGCTCATCTGCGTAGACGGCTTGAGCAAGCGACAGCGCTGACAGCAGGCCTAGAGCTGCCATCCGATATCGATGTGTGTGCATGGGTTTCATGGTCTGTCCTTTGTAGTCTGAGGCGTTTGAAGCCAGTCCACGCACGGCGGGCGCTCGCTCCAGCCACGTACTGTGACGAGCGCCCGCCGGCCTGCTTAGCGCACGCTCAGATTGGCTTGCACATTCACGCTTTGCTGCACCAGCGCGCTAATGCCGGTGTTTTGCGCGATGGTCATGATGCCGGCGGCCGATTGACCGACGTTCATCATCGTGTTGGCCATGCTGAAGGTGCCAGCGTTGACATTGACCAGGCCACCGTCGCCAGCGCTGCCACCTGTGGCACCGCCACCGGTACCGCCGGCGGCCATATTGGTGCCACCCGAGCCTGCACCGCCGGCGCTGCCCGCAGCCGTACCGCCCGTGCCACCGTTGCCAGACTGGCTATCGCCGCTGCTGGCGGTGCTCTGACCGCCGGTATGCACATCGCCGGTTTCAGCCTCGCCGCTGGAGCCGCCCAGAGCGCCATAGCCGCTACCGCCCTTGCCGGCAACGCCCATGCCCATGGCCTTGCCACCGCCTGCACCGCCGCCGTCACCGCCACCGGCAGAGCCACCATCCGCTGAACCAAAGCTGTGGGCGCTGTTGCCCACATTCATGGTGTGGTTGTGCGACACCTCGCCGCTCAGGCTGCTGGAAGCAGTCGCAGTCGTCTGGTTGAAGGCATTGCTGAAGGTGCCCCATGAGCCATTGTTCAGTACGGCGGAGCGGGCTGCGTTGGCAGTGGCATCGCCCGATTCCTTGTTGGTGCTGTTGTCCACACGCGAGGAGGTCATCGTCTTGGTGCTGGTGCTCGTCGTGGTGGACTGATCAAGATCCATGTCAACGTTCAGGCTGGGTTGATCCTGGCCTGAGCCATGTGAGTCGTGCCCCCCCCGATCCGCAAAAGCGGCACCGCTAAATCCGAACGCCAAGGCAATGGCCGTAGCCAGAAATGTCTTTTTCATGGAAGCTCCTAAAGTTGAAGTGAACAGTCTGTCCTAGGTGACATGCGTCGCCGCACATCGCAGCAGCTAGCGCAACGGTGGTGCCAGTACAGCTTTTTGAATTGCCAAGTAGTTGATTTCATTGAAGAAAAATTAATTTCAGGGTGAGCCTGGGCCTTGACTCAGGTCAGTTGGGATGGGTGCAGGGGCCGGTGTGTCACACCCGCTAGACAGGGCGCAGGTTTGCGTTGCCGCAAGCAAAGGCCTGTCTAGCCAGCACGGCTGGGACTTGTGCCCGCACAGCCAGGGCTGGTGCGAGGTGCGTTGACTGTCCAGCGCTTGTGACGTTTGCGCTGGATGTCAGCTCAACGGCGATCTGGAGCGCAGCAGGCACGCGACACCCGGTTCAATGAGGGTGGGGTGACGGGGCCTGCCAAAGCGATCTGCCATTGCGGCCTGTCAAGTGGGTTCCCCGGGTCTGTTTTCACAATCAAAGCCTGAACGCCGTCCCTGCCATCCAACGCCACAGAAAGCCTTGTCATGACTTTTTTCAACCAGATTGCCACCGTTGCCGTGCTGGCCAGTGCCGCCATGGTGACGACGCCCGTCAGCGTGCGCGCCCAAACCACGCCCGTCGTAACGGAGCCCATGGACGCGGCACCCGCTGCCGACGCCGCGTCGTCCGCCGCCACTTCTGCGTCTTCCGCGCCCGCTTCTGCACCCGCACCGGCTCTGCCCCCCTCTCCTGTGCAACGTGAGGTCAGCATCGCCCCCGTTACTCCCGCGGTACAGGCAGACGCACCGCCCATGGTGGCACCGCTGTTTGAGCAGCCAGGTATCTTGTCCCCAAGAGGTCGCTGGACCCTGGAACCTTCTTTCCAGTACGGCTACTCGTCCAGCAACCGGGTTGCGCTGGTCGGCTACACCGTGATTCCTGCCTTGCTGGTGGGCTTGGTGGATGTGCGTGAAGTGAAGCGCAACACCCTCACTGCCGCGATGACAGCCCGTTATGGCATTACCCCCCGGCTGGAAGTCGAAGGCCGTCTGCCCTATGTGTACCGACGTGATTCCACCATCAGCCGCGAGCTGGGCGGTGGCACCTCCATCGACACGGCCTTTACCCGCAGCGGCCATGACATGGGCGATGTGGAGCTGGCAGCCCGTTATCAGCTCAACGAAGGCAGTGCCCGTATGCCGTACTTTGTTGGCTCCTTGCGCTTCAAGTCGCGCAACGGCAAGGACCCGTTTGAAGTGGTGACCGATTGCGTCACCACCTGCAGTGCCAGTGGCACCACCGGCTTGCCGCTGGAGTTACCCACCGGCTCCGGTTTTTATTCACTGCAGCCCGGCCTGACCTGGCTGTTCCCCTCCGACCCGGCGGTGTTTTTTGGGGGTGTGAGTTACACCCACAACTTCAAGCGCAAGGACATCAGCCGCGCGGTGCTGAACGGCGAGCGCGAATATGTGGGCGAGGTGGAACCCGGTGGCGTGCTGGGGCTGAACTTTGGCATGGGCCTGTCGCTGAACGATCGCTCGTCCTTCAGTCTGGGTTTTGAACTCAATTCCATTGCGCCCACCAAGCAAAATGGGCAAACCTTGCCAAGCTCGGTGCGCACCCAGTTGGCCAGCTTGTTGCTGGGCTATTCGTACCGGTACAGCGAGAGCACCAGCCTGAACGTCTCGGTGGGCGCGGGGTTGACACGTGATACGCCGGACTTGAACGTGAGCCTGCGGGTTCCCGTCACGTTCTAAGTCGCATGAGCCGCCCGGGCGAAGCCTCCTTGGGCATGGTGGGCCACAGCCAGGCCATCGTTAGCCTGCGTCAGCAGATCAGCAAGGTGGCAGCCACCGAGGCACCTGTGCTGATAGGAGGTGAGAGCGGCAGCGGCAAGGAGCTGGCTGCCCGTGCGATACACAATGGCTCCCGCCGCGCCCAGGGCCCGTTTGTGGCGGTGAACTGTGGGGCTATTTCGCCGGGGCTGATCCAGTCAGAGTTGTTTGGCCACGAGCGCGGAGCCTTTACGGGTGCCCAGCTCAGCAAGCACGGTCTGATCGAGGCGGCTAATGGCGGCACCCTCTTTTTGGATGAGATTGCCGAGCTGCCCCTGGAGTTGCAAGCCAATCTCTTGCGTTTTCTGCAGGAGAGGGTGATCAACCGTGTGGGTGCGACCCGCAGCCTGCCGGTGGATGCGCGTGTGGTGGCCGCTTCGCATGTGGATTTGGCCCAGGCCGCAGCAACGGGGCGCTTTCGGGAGGACTTGTACTACCGCCTCAACGTTTTGCCGATTGTGGTGCCGCCGCTGCGCGAACGCCTAGCCGATGTTCCCGTGCTGGCACAGCATTTTTTGCAAGCCTGTCAGGCGGGTTTGCGCCGGCGGGTGGAGGGCTTCAGCCGACCCGCGCTGGCCGCCATGATGGCCCACCCCTGGCCAGGCAATGTGCGCGAGTTGCACAACCGGGTGCAGCGTGCCTGCGTGATGACGGACCGCCGTCTCATCACTGCTGCCGACCTGGGCTTGAGCGACGCCGCCACGCAGGCTGACCTGGGGCTGGATGCCGTTCGCACCCGGGCCGAGCGTGAGGCCGTGGCTTTGGTTTTGGGGCGTACCGGTCGTAATGTGTCGCTGGCCGCCCGGGAGCTGGGGGTGTCGCGCATGACGCTGTACCGCCTGATGGACAAGCACGGTCTGGAGCGCCCCGCCCTGCAGCGCTCAGGCGCTTAGACCTCCTGCTGCCATCACGTCCCAGCAGGCACCCATGGTGTGATAGTCGACCTTGCCGGCGGGTGACTTGGTGTCTTCCACCTTGCTGGCGTCGGCCTTCAGGATGCGAAACCACGCGCCGTGGCTGTGATCGACCAGGTGTTGCCAGCTCCAGGCCCAGGTGTCGTGGTACTGCTGGCGAAATACCGGCTCACCCGTGACTTGCCACAAACGCCAGGCGCTGGCAAAGGACTCTGCCTGCACCCAGAAGTATTTGTCGGTGTCGCAGGGGCTGTGGTCGGGGGCAAAGCCGTAGATCAGCCCCCCGTGGGTGTGATCCCAGCCGTGGCGATAGGCCGCCAGGTGCAGGTCGGCGGCACGGTCCACCCAGCGGCGCTGGGGGCGATGGGTGTGTGCCAGCAGCAGGAGCTTGGCCCATTCGGTCTGATGCCCGGTCTGAAAGCCCCAGGGCTTGAAAATGTCGCCGGGGCGGTCCTTGTTGTAGAGCCAGTCGGCTTTCCAGTCCGGGCCATAGTGCTCCCACACCAGGCCCGTGGTCTGGTCAGCGTGGGCAAAGGCAAAGCGTTCAATCAGCGATTCGGCGCGGTCCAGATAACGCTGCTCGCCTGTGGCCTCAAATGCAGCCAGGCATGCTTCACACATGTGCATGTTGGCGTTTTGGCCACGGTAGGGCGACAGCTGGCCCCCGGCGCTGATCTCGTCGGCGTAGGCCAGGTGCGCAGGCTCATAGAAAGCGTCCCCCATGCGATCAAAGATGTCGGCAACTTCCGATTGGCTGGCCAGACCGACCTGATGCGCGTGACTGTGCGCCAGCAGCACAAAGGCCTGGCCGTAAGCCATGGCGCGAGCGTCTTCCACGGTGCCATCTTGCAGGGTCCAGGCATAGAGGCCGGCGTTGGCGTGAGCTGGCGGAAGTTTGAAGCCCTGCTGGACATGGGTCAGCGCGTGCCGGGCCCATTCCAGATAGGGAGACCGGCTAGTCTGGCGGTGCGCCATGCTCCAGTTGAAGACCAGACGAGTGGCGCTGACCAGATGGCGATGCCCCCGGTTGTAAACCGTGCCGTCGTCCATCAGGTAGTGAAAGAAGCCACCGCTGGGGTCGAAAGCATGGCGTTCGTAAAAGCGCAAGGTGTCGTCGATGTGCGCTTGCAGGAAGGCGCGGCTCTCGAAGGCCGGCGTTGTGCTGGGGCTGTGCGTGGCGGTGGGCATGGTCAAGCTGCGTGAGTTTGTTCGAAGGCTTGTTTGATGGGGTGCATGACATCCCTGCTCAGGCGGTTGCCATGCTGGCTGACCACGGCAGCAGCGGCGCGGTTGGCCAGGTCGGCGGCCTGCACATGGCTGTAGCCGTGGGTGGCTGCATACAGAAAGGCACCCGCAAACATGTCGCCCGCGCCGTTGGTGTCGATGGCTTTGACCACGGGCGCGGGCACCTGACTGGCCTGCCCGTTTTGAATCACCAGGCAGCCCTGGGGACCCCGCGTCAGGCACACCACTTTGGCCAGATGCGACAGCGTGCGGATGATCTGCGCCATGTCCTGGGTGCCGCACCACACCTGGGCCTCTTCCTCGTTGCCAAACAGGTAGTCCAGTCCGTCGCCGATCATGGCGCTGAGACCGTCTCGACAAAAATTGATCATGCTCACGTCGCTGAGCGTGACGGCCAAGGACACGCCGGCCTCCCTGGCGATTTGCCGGCCCTGCAGCGCGGCGGCCAGGCCCGTGGGGGAGGCGGCCAGATAGCCTTCCATGTAATACACCCGTGAACGGGCAATGTCCTGGGGATGCAGCGCGCTGGCTTCGAGCTCTGCGGTGGCGCCCAGAAAGGTGCACATGCTGCGTTCGGCATCCGGGGTGACGAAGACCATGCAGTTGCCGGTCTGGCCCTGCAGGGCGCGGGTGTGGTTGAGGTTGGTGGCCACGCCGTTGTCATTGAGGTCTTGCGTGTAGAAGGCCCCCAGCTCGTCGTCGGCCACCTTGCAGGAGTAAAAAGCCTTGCCGCCGAGTTGCGCCAGGGCCACCACGGTGTTGCCGGCCGAGCCACCGCCATTGCGTCTGTGTGGCAGGCCTTGCACATGGTGCAGCAGCTCGCTGCGGCGCTCGCCGTCGATCAGTGTCATGTGTCGTTTATCGACTCCCATGGCCAGGAGTTGTTCGTCGCTGACGTCGTATTCGGCATCAACCAGGGCGTTGCCGATGGCGTAGAGGTGGTAGTGAGACATGCAGTGCGGCTCAGGAAATCAACAAAGAGGGGCAGTGTAGTGCTGCTGCCGCGGTCGCAGGGATTGCTGGCATGATGCGCAATTCCTTCAGCAAGACCTCCATCCATGAATCCCGACGCACAACAACTCTGGCGCGCTCCGCGCTGGGCTTTTGCCATCTTGCTGGCGCTTTTGGGCATGGTGGGGCCGTTTGCCATCGATACCTATCTACCGGCATTTGCGGGCATTGCCCAGTCGGTGGGAGCCACCCCGGTCGAGATGCAGCAGACCTTGTCGGTTTATTTGCTGGGCTTTGCCTGCATGAGCCTGTTTCATGGTGCGCTGTCAGACAGTTTTGGTCGCCGGCCTGTGGTGCTGTGGGGACTGGCGGTGTTCACGCTGGCCTCGGCCGGGTGTGCCTTGTCGCAGAGCATCGGGCAGCTGGTGCTGTTTCGGGGACTGCAGGGTTTGTCAGCGGGGGCGGGCATCGTGGTGTCGCGTGCGGTGATACGCGACATGTTTGCACCCAGCGAGGCGCAGCGCGTGATGAGCATGGTGACGCTGTACTTTGGTGTGGCTCCTGCGATTGCCCCGCTCATTGGAGGATGGCTGTTTGTGCACTTGGGCTGGCACAGCATTTTCTGGTTTCTGACGGCTGTGGGCGCATTGCTCTGGCTGGCCAACTACCGGCTGCTGCCTGAGACCCTGCACCTTAGCCAGCGCCAGCCGTTTGCTGTGCGCAGTCTGCTCAGTGGCTATTGGCAGCTGGGTTCAGACCCGCGGTTTTTGCTGCTGGCGCTGGCCAGTGGCATTCCTTTCAATGGCATGTTTTTGTATGTGCTGTCGGCACCCGTGTTTCTGGGCGAGCACCTGAAGCTGGCACCCACCCAGTTTTTCTGGCTGTTTTTGTGCACCATCGCCGGCATCATGGGCGGTGCCTGGGTCAGTGGCCGGCTGGCCGGCAAAATTGCGCCCAAACGGCAAATTCGGCACGGCCTGGTCATCATGCTCAGTGTGTCGGTGCTGAACGTGCTGGCGAATCTCGTTTTTCAGGCGCACGTCTCGTGGGCGCTGTTTCCCATCAGCGTGTTTGCATTTGGCTGGGCGCTGATGGTGCCGGTGGTGACCTTGCTGGTGCTGGATTTGCAGCCCGAGCGGCGCGGCATGGCCTCATCACTGCAGATGTTTGTGGGCTCCAGCGCCAATGCCCTGGTGGCCGGCGTGCTGGCACCTTTGGTCATGCATGGCACGCGCAGTCTGGCGGTTGCCTCCCTGTGCCTGCTGTGCATCGGGCTGACTTCCTGGATGGTGTTGCACCGGCGCTGGCCGGCATTGGGCCGCGTCGCGGGTCACTGAGGTCTGTCACTGAGGTTTGTCCTAGTGGGCGTGGTCTGCGCCTGGCTGGAGGATGCAACGCTGGATGTGGCGGAATGTTCGGGTGTTTATATACTGTTGTTTTGTACAGTATTTTGACGCCAACGAGCAGACCTGCGCCATGTCCTCAGCCGCCCTCACTCCTACCGCATCCCCGGAATCTCTCGCATCCCTGGACACAGGTGTCGTCTGGCGTGCCGCTAGCCTGGCGCAGGCGTTTGGCGCCGTGCACGACACGGGGCACAGCCAGCTGAGTGCTCAGCTTCCCGGCGGTGGCTGGCCCGTGGGGGCCTTGATCGAAATCCTGCAAGAGCCGGGGCAGCACCTGGAGTGGCAGCTGCTGGTGCCCACGCTGGCCGCCTTGCAGCTGGGCAAGCCAGGTGTCGTTAAGCGTGCTTTGGTGCTGGTGGGGCCACCGCACACTCCTTTTGGTCCCGGGCTGGCGGGCCGGGGTTTGCGTCCCCAGGCTTTGCTCTGTGTGCAGGCGCAGTCGCCACTGGAACGTCTGTGGGCCACAGAGCAGGCGTTGCACTGTGCCGATGTGGCGGCCGTACTGGCCTGGTTGCCGCAGGCGCGCTCAGACCAGCTGCGGCGGCTGCAGATGGCTGCGGCTCAGCATCAACGCTTACTGTTTGTGATGCGGCCCGCGCATCTGCATGCGCAGGCTACGCCCGCCGTGCTGCGCTTGCAGGTGTTGCAAGGAGCGGGTGATGGACCACCGCAAGCCAAGCCAATGCCGCTTTGTCAGCGGGAGCTCAAACTCCTCAAGCGCCGTGGCCCGCCCCTGACACAGGCGGTGCAGATTCCGTCTGCGCCCGCGCGTTTGACGGCTTTGCTGGCTTGTGCGCAGCCTGCCATGGGCGCAGCGCGCCGGGACGCACTTGCTTGTGTACCTCGTGAGTTCCACCGGTTGATGGGTCATGCACTGGATCGCGCTGCAGTACGCTGCTGAGGCGGCTGAAGAGGGCGGCGCTTGCCTACCTGAGCTGGCGAATGTGCATCAGGCGCTGGGCTGGTGGGCCTTGCAGTTCACGCCCAAGGTTGCCTGGCTGGATGGTGTGTGGGTGATGGAGGTGTCGGGCAGCGAGCGCTTGTTTGGGGGGCGGGCGGCACTGGTGCAGCGCATGCGCCAGACCCAGCCGCCTCCGGTGCCGGTACAGATGGCGCGCGGCAGCACCAGCCTGGTGGCGGTGGCGCGCCTGCACCCGCAGGGTCGCCGGGCCGCCCGTGCAGACGCCTTGCCTTTGTCGGCGCTGGGTGCTGCAAAGCCGCATCTGGCAACACTGGCCACCTTGGGCTGTACCCGCTGGGGCCAGCTGCGCGCCTTGCCCAGGGGCGGTGTGGCCCGGCGCTTTGGAGCGGCTTTGGTCGATGCCCTTGATCGGGCGTATGGCGCACAGCCTGAGAGCTACCCCTGGCTGCTTCTGCCCGAAGTGTTCGAGGCCCGCATCGAACTGGCCGCCCGTGTGGAGGCGGCACCCGCCCTGATGTTTGGTGCACGGCGCTTGCTGGCGCAATTGCAACTCTGGCTGCAATTGCGCCAGTTGGGTGTGCTGGCTGTGGCCCTGGACTGGGAATTTGATGGCCTGGCACGCGAAGCGCAGGCGCTGTCAGAGCCCCAGCGTGGCCTGGTCCTGCGCACGGCCCAGCCCACACAAGTCCAGGCGCACTTGCAGCGCTTGCTGGCTGAGCATCTGGCGCACATCTCGCTGGCCGCACCGGTGGACGCCCTGAGGCTGCGCTCTCTGGAAACTGCGCCCATACCAGGCCGCAGCCACAGCTTGCTGCAAGAGGAGTACACGTCAGGTGACGGCTTGCATCAGCTCGTCGAACGTTTGAGCGCCCGGCTGGGGCCGCAGGCGGTGAGCAGCCCTGTGGTCTGCTCCGAGCACCGGCCGGAGTGCATGCAGGTCTGGGTGCCGGCACAAGATGCTTCACGTTTTCAGGAGCCTGCTGCGCGGCAGGCTGGGCCCGCACCCAACAAGGCAGACGCCAGCGGGTCGCCTTTGTATCCCACCTGGTTGCTCGCCCAGCCGATGGCCCTGGACTGTGATCAGAATGGGCCTGTTTATCAAGGTCGGTTGAGCTTGCTGGCAGGGCCACATCGCGTCGAGGCAGGCTGGTGGGCGACGGGTGAATCCGGAACGGCCTCTGGCTTGAGCGCTGGGCCAGTCTTGCGTGACTACTACATTGCCCAGAATTCGCAGGCTCAATGCGTCTGGATTTACCGCGAACGCCTGACAGCCCGTGAGGGCGCAGACCGCTGGTTTTTGCACGGCCTGTATGCCTGACCTGATAACGCCGGAGACGGCAGATAGTCAGCCGGCCTACGCCGAGCTGTTTTGCCTGAGCAATTTCAGTTTTCAGCGCGGTGCCTCGCATCCGGCTGAACTGGTGGAGCGGGCCCATGCATTGGGCTATGCGGCTTTGGCGGTGACTGACGAATGCTCGGTGGCCGGCGTGGTGCGGGCCCATGCCGAGGCCCGACGCCTGGGCTTGCAGTTGTTGCCAGGCGCGCATTTTGTGCTACCGGGCGCGACCATTGTCGTTTTGCCTCGCAGTTTGTTGGGCTGGGGACAGCTGTGCCAGCTGATCACCGTGGCCAGGCGCCAGGCCGACAAGGGCCGCTATCAGCTGCCGTGGTCCGACGCAGCCTGGGAGGCCTTGTCTGATTGCGAGTTGCTGCTGGTTCTCGAGCGAGGGGGCAGTTTTGAGAGCCTGTGTGCCTGGTGTCTGCGTGCCAGGGGGCGGTTTGCAAATCGCTTGTGGCTGGGCGTGGTGCTGCAACACGGCCCAGACGATGCCTTGTGGCTGCACACCTTGCAGCGGTCCTCGCAGCTCACAGGGCTTGCGCTGGTGGCAGCGGGCCAGGTGCTGATGCATCTGCGGTCGCGCAAACCTTTGCAGGATGTGATCAGCGCTGTACGCCTGCATCGGCCTGTGGCCCAGTGTGGCACCGGTCTGGAGGCCAATGCCGAAGCGCATTTGCGCTCGCGCCAGCGGTTGGCCCAGCTCTATCCCCACGCCTTGTTGGTCAACACCCTGCAAGTGGCGCAGCGCTGTCATTTCAGCCTGGAAGAGTTGCGCTACCGTTACCCGCAAGAGGCTTTGCTACCGGGGTTGACGCCGGCCCAGACGCTGCGCCATTTCACACAGCAGGGGGTGCCGCTACGCTACCCGGACGGAGCTCCCCCGGCTGTGCTGCGCCAGATCGAACATGAACTGGCCCTGATAGCCCAGCTGAAGTACGACATGTACTTTCTGACCGTGTTTGACATCGTGCGCTTCGCCCGTAGCCAGGGCATCTTGTGCCAGGGACGAGGTTCGGCAGCCAATTCGGCGGTGTGTTATTGCCTGGGCGTTACCGAGGTGGACCCGGCGCGCACCCATGTGCTGTTTGAGCGCTTCATCAGCCGCGAACGCAACGAGCCGCCCGACATCGATGTGGACTTTGAGCACGACCGCCGTGAAGAGGTGATTCAGTACATCTACCAAAAGTACGGCCGTGACCGGGCGGCGCTGACCGCCGTGGTGACCAGCTACCGCACTCGCAGCGCTCTGAGGGATGTGGGCAAGGCGCTGGGTGTGGACGAGGTGCTGATCGAGCAGGCCAGTAAGTCACATTCCCGGTTCAATCAATGGGGGTCAGACCCCGATGCCTGGGCGCAAGCCCTGGGGGTGTCGGCGCTGGATGAGCGTCAGGCCCAGTGGCTCAGCCTGACGCGGCAGCTGATCGGCTTTCCCCGCCATTTGAGCCAGCATCCGGGGGGCTTTGTGCTGACCGATGGTCCTTTGTCGCGACTGGTGCCGATAGAGAACGCCGCCATGGCGCATCGGTCCATCATCCAATGGGACAAGGATGACCTGGATGAGGTGGGTTTGCTCAAGGTGGATGTGCTGGCGCTGGGGATGTTGAGCGCCATTCGCCGCTGTTTGGTGCTGGCTGGGCAACGCAGGGGGCAGGCACTGCGCATGCAGGACATTCCCGACGGCGATGAGCCCACCTACGACATGATCTGCGCTGCCGACACGGTGGGGGTGTTCCAGATCGAAAGCCGCGCCCAGATGTCCATGCTGCCTCGCCTGCGGCCCCGCAACTACTACGACCTGGTGGTGGAGGTGGCCATCGTGCGGCCAGGGCCCATACAGGGCGGCATGGTGCATCCTTACCTGCGTCGCCGCCAGGGGCTGGAGCCGGTGGATGTGCCACCCGCGCTTGAAGCGGCCCTGAAGCGCACCCTGGGCGTGCCGATTTTTCAGGAGCAAGTGATGCAGATTGCCATGCTGGCAGCCAATTTCAGTGGCGATGAGGCCGACCAGCTGCGCCGTTCCATGGCCGCCTGGAAGCGCAAGGGCGGTGTGCACAAGTTCCATGATGTGCTGATCAGCCGCATGGTGGCCAATGGCTACAGCGCCGACTTTGCCGAAAGCATCTTCAAGCAGATCGAGGGCTTTGGCGAATACGGTTTTCCTGAAAGCCATGCAGCCAGCTTTGCGCTGCTGGTCTATGTGAGCGCCTGGCTCAAGTGCCACGAACCCGCCTGTTTTTTGGTCGCACTGCTCAACTCCCAGCCCATGGGCTTTTACAGCCCCTCGCAGCTGGTGCAGGATGCCCGGCGCCACGGCGTGGAGGTGTACCCGGTCGATGTGTCGCACAGCGACTGGGACAGTGCGCTGGAGAAATCGGGGTCAGATCCCAATTTCTCCAATGCTTTTTTTCAGCCGGCGGTGCGTTTGGGTTTGCATCTGGTGTCTGGTCTTAGCTCAGCTGCGGCCCAGCGCATCATGGCTGCGCGCAGAGTGGCTGCTTTTGAGAGTGTGGATGAGCTGGCCTTGCGTGCCCAGCTGGATCGCAGTGAGCTGACGGCACTTTCAGCAGCCGATGCCCTGGCCAGTTTGGCGGGACATCGACGTCAGCAGGCCTGGGCTGCATCCGCTTTGGGTGCGAGCACTGAGCTCCTGCGGCAGGCACCGGTTTTGGAAGCTGCACTGATCTTGCCAGAAGCGCAGGAGGGCGAAGAAGTGCTGCACGACTATGCCGCCCTCGGGCTGAGCTTACGGCGTCACCCCATGGCCATTTTGCGGCCGCAGCTGGCACACCTGAAGCTGAGAACCTCCGCCCAGCTGCAAAACGTGCCCCATGGACGCCGGGTGGTGGCTTGCGGTCTGGTCACCATGCGTCAGGCGCCGCCCACAGCCAAGGGCGTGGTGTTTGTAACCTTGGAAGACGAGTATGGCTGCGTGAATGTGATCGTCTGGCAGTCCGTACGCGAGCGGCAGGTGAAGACCCTTCTACATGCGCGGTTGCTGGTGGTGTGGGGTGAGTGGCAACGCGACGTGGACAGCGGTGGCCAGGTGCGTCACCTGATTGCTCAGCGATTGCAAGACCTCACCCCCTTGCTGGGTGGACTCAGCACCCAGAGCCGGGAGTTTCACTGAAGCTTTGCAGGCGCCGATGATCGCTGTTCCTTACAGGCCCGCCGCAGCGCGCAGCGCCTGAACCTTGTCTGTCCGCTCCCAGGTGAACTCGGGCTCTTCGCGACCGAAGTGGCCATAAGCAGCGGTTTTTTCGTAAATGGGGCGCAGCAAGTCGAGCATCTGGATGATGCCCTTGGGGCGCAGGTCGAAGTGTTCGTTCACCAGGGCGGCAATTTGCTCATCGGGGATGACGCCGGTTCCTTCGGTGTAAACCGTCACGTTCATGGGTTTGGCCACACCGATCGCATAGGCCACCTGAATCTGGCATTGACGGGCCAGGCCGGCCTTCACGATGTTTTTGGCCACATAGCGTGCAGCGTAGGCGGCCGAGCGGTCCACCTTGCTGGGGTCTTTGCCCGAAAACGCGCCACCACCGTGCGGGCAAGCGCCGCCGTAAGTGTCCACAATGATCTTGCGACCCGTCAGACCGCAATCACCCTGCGGGCCGCCAATGACAAAACGGCCGGTGGGGTTGATCAGGTAACGTGTGTTTTGCAGCCACTCCTTGGGCAATACAGGCTTGATGATTTCCTCGATGATGGCTTCGACAAAGCTGGCCTTCATCTTGGTGGCGGTTTCACTCTGGTCGGGGCTGTGCTGGGTGGATAGCACCACGGTATCGATGCTGTGGGGCTTGCCATCCACATAGCGCATGGTCACCTGGCTCTTGGCGTCAGGACGCAAGAAAGGCAGACGGCCGTCCTTGCGCAGCTGAGCCTGGCGCTCGACGAGGCGGTGGGCGTAGTAGATGGCCGCGGGCATCAGTTCGGGGGTTTCATCGCAGGCATAGCCAAACATCAGGCCCTGGTCGCCGGCGCCCTGCTCCAGGTTCAGGCCGCGGCCTTCGTCCACGCCCTGGGCGATGTCGTTGCTCTGCTTGTCGTAAGCCACCATGACAGCACAGCCCTTGTAGTCGATGCCGTACTCGGTGTTGTCGTAGCCAATGCGCTTGATGGTGTCGCGGGCGACCTGGATGTAGTCCACATGCGCGTTGGTGGTGATTTCGCCAGCCAGGACCACCAGACCGGTGTTGGTCAGGGTTTCGGCAGCCACGCGGCTGAGCGGGTCTTGTTTGAAGATCGCGTCCAGAATCGCATCAGAGATCTGATCGGCGACCTTGTCGGGATGGCCTTCAGAGACGGATTCGGAGGTAAAAAGAAAGTCGTTCGCCATGATATGAAGCTCCTAAAGTCATTAAACAGGTGTTTGTGCGCTGCTTGGGCTTGGGGCTTCGGCGAACGCTTTAGCAGTTTTGTCAAAGATGACAAGGCACAATGTCGGCTCTTTAAACGTCAATACATCAACGTCAAAAACCGCCTTTGTGTGTCGCCCTGCAAGTAGTTCCATAACTCAGCGACGGGCGAATTCTATCCAATCCATGCGCTTCGTGATTTCCACTTTGTCGGCAATGCCTTTGTGCGTGCTGCACCTCAAAGGCTGGTTCGCGGGCTGGTTGGTCTTCGTGTTTTCGGGTGTGTACAGGCGTCGTTTCCTTGCCAACGCCCGACGTGCCGGGTTGAATTGGCGCCAATGGAGTTGCGCCGTTGGCGAGGCTGGCAAGACCATTCTGGAGTTGCCGCGACTGTGGCTGGGACGCCCTGTGCGTGTGCTGTGGTCTGGGCAGGAGCTGGTGGCACAGGCACTGGAGCAGCAGCGTGGGGTGCTGTTTTTGACACCTCATCTGGGCTGTTTTGAAATCACTGCACGCGCTTATGCCGATGTTTTTGGTGTCACTCAGGCACCCATGACCGTGCTTTTTCGCCCCCCGAAAAAAGCCTGGTTGCGCGACTGGGTGATGCAGGCGCGTGCACGGGAAGGTTTGCGCACGGCTGAAACCTCCCTGGCTGGAGTGCGTCAGATGCTTCGCGCCCTCCAAAACGGGCAGAGCGTAGGGCTTTTGCCCGATCAGGTGCCGCCCTTGGGGCAGGGGGTTTGGGCGCCCTTTTTCGGCCAAGCGGCCTACACCATGACCTTGTCTGTGCGTTTGGCCCGCCAAACCGGCGCTACGGTGTTGCTGGCTTGGGGAGAGCGTTTGAGCTGGGGTCGCGGTTACCGTGTGCACGTGAAGCGCATGCCCAGCGAACTGCCACAAGATCCGAGTCTGGCGGCGGCCGTCATCAATGGCGCTATGGAGGATCTAATTCGGTGTTGTCCACAGCAATATCTGTGGGCCTATGCACGCTACAAAGACCCGCGCGAGGATTGAGCATGGTGCGTAAGTTGGCCAGCCAATTCTGGTTGTTTTGCATACGGCTCATGGCCAGGTTGCCTTTGCCCTGGCTGAGGGCGTTGGGCGTTGGTCTGGGTTACCTGCTTTATGCAGCAGCGGTGCCGCGTCGGCATGTGGTGATGACCAATCTGCGTTTGTGCTTCCCCGTGCTGGTCCCATCGGAAAGACGGCGTTTGGCTCGATCCATATTTGTCCGTTTTGCTCAGGCCTGGCTGGATCGCGGTTGGTTGTGGCACGGCTCGCCCGAGCTGCTACGGCAGCGGATTCGTATCACAGGCGCCACGGCCGAACTGCAATCGCTAGGGCCGGTGCTGATTTTTGCACCCCACTTTGTGGGGCTGGATGCGGGCTGGACGGCCTTGACTCAGCAGGTGCCCAGACGTTTCAACACCATTTACACCCATCAGGCCAACTGGACGGTGGATGCATGGATCTTCCAGGGTCGCCAGCGATTTGGTCAGCCCCGGCTTTTTGACCGCTCTGCCGGCCCCAAACCGCTGGTGAGCGCCCTGCGCGAAGGCGAGGCCCTGTACTTGCTGCCGGACATGAATTTTGGCGTGCGAGAGTCGGTGTTTGTGCCTTTTTACGGTGTGCCCGCTGCAACTGTTCCCTCACTGGGCCGCTTTTCAAAACTGGGCCAAGCCAAGGTAGTTCCTGTGGTGACTTGCATGAATGCCGAGGGCTATGAGGTGAAGGTGCTGCCGGCGTGGGTCGATTTTCCGACCCACGATGCAAGCGACGATGCTGCGCAGATGAATTTGCGCCTGCAGCAGATGATCGACACCATGCCCGATCAGTACTACTGGGTGCACAAGCGTTTCAAGAGCCGCCCACCAGGCAGTAAGTCTGTTTATTGATCGCTGGGATCGAGTTCTTCAGGCTCTTGCGCTGGCTCTGTCGCGGGCGCTGTGGCGGCGTCGGCAGTGACCGCATCAGCCAACACAGGGTGTGCCCAGTCGTGCAGCAGCATGGCGACCTGGTCGATGCCGATGCGCTTGGTGGCTGAGAACAGGCGCACTTCGCCACCACCGGCTTGCAGGTTCATGATGGACAGCGCTTTGCTTTGCTCAGCCCTGTTGAGTTTGTCGGCCTTGGTCAAGATCACTAAAAACTTGAGTCCCTCGGCGACCCTGGGGCGGATCACATCTAGCAAGATTTCGTCGAGTTCGGTCAAGCCATGGCGTGGGTCGCACATCAGCACGATGGCCTTGAGGTTTTCGCGCGTGACTAGATAGTTGGCCATTACCTGCTGCCAGCGGATTTTGTCTTGCTTGGGCACAGCGGCGTAGCCATAGCCGGGCAAATCGGCCAGTACGGCGTCGGTGACACCTTGCTTGCCCAGCGCAAAAAGGTTGATGTGCTGGGTGCGCCCGGGTTTTTTGGACGCAAAGGCCAGTTGTTTTTGCTGGGTCAGGGTGTTGATGCAGGTGGATTTGCCTGCATTGGATCGGCCGACGAAGGCGATTTCCGGCACATCCAGCTGCGGCAAAAAGTGCAGCTGCGGGGCTGTGGTCAAGAATCGGGCCGTGTGCATCCAGCCCATGGCGACGGTGGCGCGTTCATTGGCAGGGGAGGGCTTGGCCGCAGGCTTTGTCTGAGCTGGGGGGGCACTCGCTTTGGCTGGTTTTGCGCGTTTGGGTGCGTTTGGGTTTCGTATGTCGGTCATTGTTATGCAGAGTAAACCCGGTGGGCCATTGTAGAATCGGCCCGTTTTGCTCACCTGACACGACACCTAACATTATGAAGCTGCTTGCCCACCTGATCATGGCCTCCGCATTGACGGCCGCCGCTTTTTCCAGTTATGCAGAAGATGCCAAACCTGCTGCTGCCAAGCCTGACCTGGTCAAGGGCGGAGCCGCTTTCGCTGCGGTCTGTGCGGCTTGCCACGGCGCCGATGGCAACTCCGGCACACCTGTGAACCCCAAGTTGGCCCAGCAGCACCCGGAATATCTGGTCAAGCAACTGCAGGAGTTCAAGTCCGGCAAACGCAACAATGCAGTCATGAAGGGCTTTGCTTCCGCGCTGAGCGACGAGGACATGAAAAACATCTCCTACTGGGCGGCGTCTCAAAAAGCCAAGCCTGGTTTTGCCAAGGACAAGGCTCTGGTGACTTTGGGTGAGCGCATCTACCGTGGCGGCATTGCTGACCGGCAAATTGCTGCCTGCGCCGGTTGCCACAGCCCTAACGGAGCTGGTATTCCTTCCCAATACCCCCGCCTGAGCGGCCAGCACGCCGACTACACCGTTGCCCAGCTGACCAGTTTCAGAGATGGTGTTCGTGCGAATAGCCTCCAGATGGCTCAGGTTGCTGCCAAGCTGAATGACCGTGAAATCAAGGCTGTGGCAGACTACATTGCTGGTTTGCGGTAAGTAAAAACATGATTGCCTTGCGGGCGGACTGGAGTCCGTGACCGCAATGCTGCATGAGCGGGCCGGTCTTCGGATGGTCCGCTTTTTTCATTTTGGCGATGCCAATTCACGCTTGTTTAATCTGCTTCTGTCATGACATCTTCCACCCAAGGCCTTGAGCTGCGCTCTGAATCGCAAGTGTTGCGCGCCGTGGTGGAGTTACTGTCGTCCATGCGCTTTGCGATCTCCTTGCTGACGGTGATTTGCATTGCCTCGGTCATTGGCACGGTGCTCAAGCAGCATGAGCCCTTACCCAATTACGTGAACCAGTTTGGCCCGTTTTGGGCGGATGTTTTTGGGGCTGCCTCTTTGTACTCGGTGTACAGCGCTTGGTGGTTCTTGTTGATTTTGGCGTTTTTGGTGCTGAGCACTTCTTTGTGCATCGCCCGTAACACGCCCAAGATTCTGGCCGACTTGAAGACGTTCAAGGAAAACATACGTGTTCAAAGCCTCAAGGCTTTTGGTCATCGGGCGCAGGCCGCGCTTGACGAAGCCCCCGAGGGTGCGGCCAAGCGCATCGGTCATCTGCTGGCTGGCGGCGGCTGGAAGGTCAGGTTGCAGCGCAGAGATGGTCCGGACGGTGATGGCTGGATGGTGGCGGCCAAGGCGGGCGCTGCCAACAAGCTGGGTTACATCGCTGCGCACAGTGCCATCGTGCTGGTGTGTCTGGGTGGTTTGCTGGACGGTGACCTGATCGTGCGCGCGCAGATGTGGTTTAACGGCAAAAGCGCTTACAACGGCGGCGGTTTGATTGCCGATGTCAAGCCCGAGCATCGTCTGAGCGAGCGCAATCCCACGTTTCGGGGCAATTTACTGGTAGCCGAAGGCACACAGTCGAGCACCGCCATCCTGAATCAGTCTGACGGCATCCTTCTGCAGGAATTGCCCTTTGCGATCGAGCTCAAAAAGTTCGTGGTTGATTTTTATTCCACGGGCATGCCCAAGCTGTTTGCCAGCGACATCGTGATTCACGACAAGGCGACGGGTGAGACCCGGGAGGCCCGGGTGGAGGTGAACCACCCGGCCAGTTACAAGGGCATCGAGATTTACCAATCCAGCTTTGATGACGGTGGTTCCCGCGTCAAGCTCAAAGCCATCCCCATGAAGGCTGCCACTCAGCCCTTTGAAATTGAGGGAGTCATCGGAGGCAGCTCTCAACTTACCCGCGGGGCCTCAGGGGCAGACAGTGAGAAGCTGACGCTCGAGTACACCGGGCTACGTGTGATCAACGTCGAGAATTTTGGCGCCACCGGGCCAGGTGCGGTTGATCCACGCAAGGTGGACTTGCGCGAGTCGATCGATGCCCGTCTGGGCGCAGGCAACAAGACGGCAACCAAGAAAGAGCTGCGCAACGTGGGGCCGAGCATTTCCTACAAACTGCGTGATGCGTCGGGCCAGGCCAAGGAGTTTCACAACTACATGCTGCCCGTCGATGCCGGTGATGGTGTGCCGGTTTTCCTGCTGGGCATGCGCGAATCGCCGTCTGAGCCTTTTCGCTACCTGCGCGTGCCTGCTGACGCTGATCAAAGCATGGATAGCTTTTTGCGGTTGAGTGCTGCACTGGAAGATGCCCCAATGCGTGACCAGGCTGCCAAACGCTACGCGGCCAAAGCGGTAGACAGCAAGCGCCCAGAGCTGGCGGAGCAAATCGCCGCATCTGCAGTGCGCGCACTGAACCTGTTCGCGGGTGTCGAGAGGGCGAATGACAGCCCGGTGCAGGGTGGGGGGCTACAAGCCATCTCCGACTTTCTGGAGCGCAATGTTCCGGCTGCCGAGCAAGCCCGTGCTGGCGAAGTGCTGGTTCGTATCCTGAATGGGGTGTTGTTCGAACTGGCGCAGCTTGCCCAAGAAAAGGCGGGGCTCAAGCCCTTGCCTGCAGATGAGAGCAGCCAAGCCTTCATGACACAGGCGGTGCTCGCTTTGAGTGATCTGCCCGTGTACCCTGCACCCATGGCTTTTGCCCTGACGGATTTCACCCAGGTTCAGGCCAGTGTTTTCCAGGTCGCCCGCGCACCTGGAAAAAATATCGTTTATCTTGGTTGTGCCCTGCTGATTGTGGGTGTGTTTGCGATGCTTTATGTGAGGGAGCGGCGCATTTGGGTTTGGCTGGCCCCGGTGGTGGGGTCGCCACTGTCGACAACAGCCACGATGGCGTTGTCCACCAACCGCAAGACCATGGATGGCGACAAGGAGTTTGATCAACTCCGAATGAAATTGTTAGCGAAGGGCGAAGCGCCCGAGAGGAGCAAAGCATGAACACGGCCTCGACGACTTACGAGTCCACCATCACCTTGAACGAGGGCTACTTCGCCAAGAGAAACCTGTGGGACTGGCTGTTTGCCGTGCTGGCCATCGCTGGCGGTCTGTTTGCCTTTGTCCAGTACAGCAGTTTCATGGACGTTTACGAGCAGGGCATTCTGATTGCCACGATTCCATCGGTAATCTGGCTGGCGTGGTTTTGGCGTCCCTTGCGTGTCCTGATGTTGGCTGTTGCGGCCATGGCATTACTGGGTATTTACGCTTACCAGGGTGATTTGGCGCGATCTGAAAATGTGTTCTGGCTCAAATACTTTCTATCCAGCCAATCCGCCATTTTGTGGATGAGTATGTTGTTCTTCATGAGCACGGCGTTTTATTGGCTGGGCTTTGTCGCTCGGGGTCAGGCGGCCTTCATGGAGCTCATTGGCTCGCGCATGGCCTGGGTGGCGGTGGCCATGGCCCTTATTGGCACCTTGGTGCGCTGGTATGAGAGCTACCTTTTGGGCGCGGATATCGGGCACATTCCTGTGAGCAATTTGTACGAAGTTTTCGTGCTGTTTTGCTGGCTGACAGCAGTTTTTTACCTTTACTTCGAGGCGCAATACGGCACCAAGGCCCTGGGTGCGTTTGTGATGCTGGTGGTGAGTGCTGCCGTGGGTTTCCTGCTTTGGTACACGGTGGTGCGCGAAGCTCACGCCATTCAGCCTCTGGTGCCGGCGCTGAAAAGCTGGTGGATGAAGCTGCATGTGCCGGCCAATTTCATTGGTTACGGTACGTTCGCTCTGGCTGCCATGGTGGCTTTTGCCTTCCTCATCAAGCAGCAGGCGACTGAGACGCGCTGGTACAAGCTGGCGCCGCTGTGGTTGCTGGGCATCGTGCTGTGTTTTGAGCCCATGGTCTTTCGTCAGCGGCCGGTCGCTGCTGGGGCCGAGGCCAGCAACTACTGGGGTATTTACTTTGGTGTCTCGGCTTTCATCGTTGCTGCCATTTTGGCGGGGCGTCGCCGTATTGCCGACCGCCTGCCCAGCTTCGAAATTCTGGATGACGTGATGTACAAGGCCATCGCCGTCGGCTTTGCCTTCTTCACCATTGCAACGGTGCTGGGTGCCTTGTGGGCGGCTGAAGCCTGGGGTGGCTACTGGAGCTGGGACCCCAAGGAAACCTGGGCGTTGATCGTTTGGCTCAATTACGCTGCGTGGCTGCACATGCGCTTGATGAAGGGCTTGCGGGGCGCAGCGTCTGCCTGGTGGGCGCTGGGCGGTCTGGTGGTTACCACTTTTGCGTTTTTGGGTGTGAACATGTTTCTTAGCGGTTTGCACAGTTACGGTACCTTGTAAACCCGTTGCTTCAGGGAGCTTGCCATGCTGATTCGTACCCACGCCGACGGTTTTAATCACCAAGTCACCAGCGAGATCACGTCACGTGCCGTCTATGAAGGGCGGCGAGATGCCCTGAGGCTATTGGCCAGCGGCGCGGCAGGTGCTGCCTTGAGCGGCTGGGCCATGGGAGACGCAAGCGCGCAGGCGGCTACGGTGGTGCGTCCGGGGCGCCTGGCCGAATTGCCTTCAATGCGATCCACAGTTACCGGCGCAGTCACCCTAGAGAAGCTCACGCCCTATGCAGATGCCACCGCCTACAACAATTTTTACGAATTTGGCGCCGACAAGGCGGACCCGGCCCGAAATGCGCACACCTTGAAAACGTCCCCCTGGTCGGTGGAGGTGGAAGGACTGGTCAGGAAGCCTGGTCGATTTGCGCTGGAAGATCTGCTCAAGCTCAGCCCGATGGAAGACCGTATTTACAGACTGCGCTGTGTGGAAGGCTGGTCCATGGTCATTCCATGGGTGGGGTATTCGCTGGCTGAACTGATCCGCAAGGTGGAGCCTCTGGGCAGTGCCAAGTTTGTGGAATTTGTCACTCTGGCAGACCCCAAGACCATGCCTTTTGTCGGCTCACGCATACTGGATTGGCCGTATGTGGAGGGCCTGCGTCTGGACGAGGCGCTGCATCCGCTGACCCTGCTGTCCTTTGGCATGTACGGCGAGGTCTTGCCCAAGCAAAGCGGGGCGCCGGTGCGTTTGGTCGTGCCTTGGAAGTACGGCTTCAAAAGCGGCAAAAGCCTGGTCAAGATTCGCTTCACCGAAAAAATGCCCGCGACCGCCTGGAACAAGGCGGCAGCCAACGAATACGGCTTTTACTCGAATGTGAACCCGGAGGTGGATCACCCGCGTTGGAGCCAGGCGACCGAGAGGCGCATCGGCGAAGATGGCCTGTTCAGCAAGAAGCGCAAGACCCTGATGTTCAATGGCTACGAGGCACAGGTCGGCCAGCTCTACGCTGGAATGGATTTGCGCAAGAACTTCTGATGCGTTCAATTGGTGTGGGCCGGGCACTGGCTGCGTCCAAATCTGTGCTGTTTGTCCTCGCTGTCCTGCCTTTTGCCTGGCTTTTGTGGGGGGCGATCCAGGATCAGTTGGGCCCTAACCCGGCTGAGTATCTGATCCGCGCCACTGGCGACTGGACGCTGCGTTTTTTGTGCCTGACCCTGGCCATTACACCGTTGCGGGTCATGCTGGGCCAGCCTGTCTTGGCGCGTTATCGGCGTATGTCGGGTTTGTTGACCTATTTTTATGCCACGCTGCATTTGCTGTGCTACAGCGGCTTTGACATGGGCTTTGAGCCGCAGGACATCGTCAAAGACATCGCCAAGCGCCCCTTCATTCTGGTCGGATCACTGGCGTTTGTCTTGCTGACGCTCTTGGCTGCGACGTCATTCAACCGGGCCATCAAGGCACTGGGTGCTCAGCGCTGGCAGCGCCTGCACCGCTCGGTTTATGTGGTGGCTTGCCTGGCCATCCTGCATTTTTTCTGGATGCGCTCCGGCAAGAACAACTACGCGGAGGTTTGGGTCTACGGCTTGGTGTTGGGCAGCTTGCTACTTTGGCGCCTGCATCACCGATTCAAGCCTTCACCAGCGTCTCGTTCCTGAGCTGGTCTTCGATCGATTCGCGCTGACGGATGAGGTGGGCCTGCTCGCCGCTCACCAGCACTTCGGCCGCACGGCCGCGCGAGTTGTAATTGCTGGACATGCTCATGCAATAAGCGCCAGCTGACATCACTGCCAGCAAATCGCCCGGTTGAACATTGAGTTCGCGGTCGTGGCCGATCCAATCGCCACTTTCACACACTGGCCCAACAACATCCCAGGTACCGCAGGCGCCGCTTCGGGCTCGCAAGGGTTGAATGTGGTGAAAGGCCTGATACATCGCTGGGCGGGGAAGGTCGTTCATGGCGGCGTCGACGATGCAGAAGTTTTTTTGCTCGCCCGGTTTCATGTACAGCACCTCGGTCACGCAAACGCCGGCATTACCCACCAGGGAGCGCCCGGGTTCCACCATCAATTGCTTGTGGCCAAAGCCGCGTTCGTCCAATTTAGCCAGCAAGCTGTGCCACAGGGCATCCGCTTCTGGTGGTACATCCGCGTTGTAGTTGATGCCCAGGCCCCCGCCGAAGTCAATGTGGTGCAGTGGTATGCCGGCATCTTCAATGGCTTGCACCAGGTCAAGAATGCGATCCATGGCATCCAGGTAGGGGGCAGCCAGCGTAATCTGTGAGCCGATGTGGCAATCGATGCCCACCACCCTGAGGCCTGGCAGGGCTGCGGCACGCTGGTAGGTGGCCAAGGCGCGCTCGTGGGCGATACCGAATTTATTGCCCTTCAGGCCGGTCGAAATATAGGGGTGGGTCTGTGGGTCCACATTGGGGTTGACGCGGATGCTCACGGGAGCCTGTGTGTGGAGCGACAGAGCCACGTCGTTTAGCACGTCCAGCTCAGACTCACTCTCCACGTTGAAGCAGCCGATGCCGGCCTGCAGAGCGGTGCGCATTTCCTGGCGGGTTTTTCCCACACCCGAAAAAATCACCTTGGAAGCCTGTGCGCCCGCCGCCAAGACTCGGGCCAACTCGCCGCCGGACACGATGTCGAAGCCGCATCCGGCCTGCGCAAACACCTGCAGAACGCCCAGCGAGGAGTTGGCTTTCATGGCGTAGCAAATCTGTGCATTGCGGCCGGCAAAACCTCGCTGATACGCGGCCAGTGCGGCCAGCATGGCTGCCTTGGAGTAGACAAACAAGGGCGTTCCGTGTGTGGCGGCCAGGTCAGACAGTGAGACGTCTTCTGCCAGCAGTTGTCCATCGCGCTGCGAAAAATAGGGTTGGCCGGGGGTGAGCAAGTCGGTCATGGTGTGTGGTTAGGTGTAGAGCCGGTGGGTGCGGGCATGGCCTCGGGGGCCTTGGGCGGACTGCTCCGCCTTGCGTCCTGAGTCTGTGTGGGAAGATAGAGCGGCCCCGGTTGTCCGCAACCGGCAAGCGCCAAGGCCATAAGGCCATATGCAGTGCCGCAAAAAAGGGGTCTGACTAAAATTCTGGGCACAAAAATCATCTGGAAATTGTAATGACCGACATTGAATTCATGGATCGCGCAGAGGCCCTGCTTCAGGCCGTGGAGGTTTGCTGCGACCGCATTAATGAACAGACTGATGTCGACATAGACAACCAGCGGGTGGGCGGCATGGTCACACTGGTGTTCAGCAACCAGAGCCAGATCGTCATCAACCTGCAAAAACCACTGCACGAGATCTGGATGGCTGCTCGATCAGGCGGCTATCACTACAAATTTGAACAGGGCGTTTGGCTGGATACCCGTGAGAAAAATGAATTTTTCAGCAGCCTGAGCCGTGATGCTTCTGCACAGGCTGGCAGGCCACTTGTATTTACCGCCTGATCAGTTTTTGAACAGGTCCAGTATCCGGTTTTTTTCGTCCGCGGGGGGCAGGGCCTGGTTGGAGCCACCTCCTTGGCTGTCCCCGCCATTACCCAGGGAGCGCACGCCGGAGCCATCGGCGTAATCGTCGTACGCCCAATCACCGCCAGAATGAACCACCCCTTCAGGCACCGGCACTTCGGTGATCGGTACGTTTTTGAGGGCATGTTCCATGAAGCTGATCCAGACCGGCAAGCTCAGACCGCCGCCGGTTTCGTTGCTGCCCAATTTGCGCGGGTTGTCGTAACCAATCCAGGTCACCGCCGCCAACGTGGGTTGATAACCCGCAAACCACGCATCCATGGAGTCATTGGTAGTACCCGTCTTGCCGTACAAATCCGGGCGCTTCAAGGTGGCCTGGGCTTTGGCAGCCGTACCTGCGCGAGTGACTTCCTGGAGCAGACTGCTCATCACAAAGGCGTTTCGGGCATCGATGCTGCGCATTGATTCGTCGAGCTCGGGCTGTTTGGTTTCGACCAAAACCCGCCCGGCTTGTTCAGTGACCCGGGAAATGAGCCACGGATTCACCCGGAAGCCACCGTTGGCAAAAACCGAGTAGGCCGTGGCCAATTGCATGGGGGTGACGGATCCCGCGCCCAGAGCCATGGTGAGGTAGGGGGGGTGTTTGTCGGCGTCAAAGCCAAACCGGGTGATCCAATCTTGGGCATTTTGTGCACCAACGGCCTGCAGAATCCGGATCGAGATCATGTTTTTGGACTTGGCCAAGCCTTTGCGCATGGTCATCGGCCCATCAAATGTGCCGTCGTAGTTTTTGGGCTCCCAGGGCTGCCCACCGGTCACGCCTGCATCAAAAAAGAGGGGGGCATCGTTGATCACGGTGGCAGGCGTCAGCCCTTTTTCCAACGATGCGGAGTAAATGAAGGGCTTGAAACTGGAGCCCGGTTGGCGCCAGGCCTGGGTGACATGGTTGAACTTGTTTTTGTTGTAGTCAAAACCTCCCACCAGAGCCCGGATGGCGCCGGTGCGTGGATCGATCGCCACAAATGCGCCTTCCACTTCGGGCAGTTGGGTGATCTCCCAGGCGTTCTTGGCATTTTTGGCCACCCGGATGACCGCACCTCGCCGAATCCGGATGTTGGGCGCCGCTTTGTCAGACAAGCCCGATTGGGCAGGCTTCAAGCCCTCACCGACGATGTCAAAGGTTTCTCCGTTCTGGCGTATGGCCGTCACTTTCTTTGCGTCCGCCTCGAGGACTACCGCAGACATCACATCGCCATTGTCCGGGTGCTCGTCCAGCGCTTCATCGATGGCATCTTCGAGTTCGCGAGGTGTGTTGGGCAGTTCAACAAATTTCTCAGGGCCGCGATAAATTTGTCGCCGCTCAAAATCCATGATGCCGCGCCGCAAGGCCTTGTAGGCGGCATCCTGTTCACCTGCATTGATGGTGGTGTACACATTCAGGCCACGTGTGTAGGTGTCGTTGCCATACTGTGTATACATGAGTTGCCGCACCATTTCGGCGATGTATTCCGCATGGATGCGGTTGGGCATGCTGGCCGAGTGAATCTTCAGTTCCTGCTTTTTGGCCGCCTGGGCCTGCTCGGCGGTGATGAAGCCGTTTTCCTGCATGCGCTCAATGATGTAGAGCTGGCGCGAGCGGGCGCGTTTGGGGTTGCTGATGGGGTTGTAAGACGATGGAGCCTTGGGAAGCCCGGCCAGCATGGCGGCCTCGGCAATCGTGATGTCCTTCAGGGGTTTGTCGAAATAGGCCTCGCTGGCGGCCGCGAAACCATAAGCCCGATTGCCCAGAAAGATCTGGTTCATGTAAACCTCCAGGATTTGCTCCTTGGTCAACATGTGTTCCAGCTTGAACGTCAGTAGGATTTCGTAGATCTTGCGGGTGTAAGTCTTTTCCGAGGACAGATAAACATTACGCGCCACCTGCATCGTGATTGTTGATGCACCCTGGCTTTTCACCCTGCCCAAATTAGCTAACGCTGAACGCAAGACACCTTTGTAATCCACCCCGCCGTGCTCAAAGAAGCGAGCGTCCTCTATGGCGAGCACTGCATCGATCATGACCTGGGGGATTTCCTTGACGGGCGTCAGCTTGCGCCTTTCTTCGCCAAACTCGCCCATCATCACGCCATCTGCCGAATAAACGCGTAGCGGCAGGATAGGGCGGTAGTTGGACAGGTCCGAAATGTCGGGCAAATTAGGGAAGGCCATCGCCATCGCCAGTCCGATGACGATGAGCAAGGATGTCAAGCCGGCCACTGCAAGCCCGATCCCCCACAACATCATGCGTAGCCACCAGGGTCGTTGCTGGGCCGGCGGCTTGCTGCCGCTGGTCGGGGAAGTGCTGGGTTTTGTTGCCATACAAGTTGCTGGAGAT
>JBEEJZ010000191.1:0-8315 GCA_041168905.1 Pseudomonadota bacterium | reverse complement strand
TGCAAGGCCAGGCCATCGACGCCCAAGCCCATCTGAGCGAAGGGGCTGCGAGCTTGCTGCAAAAAGCCGCCGCCAAGTTAGGCTGGAGCGGCCGCAGCACACACCGCAGCCTGAAAGTGGCACGCACCATCGCGGACCTGGCGGGCAGCACCACCATCGAGCCTGCGCACGTGGCAGAAGCGGTGCAATACCGCCGGGTGCTCAAAGAGCAGTGAGCGCTTGGCCGTGGATCAAAGCCGGTAAATACGCCGCGCATTGCCACCGAGCACATCCGCTTGTTCTTGCGGCGACCACTCGCGCAACAGATCTGCCGTCCAGCGACGCCAATCGGCGTAGCTTCCAGCCAGTTCGAGCACGGGCCAATCGCTGCCCCACAACAAACGCTGAGGCCCCCAAATTTGCAGCAGGGCCTCACACCAGGGTCGCACCACTTCGACAGCTTGGCCAGCAGGGGCCTCGGTCCACAAGCCCGACAGCTTGCACACCACTTTGCCTGGATTTGTTTGATGGGCAAGGTGTGCCATTGACTCGGCCCAGGCACTCATGGCGGTCGCCTCGATCAGAGGTTTGGCGCCGTGGTCCACCACCACCGTCAAATCCGGGTGGGCTTGGGTAAGCGCCAGAATGCGGGGCAAGTGCACGGGCTTGATCAAGGCATCCAGCACCAAGCCGCTTTGGGCCATGGCACGTAAGACGGGCTGGATGGCGGGTTGCAAGATCCAGTCCAGATCGTTCAGGTCTTGCAGCATGGGGCGCAGGCCTTTGAGCAGCGGTTGGGCTGCGCAGTGCGCCACTTGTTCAAGCGCATCGGGTGCCAGCATGTCGATCCAGCCGACGACACCCAGCACCGCCGGATTGGCTTGGGCCTGTTGCAACAAGAATGCCGTCTCTTGCGCGCTCGGGGCTGCTTGCACCAAGACGCCACCTGTCACGCCCAAAGCCTGCGCTTGCCGCTGCCAATCGGCCACTTGCACATCCCGGTAAATGGGGGCGAGTTCATGGGTGAGCCAACCGTAGTCGCCACGCGCCAACTGCCAGCAATGAAAGTGGGCGTCAATCATGCCGCTTCTCCCGGCACTGGGGCCTCGGGTGGTAGCCAGCCTTCATGGCGCAGTTGTTGCCAAAACGCATTGGGGATGACTTCACGCTCGGCTTGGCGGGCCGCGTGCCATTGGTCGGCGCTGCGTACACCCAGCATGACGATTTGCGTGACCGGATGGGCCAGGGCGAATTGCAGGGCCGCTGCGGGCAAGCTCACGCCATATTGATCGCACACGCTTTGCATGCCCAGCGCTTTGTCGACCCAAGCTTGCGCCGCAGGGGCATAGTTGAAAGTCATGGGGCGGTCGGCAGCCACGCGTGTGGCCAGAATGCCGGAGTTAAAAACACCGCCCAATGCCAGTGCGACGTTTTTCTTGTGCAAAAGCGGCATGAGGGTCGGCAGCGCCGCCTGATCGAGCAAGGTGTAGCGGCCGGCCAGCATGAGCGCATCCAAGTCGGCATGGCGCAGCACCTGCTCGACGATCAGGTGATCGTTCACACCCAGGCCGATGTGGCTCAGCAAGCCTTCCTGCTTGAGCCGAATCAGCTCAGGCAAGGATTCATTCAGCACCTGGCGCAACACCTCTGCGGCATTGGCCCCGTGCGTGGCAGCGTCAATGTCGTGAATGTAGACGGCATCCAGTTGCGCCAAGCCCAGACGCTGCAAGCTGTCTTCCACGCTGCGCCGCACACCGCTGGCCGACAAGTCCCAGTGCTGCACAAAGGGCAGGGTGTTCACATAGCTGTGCTGTTCTTGCGGCACTTGGGCTTGCGGCGTGAGCAGGCGGCCCACTTTGCTCGACAAGCGCCAGCTGCTGCGCGTGTGGCCGCGCAAGGCATCGCCCAGCCTGCGCTCAGACAGACCATGGCCGTAATGCGGCGCGGTGTCAAAGCTGCGGCAGCCATCGTCCCAGGCGGCATCGGCCACGGCGCGTGCCTGCGCATCGTCCATGGCTTCAAACAAATTGCCCAGCGGCGCACCCCCCAATCCCAGGCGGACGCCATCGGTACAAGGCAAAAAGGCAGCGGTATTCATAGGTGCAAATCACAGGTCATGACGGCCATCGTAGAGGGCAAAACCCGCGCTGACCAGTGCTGTGGGCAAAACACCTCAGCAAGGGTAATCACGGGGGCTCAAACGGGTGAGCAACATCTAACATGTTAGTCATTCATGCTGAAAAACATCTCCCCCTTGCTCACGCCCCAGCTGCTGTTCGGCCTGGGCAAACTCGGCCATGGCGACGATGTGGCGCTGGTGGATGCCAACTTTCCGGCCGATCGGATCGCCGAGCAAGGCCATGCCCTGCTGGTGCAACTGCCGGGGCTGAGCACGACGCAGGTGCTGCAGGCCGTGCTCAGCGTTTTGCCGCTGGACACCTTTGACACCCCATGCGCCTGGACCATGCAGGTGGTGGGCGATGCGCAAGCCGTGCCCGCCGCTGTGGCCGAATTTCAGCAAGCACTGCAACAACAGGGCGAAGCCGCACCGGGCAGCTTGGAGCGTTTTGCCTTTTACGAGCAAGCCCGCTCAGCTCGGCTCTTGGTGCAAACCGGTGACTTGCGCAAATACGCCAACATCTTGCTGCGCAAGGGCGTGATCTCGACCGACTGAAGCCATGAGCATCTCGCCCAACCCCCAGTCATTGCGCGCCCGCGCCTATGAAAATTTTCGCCAACAAATTTTGCAGGCCAATGTGCAACCGGGGCAATTTGTCTCGCAACGCGAGCTGATGCAGCTGCTCGACATGCCACTGGGCGCTGTGCGCGAACTGATCCCGCGTCTGGAAGCCGAAGGCCTGCTGCGCACCGTGCCGCAACGCGGCTTGCAAATTGCCCATGTGGACCTCAAGCTCATCCACAACGCCTTTCAACTGCGGGCCATGCTGGAGCGCGAAGCCGCGCTGCACTTTGTGCAAGCGGTCAGCGATGCCGACCTGGCCAGCATCGAACAAGCACACCTGAACATTGTCCAGCAGGCCAAGACCGGCCTCATCACCGACGAGTTGCTGACCGAAGCCACCTCGGTGGATTGGGGCCTGCACGATTTGATGATCGACACCCTGGGCAACGAGCTGATTTCTCAGACCTACCGCATCAACAGCCTGCGCGTGCGCCTGATCCATCTGGAGCGCTCGACCTTGTCGGCCGAAGTCTTGTTACCCGCCATGCAAGAGCACCTGAACCTGATCGCCGCCCTCAAAGCCCGCGATGCGCAGGCCGTGGCCGAGCATGTCGCCTTTCACATCCATTGCGCACACCAACGTGTGCTGGGACAGGACCGCCGCGTTCTGAACACGCCTGCTCCCGCTGATCTTTCTTCCATCCCCCTCACGGAGTTCTCTTGACCGCAACGCTCACCAACAGCCGCAATGGCTTTCAAGGCATCTGGCCTGCACTGCTCACGCCGCTCGATGCGCAGCTGAACATTGACCACGCCAAACTGGCCGCTCATGCGCTGTCGCTGATCAGCGCAGGCTGTGGCGGCGTGACCTTGTTTGGCACCACCGGCGAAGGCCCCTCGTTTTCTTTGCAAGAGCGCAAAGATGCGCTGGACAAGATGATCGCCAACGGCGTGCCCGCTGAACGCATCATTGTGTCCACCAGCTGCGCGGCCATTGTCGAAACCCTGGAACTGACCCGTCACGCAGTGGACCGCCATGTGCATGGATGCCTGGTGCTGCCGCCCTTCTTTTTCAAGGGCATCAGCGACGAAGGCATCCTGAACGGCTATGTGCAAATCATCGAAGGCGTGAACCGCCCCGACTGGCGCCTGTACCTGTACCACATCCCCCAGGTCATCGGCGTGGCCTTGCCGCATGGCGTGATCGCACAACTGCTTCAACGCTACCCCGGCATCATCGCGGGCATCAAGGACAGCGGCTGCGACCAAGCCCATTCGGTGGCGCTGGCCAAAGCCTTCATGCCGCCCATCACAGTTTATGTGGGCTTTGAGCCTGACCTCACCACCATGGGCCCCTTGGGCAGCACCGGTGCCATCAGCGGGCTGGCCAACTTCATGCCCCGTGTGGTGCACCGCATGGTGCTCGAATCGACAGCCCCTGGTACAGCACACGATGCGCAACGCATTCAGACCATTTTGGATCTGCTCAAACCGCATACGCTGATGCCCGCGCTCAAGAGCGTGATGGCCACCTTGCACAATGACCCCACATGGTTGCGTGTGCGTGCGCCTCTGGTCGCCATGACGGCCGACGCCCATGCGGCATTTGCTCAAGAAGTGCAGCAGTTCAACATCGACACCACACGCGAGTAAGCCGTTTCAATCACCAACCCCAAGGAGACAAATATGAAAACTGTATCCACCCTGCGCCGTGGCCTGCTGGCCGCCAGCGTCTCGGCCATCGCCTTGTGCGGCATGGCCAGCCAGGCATTGGCCCAAACCAAAATCCCGATGCGAATTTCCACACCCGCTGTGCCCGACGACTGGCACGCCAAAATGTGGACCGTGTTCAAGGACGCGCTGGACAAATCCTCGCCCAACCAGTTTGACACCCAGATCAACCTGAACGCCGCACTGTTCAAACAAGGCACCGAGCCCGCCGCCATGGCGCGTGGCAATCTGGAACTGTCGGCCATCTCGGCGTTTGACATGGCCAAGCTGGTGCCCGAGTTCTCGATCTTCACCGCCGGTTATGTGGTGCGCGACCCGGCTCACCAGCAAAAGGTGTTCAACGGCCCCATCGGTGAAGGCCTGTTCAAGACCGTGTCTGAAAAAATGGACGTGACCGTCTTGTCCACCGCCTACTTGGGCACCCGTCAGGTCAACCTGCGCGAAGCGCGTGCGGTGAAGACACCGGCCGACCTCAAAGGCATCAAGCTGCGCATGCCCGGCACAAAAGAGTGGTTGTTCCTGGGTGAAGCCCTGGGCGCGACCGCCACCCCGCTGGCGTTTGGCGAGGTTTATCTGGGCCTGAAAACCGGCACCATCGACGGCCAGGACAATCCCCTGCCCACCGTGCGTGCGGCCAAGTTCTACGAAGTCACCAAGCAACTGGTGCTGACCAACCACCTGGTGGACAGCATCTTCATTGCGATCTCCAACAAAACCTGGAATGCCCTGACGCCCGCCCAAAAGCAAAACGTCAAGGCCGCAGCGCAAGCCGCCGCCCAGTTCAACAACGAGAACCGCATCAAGGAAGAAGCCCAGATCGTGGACTTCTTCAAGCAGCAGGGTTTGCAGGTGACCACGCCCGATCTGGAAGCCTTCCGCAAGTCGGTGCAGGACACCTACGCCAAGTCCGACTACGCCAAGGTCTGGCCAGCCGGCCTGCTTGAGCGCATCAACAACACCCGTTGAACATGCGTTGGTTCAAAAAAGCCGCCGACACGCTCGGCGGCCTCATCTTCCTCTGCCTGTTCCTGACCTTTTTGGTGCAGATCACGGCGCGCTTTGGCTTCAACAAGCCCCTGCCTTGGTCGGACGAGTTGGCGGTAATTTTGTACCTCTGGGCCATCTTGTGGGCAGCCGCCTTCATGGTGCCCGAGCGCGAGCAGGTGGTGTTTGACCTGCTGTGGAACAGCGCCAGCGTGGGCACCCGCCGCGTGATGCGCATCGTGGGCAACCTCATGATCGGCGGCTTGGCCCTGGTGGCCATTCCGGCGAGCTGGGACTATGTGCACTTCATGGCACGCGAGTCGTCGCCGGTGCTGGACATTTCTTTCCAGTGGGTGTTTTTACCCTTTGTGCTGCTGTTGGTGGCGCTGGTTTTGCGCAGTGCCTGGGGCATCTGGCAAGCGATCCGAGGACAGGGCCTTGAAGCCCAGGGACTTCCAACATGACTATGGCTTTGTGGGCGCTGGTGGGCGTCGTGGTGATCGGCATGCTGCTGCGCATGCCGATTGGTTTTTCCATGCTCATGGCGGGCGTGGCTTATCTGCTGGTCAAGGGGCAAGACCTGGGCTTGGTCGCCGAGCAGGTGAGCAACGGCTTGTACAACAGCTATGTGCTGCTGGCGGTGCCGCTGTTTGTGTTTGCCGCCAACATCATGAACGCGGGCACGGTGAGCGAGCGCATTTTTGACTTCTGCCGCATCCTGGTCGGCCGCATGCGCGGTGGCCTGGCCCAAGTGGACATTTTGGTGAGCGTGATCTTTTCGGGCATGAGCGGCAGCGCGATTGCCGACGCCGCAGGGCCGGGCTTGGTCACGATCAAGCAAATGCTCAAGAAGCCCGAATACACGCCCGGCTTTGCTGGGGCTGTGGTGGTGGCCAGCGCCACCTTGGGGCCCATCATTCCGCCGTCGATTCCGATGGTGATCTACGCCTTGGTCTCCGGCGCATCGGTCGGTGCGCTGTTCCTGGGCGGGGTGATGCCCGGCTTGTGCATGACCGTCCTCATGATGAGCGTGGTGCATTACATCGCCCGCAAGCGCAACATGCCGCGTGAAGAGCCCATCCCGCTCAAGGAATGGCCTGCGATTTTGTTCCGTGGCGCTTTGCCTTTGTCCATGCCCATCGTGTTGCTGGGTGGCATTTACTCGGGTGCTTTCACCCCCACCGAAGCGGCGGCTGTGGCCGCCTTGCATGCGCTGGTGCTGGCGGCCTTTGTCTTCCGTGCCTTGAGCTGGAAAGCGTTTTGGGGTGTGGTGCTTGAATCCACCCGGTCCAGTGCGGTGATCACCATCATCCTGGCTGGCTCCTTCATGCTGAACTACGCCTTCACCTCTGAGGGCGTGCCGCAGGCCATGGCCGCCTGGGTCGACAGCCTGCACCTGAGCCGCCTGCAGTTTTTGTTCATGGTCAACGCCCTGTTTTTGATTTTGGGCTGCTTTCTCGACGTGTCGGTGCTGCTGCTGGTGTTTGTGCCCATGTTGCTGCCAGCGGCCAAACTGCTGGGCGTGGACCTGGTGCACTTTGGCGTGCTGGTGGTGCTCAACATGATGATCGGTCTGATTCACCCGCCGTTTGGCATGCTGCTGTTTGTGACCAAGGCGCTCACAGGCATCCCGATTGGCGACATGATGCGCGAGGGCTGGCTGTTCCTGGTGATGCTGCTGGGCTTGCTGGTGGCCATGACCATCTTCCCCGAGATCGTTTTGTGGCTGCCGCACACCATGGGCTACGGCACGCCAGGAGCCGCCTGATGACGGTGGATGTGGTGTGTATCGCCAGCTGGAATGTGGACTTGATTGCCCACATTCCCGGCCCCCTGTTGCGTGGACAAACCCAGATGGCCCAGGGCTTTGAGCGCCTGCCGGGCGGCAAGGGCAGCAACGCAGCGATTGCCGCAGCACGCCAAGGTGCGCAAGTGGGCTTGATTGCCCGCATTGGCGGTGACGACTTCGGCCAAATGGGCCTGGACCTGTGGGCCCGTGAAGGCATCGCCAGCCAGCATGTGGTGCGTGGCGAAGGCGAAATCAATGGCACCGCGCTGATCCTCGTGTACGAAGACGGCGACAACTCGATTGCTGTTTATCCCGGTGCAGGCGCAGGCCTCACGGCCGCACAGGTGCAAGCGGGCAGCAACATGCTGGCCCAGGCTCGCGTGGTGATGGCGTCTTGCGAAGTGCCCCTGGCGGCGACGCAGGCGGCGTTTGAGATCGCCCGCGCCCACGGTGTGCTGACGCTTTTGAACCCCGCCCCGGCCATGCCTTTGCCCGATGCTTTGTGGACATTGGTGGATGTGCTCACCCCCAACGAGGGCGAATTGCTGCTGCTCGCAGGGGCCTCGGACATCGAGACGGCTGCACAGCGTTTGCTGCAGCGGGGCGTGAAAGCGCTGGTGGTCACATTGGGCGAGCGCGGCTGTGTCTTGTACCAGCTGCATGCGGCCCCCTTGCATGTTGCAGGGCACGCCATGCAAGTGGTCGACACCATCGGCGCAGGCGACACCTTCACCGGCAACCTGGCTGCGCAACTCGCGCAACAAACCCCATGGCCTGAAGCCCTGCGCTGGGCCAACGCCGCGGCGGCCTTGTCCACCCAGGCCCACGGTGCCGTCACCGCCATGCCGTCCCGAGCGCAAGTTCAAGCATTTTTGACCTCCTGAGCCAACACCCGATGTGTCGGAGCTGAAGCGGTCGAGCCGCGAGATGAACAACTTGGAGCAGGGCATTTCACGATAATGCATTGATGCATTTTTTCCGCCGCACATCGCCGCCAAATCTGGGGCCCTTCAGCTTCTGGCTGTCCTTGCCCCAGCTCATCACCTGGGGCAGCGTGTTCTACACCTTCTCTTTGCTGATGACCCCGCTGGAGGCCGAGCTGGGCATGAGCCGCGCCGAGTCTTCGCTGGCCTTCAGTCTGGCTTTGCT
>JBEEJZ010000190.1:0-3349 GCA_041168905.1 Pseudomonadota bacterium | reverse complement strand
CAATTGGGGCGGCTTTGCTTTGCGCTGGGGTGGACGTTCAGAAGGACCGCATTGAGGTCTCGGTCTGGGCATTCGGTCGGGGCAAAGAGGCCTGGCTGGTGGAGCATCGTGTGCTCGCTGGCGACACCTCCCGCGATACGGTCTGGCAACGACTGCGTGAAATGATCGATGAGTCCTGGACACATGCGTCGGGGGTGCAGTTGCGCTTGAGTCGCATCGGCCTGGACACAGGATATGCCACACAAGAGGCCTATGCCTTCGTGCGCAAGTTACGTGACTCCCGGCTGCTGCCAATGAAAGGCGTGGCTCGTGGTGCTGCGCTGGTTGGATTGCCGACCGCTGTGGACCTGACTGTGGGCGGCAAGAAGCTGCGCCGGGGTGTTCGGGTCTATTCGGTGGTGGGTGGCATTGCCAAGCTGGAGTTCTATAACCACCTGCGCAAGACCATGGAAGTGACCGAGGACGGTGAAATCCTCTATCCAGCTGGATACATCCATTTGCCCAAGGTCGATGCCGAATTCGTGCAGCAGTTGTGCTCTGAGCAGTTGGTCACGCGTCGGGATCGCAATGGCTATCCGGTGCGCGAGTGGCAAAAGATTCGGGAGCGCAACGAAGCGCTTGATTGCTACGTCTATGCGCGGGCGGCTGCCAGCCTGGCTGGTCTTGACCGGTATGAGGAGCGTCACTGGCGCGAATTGGAAAAACCGTTAGGCGTGGCAGGACCACCTGAAGACGCCCAATCAACCAAGCAAGAAGCCACCCTCAGCGGTGGCTTCGTTGTTTCTAAAGGACCACAACGCGGCAGGCGCTTGATTCGCAGCCGGTGGATGAACTGATGACGACCTATACCCTTGAACATGCCCAAGCACTGCGAGAGGCCATTGCCAGTGGTGAGCATCGGGTGACCTACGACGGCAAGACCATCGAGTACCGCACGGTCTCCGATCTCAAGCTGGCCTTGGCCGAAGTGGAGGCGGCGCTCGCCTCAGACAGCGGAAAAACCAAGACTCGTCAGATCAGGATCACTACATCCAAGGGGTTCTGAGATGGCCTTTTGGAAAAAACTCACATCCTATGTGGGCTGGAATTCCGTTCACGAGGTCGCAGGCTCAGGCCGAAGATCTCGTGTCTGGAATCCTGGTGACCCGGGGGCGGTCTCGGCGATGCTGGCCACGGGCAATCAACTGCGGGTCAAGTCTCGGGACCTGGTGCGCCGAAACGCTTGGGCGGCTAACGCGGTCGACAGCTTTGTCTCGAACGCAATTGGCACTGGAATCAAGCCTCAATCCTTGGTGGATGACCCCAAGTTTCGGGAGCGAATTCACGCGTTGTGGTGGCAGTGGGTGGAGGAGGCAGACAGCAACAACCTCACCGATTTTTACGGCCTGCAGTCACTAGCCTGCCGTGCCATGGTCGAGGGCGGCGAATGCCTGATTCGTATCCGCAATCGGCGACAAGAGGATGGCCTGAGCGTGCCGATCCAGTTGCAAATTCTGGAGCCCGAGCACCTGCCTTTAAGCCTGAACACTCTCAGTGCATCAGGTAACCCAATTCGTAGCGGCATCGAGTTTGATGCCCTTGGACGTCGGGTGGCCTATCACCTTTACCGCGAGCATCCGGGTGACCCGAGTTTGACGGTCAATGGCAACGACCTGGTACCTGTTCCTGCTGAGGAGATCGTTCACCTGTTTCGCCCACTGCGGCCAGGTCAGATTCGTGGCGAGCCCTGGCTGTCGCGGGCATTGGTCAAGCTCAACGAACTCGATCAATACGATGACGCTGAGCTGGTTCGGAAAAAGACTGCGGCCATGTTCGCTGGCTTCATCACGCGCCAGTCGCCAGAAGACCAACTGCTGGGAGAGGGCGAAGCGGATGAGCTGGGCGTAGCGATGGCGGGTTTGGAGCCGGGAACATTGCAAGTCCTGGAGCCGGGTGAGGACGTGAAGTTTTCTGATCCAGCGGATGTTGGTGGTTCCTACGCGGAGTTCCTGCGGGTGCAGTTCCGTGCAGTCGCTGTAGCCATGGGCATCACCTATGAGCAGTTGACCGGCGATCTGTCGGGCGTGAACTACTCGTCGATTCGTGCAGGGCTCCTGGAATTCCGTCGCCGATGTGAAGCCATCCAGCATGGCGTGATCGTGCATCAGATGTGTCGCCCGATTTGGCGTGCATGGATGGATGCGGCAGTGCTCAGTGGTGCCCTGGCTGCGCCGGGATATGCCAAAAGCCGTCAAGCCGCCCGAGCGTGGCAAGCGGCGAAGTGGATTCCCCAAGGCTGGCAGTGGGTGGATCCTGAAAAGGAATTCAAAGCCCTGCAGTTGGCCATTCGATCCGGATTGATGAGCCGCTCCGAAGCGATCTCTTCATTTGGCTACGACGCCGAAACGATCGACAAAGAGATCGCAGCGGACAACGCGAGAGCCGATGCGTTGGGGCTTGTATTGGATACGGACCCCAGGCAAGTAGCTCGCAATGGTGCGACCAACTCGGCAGCACCCTCTCTCCCTCCTGACTCACCAAGCGCGCCCTTGGTGGATCAGCAAACCTGAAACCAGAGGACTTATGAACCACATCTCGTCGATGCCACATTTGGCATCGCGAATCTTTGGCACGCCCCTGCTGATTCACCCCAGAAAGTTGGATGTGATTCTCTCGGTGCTTGGCCCCCGTTTGGGATTGGCCATGTCAGACGATTCGCAAGCACTTATCAAGCACTTGGCTGCGCAAGCCCCGCCTGTTAATTCAACAGCACTGACATCAAACATCGCTGTCATCAGTGTGTCCGGAACATTGGTACGTCGAGCGGCAGCAGTCGATGCGGCCTCGGGTCTGACCAGCTACACGGCCATCAGTGCGCAGCTTGCCCAGGCCGTGCGTGACCCTGCTATCAACGCGATTTTGCTGGACATCGATTCACCCGGCGGTGAAGCCGGTGGGGCTTTTGATCTGGCGGATCAGATCATGGCGGCTCGGCAAATCAAGCCCATCTGGGCAGTTGCCAACGACGACGCGTTCTCGGCGGCATATGCCATTGCCAGTGCGGCCAGCCGGGTCTACGTCACCCGGACCGGCGGTGTGGGTTCTGTTGGGGTTATCGCGTTGCACGTGGATCAGTCGCAGCGGGACGCCATGAGCGGGCTTCGCTACACAGCGGTGTACGCCGGGGACCGCAAGAACGATATGTCTCCCCATGCGCCGTTGTCCACCGATGCGGCTCAGGCCTTACAGGCCGAAGTGGACCGTCTGTATGGCCTGTTCGTGTCGACGGTCGCAGCCAATCGAAACCTCTCTGCGCAAGACGTTCAAGACACCGAGGCCGGACTGTATTTCGCGCAAGACGCGATTGATG
>JBEEJZ010000189.1:0-13367 GCA_041168905.1 Pseudomonadota bacterium | reverse complement strand
CCAGCCGCGACATCATTGCCGACAGCGTGGAATACATGGTGGGCGCCCACTGCGCCGACGCCATGGTCTGCATCTCCAACTGCGACAAGATCACCCCCGGCATGCTGATGGCCGCCATGCGGCTGAACATCCCCGTGGTGTTTGTCTCGGGCGGCCCCATGGAGGCCGGCAAGGTGCGCCTGGCCAACCCTGCCACCCAAACCATCGAGTTCAAGAAGCTCGACCTGATCGACGCCATGGTGATGGCCGCCGACAGTAAGGTCAGCGACGCCGACGTGGCCGAGGTCGAGCGTTCGGCCTGCCCCACTTGCGGCTCCTGCTCGGGCATGTTCACGGCCAATTCCATGAACTGCCTGACCGAGGCGCTGGGCCTGGCGCTGCCGGGCAACGGCACGGTGGTGGCCACCCACGCCGACCGCGAGCAGCTGTTCAAGCGCGCCGGTCGCCTGGCGGTGGAGCTGTGCAAGCGCTACTACGAAGACAACGACACCAGCATCCTGCCGCGCTCCATGGGCTTCAAGGCCTTCGAGAACGCCATGACGCTGGACATCGCCATGGGCGGCTCCACCAACACCATCCTGCACATCCTGGCGATTGCGCAGGAGGCCGAGATCGACTTCACCATGGCCGACATCGACCGCCTCTCGCGCGTGGTGCCGCAGCTCTGCAAGGTGGCACCCAACACTAACAAATACCACATCGAAGACGTGCACCGCGCAGGCGGCATCTACGGCATCCTGGGGGAGCTGGACCGCGCAGGCAAGCTGCACACCGATGTGCCCACGGTACATACCCCCACCCTCAAGGAGGCGCTGGACACCTGGGACATTGCGCGCAACCCGTCTGACGAGGTCAAGACCTTCTACATGGCCGGTCCGGCAGGCATCCCCACCCAGGTGGCCTTCAGCCAGAGCACACGCTGGCCCAGCCTGGACACCGACCGTGCCGAAGGCTGCATCCGCTCTTTGGAGCACGCGTTTTCCAGGGAAGGCGGCTTGGCCGTGCTGGTGGGCAACATTGCCCTGAACGGCTGCGTGGTCAAGACCGCCGGGGTGGATGACGCACTGCTGGTGTTCGAAGGTCCGGCCCATGTGGTTGAGAGCCAGGACGAGGCGGTGGAACACATCCTGAGCGACCAGGTGAAAGCCGGCGATGTGGTCATCGTCCGTTACGAAGGCCCCAAGGGCGGCCCGGGCATGCAAGAAATGCTTTACCCCACCAGCTACATCAAGTCCAAGGGCCTGGGCAAAGCCTGCGCGCTGTTGACTGATGGCCGCTTCTCCGGTGGCACCTCGGGTCTGTCCATCGGCCATGCCTCACCTGAAGCTGCAGCAGGTGGCGCCATCGGCTTGGTGAAGAACGGCGATCGCATCCGCATCGACATTCCTAAGCGCAGCATCGATGTGCTGGTCTCTGACGATGAACTGGCCCGCCGCCGTACCGAGCAGGACGCCCTGGGCTGGAAGCCAGCCCAACCCCGCCCACGCAAAGTGTCGGCTGCGCTCAAGGCCTATGCCAAGCTGGTGATGTCGGCGGACAAGGGCGCCGTGCGCGACCTCTCGTTGCTGGACGACTGACATGTGCCTCAGGGGCCAGATCGGCCCCGGGGCACAATGCGGTCTATGCTGATTCATCCACAGATCAATCCCGTTGCACTGCAACTGGGCCCTGTCGCCGTGCACTGGTACGGTTTGACTTACCTTGCTGCCTTTGGCCTGTTTCTGGCCTTGGGTCGCCAGAGACTGCGGCATTCGCCTTTCAATGAAGTGCAAGGGCCATCCTCCTGGTCCTTCAAGGATGTCGAGGACATTCTTTTTCTGGGTGTCTTGGGTGTTGTGCTGGGAGGGCGTCTAGGTTATTGCCTGTTCTACAAGCCTGCCCACTACATGGCCCATCCGCTGGAGGTGTTTGCCGTCTGGCAGGGGGGAATGAGCTTCCACGGTGGCCTGCTCGGCGTAACCCTGGCCATGCTTTGGTTTGCCCACAGCCGCCATCGGCCCTTTTTACAGGTGGCCGATTTTGTTGCACCTTGCGTGCCCACTGGCCTGGCAGCGGGGCGCATCGGCAATTTCATCAACGGCGAGTTGCCGGGGCGCCTGGCTGACCCAGCACTTCCTTGGGGCATGGTTTTTCGTGGCGCGGGGGACCTACCGCGTCACCCTTCGCAGATTTACCAGTTCCTGCTGGAAGGGTTGTTGCTGTTCGTGCTGTTGTGGCTGTATGCGCGCAAGCCACGGCTTCAGGGCCAGGTGGCTGCCGCTTTCTTGCTGGGCTACGGGGTGTTCAGATTTGTGGCTGAATACTTTCGGGAGCCCGATGCTCACCTGGGCCTGTTGTCGCTGGGCATGAGCATGGGCCAGTGGCTGTGTATCCCCATGATGTTGGGAGGCATTGCATTGTGGTCATGGTCCTCATCAAAACGCCCTCACAATGCGCCTGGGACAGGTCAACACTGAGCATTGATCGTCAGTGCGGCCCGCCCCTCATTTCATAAAACAGACCAAGGACGACAAATGACCCACAACTCTGACAAACGTTTATTGCTGAAATTCGGTGCTGCCAGCGCCGGTGCCGTTCTTTTGCCGGGCATGACTCATGCGCAGTCAGCCTGGCCGTCCAAACCTGTGAGCTTGGTGGTGCCCTTTCCGGCTGGAGGCGGCACAGATGCTTTTGCCCGACCCATGTCTGCGCAGTTTGCAAAGCTCACCGGCCGGCAGTTGGTGATCGACAACCGTGGCGGTGCGGGAGGCACCCTGGGCGCCGGTGTGGCCGCCAGAGCGCCTGCAGACGGTTACACCCTGTTCATGGGCGCGGTGCACCACGCCATTGCGCCTTCGATGTACCCCAAGCTGGACTACGACATCGAAAAGGATTTTGTGCCGCTGGCCCTGGTGGCCAATGTGCCCCAGGTGCTGGTGGTCAACCCAAAAAATGTGCCGGGTAACTTTGCCGCCTTTTTGCGGCAGGTGCGTTCCAGTCCAGGCAAGTTGAACTATGGCTCGGCTGGTGCTGGCACTTCACATCACTTGGCCGGCGAGCTGTTCAAACAGCAGACCCGCACCTTCATTACCCACATTCCCTATCGCGGCGCAGGCCCCGCACTACAGGACTTGATGGCGGGCAATGTCGACATGATGTTCGATGGCCTGGGATCGTCTGCCGCCCATATCAAGGGCGGCCGCATCAAGGCCCTGATGGTGTCTGGTGCCCGGCGCAACCCCGCCTTTCCAGACGTGCCCTGTGCCGGAGAGCTGGGCTTGCCGGACTACACGGTGACCACCTGGTACGGCCTCTGGGCGCCCAAGGGCACGCCCACAGACGTGCAGGCGCGCATCCTGGAAGAACTCCGGCGGCTGTCCAGCACCGATGACATCAAGGCTGCCTGGGCCAGTAACGGCGCGGAGTTTCCCAATGTCACCGGCGCCCAGTTTGGCCAATTTGTGTCGGCAGAGCTCAAACGCTGGGCTGCTGTGGTGAAGGACTCCGGTGCCAAGCTGGACTGAATCCGACACCCGTTATTCATGCTGACCCCGGGGTAAATCCAAGTGATTGACAACGCTAATCTATATGCTGCTCTACGCGCGGCCTTTCCTGACGACCTCGATGGTGTCGCTATTGAGGTTGCTGACCCCGGTGGGCGCCACTACACCTGGCGCGATCTGGACCAGGGAACCGCTCGCCTGGCCAATTGGCTGCTGTCTTTGCAGCTGGCTCAGGGCGCACGCGTGGCGGTGCAGGTCGAGAAATCGGTCGAGGCCGCCATGCTTTACCTGGCTACCTTGCGGGCGGGTTATGTGTTTTTGCCTCTGAACACGGCCTATCAAAGCGGCGAGATGGCTTACTTCATCGGCAACGCCGAGCCAGCCGTGGTGGTGTGCACGCCGCACAACGAGTCATGGGTCCGGCCGCTGGCAGTGCAGGCGGGGACGCAACATGTCTTGACCCTGGGTGAAGATGGCTCGGGCAGCTTGATGGAGGCTGCCGCTCCCTTTAGCGATCAGCATGTTCCGGTGTTTGTGTCCCCAGACGCTTTGGCGGCCATTTTGTACACCAGCGGCACCACCGGGCGCAGCAAGGGGGCCATGCTGAGCCACGGCAATATGTTGTCCAACGCGCGCATGCTCAAAGACTATTGGGGCTGGCAACCGGGAGATGTACTGATCCACGCCTTGCCTATTTTTCATGTGCATGGTCTGTTTGTCGCCTTGCATGGCGCACTGATCAACGGCAGCAAGATGATCTGGTTGGGCAAGTTTGATCCCAAGCGCGTGTTGCAGCATTTGCCCCGGGCCACCGTTTTCATGGGCGTGCCCACACTTTACGTGCGGCTGCTGGCCGAGCCGGGGCTGAACCGGGCGGCGACTCAGAACATGCGTCTGTTCATCGCGGGCTCTGCGCCCTTGTTGATCGAGACCTTCAAGGCGTGGCAGGAGCGCACCGGGCACACCATACTGGAGCGCTACGGCATGAGCGAGACCATCATGCTCACCTCCAACCCGTATACAGCGGACGAGCGGCATGGCCACCAAAGTGACAGGCGTGGCGGCACGGTGGGTTTCCCCTTGCCGGGCGTCAGCTTGCGGGTTCATGGCGACGATGGGCGCGAAGTGCCGACGGGAGAGATTGGTGGTATTCAAGTGCAGGGGCCCAACGTGTTTTCGGGCTACTGGCGGATGCCTGAGAAGACGCGCGAAGAATTCACGGAGGATGGTTACTTCAAAACCGGTGACGTGGGCAAGGTCGATGAGCGTGGTTACATCACCATCGTGGGGCGCAGCAAGGACTTGATCATCAGCGGGGGCTATAACGTTTACCCTGCGGAGGTTGAGGGCTACATCAATGAGCTGGCGGGCGTTGCTGAAAGCGCACTGGTGGGTGTGCCACACCCCGACTTCGGCGAAGCCGGCGTGGCCGTGATCATTGCCAAACCAGATGCGCAGATCGATAGCGATGCCGTGATTGCCACCCTCAAGACCCAATTGGCCAACTTCAAGATTCCCAAGCGCTGCGTGGTGGTGCCGGAGTTGCCGCGCAACACCATGGGCAAGGTTCAAAAAAACCTGCTGCGTGAGCAGTACAAGGATGCGTTCCATTCATGACCCCAGGTTTCAGGGCTCTGGTGGTGGGAGGCTCCGGCGGTCTGGGAGCTGCCTTTGTCGAGCACCTTGCAGCCTTGCCCCAGTGCGCAGAAGTGACAGCTCTGGGGCGCAAAAGTTTGCCGGCAGTTGACTATGACGATGAAGGCAGCATCGCCGATGCCGCGCAGGCGCTTGCGGGCAGCGGCAAGTTCGATCTCATCGTGGTGGCGACGGGGATGTTGCATGGCGATGGTTTCATACCCGAAAAAAAGCTGAGCCAGCTGAATTACGCCCAGATGGAGGCCTGTTTTCGTGTCAACGCCATGGGGCCGGCACTCGTGGTCTCGCATTTTTCAGGCTTGCTGGCCTCTGTGGGTTCGGTGATGGCCGTCCTGTCGGCCAAGGTGGGCAGCATCGAAGACAACCGCCTGGGCGGTTGGTACAGCTACCGGGCCTCCAAGGCCGCCCTCAACATGCTGCTGAAAACCGCCTCCATCGAGATGCGGCGCACTCACCCGGGCGCGGCGCTGGTGGCGCTACACCCGGGAACTGTGAACACGGCACTGTCACGTCCGTTTCGGGGCGCGGAAATTGGCCGCAGTCCTGCTGATGCTGTGCAGGACCTGATGCGGGTCATCCGGAGCCTGGAGGCCCAGGACACTGGGACCTTCATCGCTTACGACGGCCAACGACTCCCTTGGTGATGGACCGCAAAAGTTGCGTATGTGCCGAGTTGCACCGCCCGGCCATGCCAATATGCGGCCTATGGGCGAGGCAGACGCCACCGACGCCTACAATCTTTTTTCACATCTGATCACCTCATGAAAATACTTGTATCGAACGACGACGGTTTTCGGGCCGCAGGCATCGTGGCGCTGGCGGAGGCGCTCAAAGACATTGCCGAGGTGGAGGTCATCGCGCCAGAACACAACAACAGTGCCAAGTCCAACGCCCTGACCCTGACCTCTCCGCTGTATGTGAGCGAGGCGGCCAACGGTTTTCGGTATGTCAACGGCACCCCGGCAGACTGTGTGCACCTGGCGTTGTCGGGCTTGCTGGATTACCGCCCCGACCTGGTGGTGTCAGGCATCAATAACGGCGCCAACATGGGTGACGATACGATTTACTCGGGCACTGTCGGCGCGGCCATGGAAGCCTACCTGTTTGACATTCCGGCGATCGCTTTTTCACAGGTGGAAAGAGGTTGGCGCCACATCGACGCCGCCGCCCAGAAAGCGCGGGATCTGGTGCAGCAACTGATGGCTCAGCATCTGGTGGGTGCTCGCCCCTGGCTCCTGAATGTCAACATTCCCAACGCACCTTTTGAAGCAATCAAGCCCATGAAGGTTTGTCGTCTGGGCAAGCGCCACGCCGCAGAGAAAATCATCACCCAGGTCAATCCTCGTGGTGAAAAAATGTATTGGATCGGCGAGGCCGGCAGTGCCAAAGACGCCGGTGAAGGCACCGACTTTCACGCTTCCAGGATGGGGCACATGACCCTGACTCCTTTGCGGGTGGATCTGACCGATCACCCGGGCCTGGACGATTGGACGCTCGGAATCAAGGGGCTGCAGTCGGGATCAGCTGACTCCGTTTGAATCGGCCATGAGAGAGCGCCCCAGTTTTCCCGCCAAATTGAACCTGGCGCCGGCAGCGCGGGCGCAAACTCGGGCTGCTGCACCGATCTACGGTGGTGCCAGCCCTGTTGCCATCCGACCTCAAGGACTGGGGCTGGACTCCAGCGCCGTGCGGCGCAATATGGTCAGCAAGTTGGCTGGGCAGGGCGTGCAAGATGCCATGGTGCTCTCCGCCATGGGTGCAGTGGAAAGACACCGCTTTGTGGACACGGCGCTGGTCAATCAGGCCTATGAAGACACCAGTTTGCCCATTGGGCTGGGGCAGACCATCTCCAAGCCGGGGGTGGTTGCTCGTATGCTGGAACTACTGCGTAATGGTTCGACAGGCAAGCTGGGCCGGGTGCTGGAGATCGGTACCGGCTGTGGCTATCAGGCCGCGGTGATCAGCCACCTGGCGAGTGAGGTTTACAGCATTGAGCGCCTGAAGGGCTTGCACGAAAAAGCCCGTGAAAACCTGCGTCCCCTGCGCCTGGCCAATGTCCACCTGCTGTTGGGTGATGGCATGTTGGGCTACCCCCAGGGCGGGCCATATGCGGCCATCATTTCTGCGGCCGGCGGTGAAGCTGTTCCTGACGCCTGGATTGAGCAGCTGGCCGTGGGGGGGCGCCTGGTAGCCCCGGTGGCCTCCGGTGTGCGCGGTCAGCAGGCGCTTGTCGTGATTGATAAAACGGCACAGGGCGTACGCCAGTCTGTGCTGGAGGCCGTGCACTTTGTGCCCCTCAAATCTGGAATTGCCTGATGCCTATTGAAAAAATACTGAATGTGCATGTAGTGAGTCTGAGATCCTTGAGCCGTGTGCTGTGGATGGTTGTGGCCGCTGGCTTGGTGGCCTGCAGTTCACAGCCCGCGAGGCGTGCGCCCGTCGAGGACAGAACCGTCGGGACCAAACCCGGCCTGGAAAGCTCTGCGCCGGCGTCCTCAGCAGCATCTGCAGCGGTCGCCAAGCCTCTGCCGGGTGCCGAGAATGCGGGCAAGCCGGGCCACTACACCGTGAAACCCGGCGACACCCTGATACGCATCGGTTTGGATCAGGGTCAGAACTGGCGCGATATCGCCCGCTGGAGCAATCTGGATAACCCCAACCAGATCGAAGTGGGTCAGGTCTTGCGCGTGGTGCCCCCCGGGGCGGTGAGCAGCGCGGGGGCCGTCAGCAAACCCGTGGTAACGGGCAGCGTGACCGCGTCACCACTGACCAGTACCGACAAACCAGCAGCGGCATTGCCGCCTCAGCCCCCAAGCCCTGCGGCAAGCACCGCGACGGTGGCGACTTCCGATGACGACATGGGCTGGATCTGGCCCAGCTCTGGCGCGGTGCTGGCCGGTTTTGACGAGGTCAAAAACAAGGGTATCGACATTGCCGGCGCAGCAGGTGATCCAGTGCTGGCCTCGGCAGACGGCCGTGTGGTTTATGCCGGCGCAGGTTTGCGAGGCTATGGCAACCTGATCATCCTGAAGCACAACAACACCTACCTCACGGCCTATGCCCACAACCAGATGCTGCTGGTCAAGGAAGACCAGACCGTGCGCAAGGGCCAAAAAATTGCGGAAATGGGCAACAGCGACGCGGATCGGGTGAAGCTTCATTTTGAAGTTCGACGTCTGGGCAAACCGGTCGACCCCAGCAAGTACCTGCCGCAGCGCTAAGCGCTCCATTCATCTATGCCGGCCCGTGTCACCCAGGTGGAGCACGGACCTTATCTGTTTGCACGCCATGACTGACGACATCACCCAAGGGAAACCCACCACGCCCGATCATCCAGAGGGCTGGCTTTATGTTGAATCGCTCGACATTGAAGCGCAGGGCATTGCCCACCGGCCAGATGGCAAGGTCGTGTTCATCGATGGCGCTTTGCCTTTTGAATGGGTCAGCGCCAACGTCAACCGAAAGAAAGCCAGCTTTGAAAAAGCCACGGTCATGGCCGTCCACAGGGAGTCATCCCAACGCGTAACGCCAGAGTGTCCCCATTTCGGTCTGCACGAGGGCTCCTGTGGGGGGTGCAAGATGCAGCACCTTCATACCGGTGCCCAGGTGGCGGTCAAGCAGCGGGTGCTGGAAGACAACTTGCAGCACCTGGGCAAGGTGAGGGCAGACAATATTCTTCGACCCATCGAAGGACCTGCCTGGGGCTATCGCTATCGCGCCCGTTTGTCGGTGCGCCACGTCCACAAGAAGGGCACGGTGCTGGTGGGTTTTCACGAGCGCAAGAGCCGCTATGTGGCAGACATGCGCACCTGTTCCGTGTTACCTGCCCATGTGAGTGACTTGCTGATGCCCCTGCGGGCCTTGATCGCCTCCATGGACGCGATTGAGACCGTGCCCCAGATCGAGCTGGCCTGCGGCGACCATGTGGTTGCCCTGGTCTTGCGGCATCTGGAGCCTTTGAGTGAAGCCGATGTGCGGCGCTTGCACCACTTTGCCGAGCAACATAGCACCGCCGGGCAAGCCATACAGTGGTGGCTGCAACCCAAGGGGCCGGATACCGTTCGTCGCCTGGAGGCCGGTGGTGACACCCTGAGTTACGCCTTGCCGGAATTTGGCATCACCATGCCGTTTCGGCCCACCGACTTCACCCAGGTGAACCCCCACATCAACCGTGTGTTGGTGTCGCGTGCCTTGGGCTTGCTGGCGGTGCAGCCCACGGAACGAGTGATGGACTGGTTTTGCGGTCTGGGCAACTTCACCTTGCCGCTGGCGACTCAGGCGGGCGAAGTCGTCGGCATTGAGGGCAGTGAGGCCCTGGTTCAGCGCTCGCGCGAAAACCTGGCCTTGAATCAAACCGCTGAGCGGCAGGCGGGGGCGCTGTGCAAGACCACCTTCGAGGTTCGCAACCTATTCGACATGACGGCCGATGTGCTGGCGCAGGACGGCACAGCCCAGAAATGGTTGGTTGATCCGCCGCGCGAAGGTGCTTTTGCCCTGGTTCAGGCCTTGGCCGATCTGCGTGTGGCACTTGCCGATGGTGCGCATGCTGCCGCTTACCCAGCCTGGCAACCGCCCAGGCGTATCGTCTATGTGAGCTGCAACCCCGCCACCTTGGCTCGGGATGCGGGGGTGCTGGTGTCGCAGGCGGGCTACCGCTGCAGCTCGGCAGGTGTCGTCAATATGTTTCCCCACACGGCGCACGTGGAGAGCATTGCCGTTTTTGACCTGATTGCCTGACGCTGGGTAAGGGGCTCGAAGTTGGCCTGCTCAGGCTACTTCTTGGGCAAGCTGGCGCTGCTGACTGCCGCCGTCTTTTCTTCGACGATTTCTTCTTTGGGGGCGTCGCCTGCTTTGCGAATCAGTGAAGGCTGGCCCTGCAGGTTGTTGTCGCGCATGTACTGATCCATTTCGCGCCAACCCGCGAAGATGGCTGTTTTTTGTGCCTTCTCGTTGAGCGCGTAGCAATCTTCAATGCCACGCAGGGCGTGCCTGCAAGCCGCACCGATGGCTTTGCCATCGGCCTCCTTCTGGGCGACCCGGGGGTCGGCCAGCAACTCGCCCAAATCACAGCCCGCCAGCAAAGTGACCAGCAGCAGTGGCAGTATCCAACGGGAGGGCCTGAAATGATGAGAAGACATGTCTTTGAGTATCGGCCAAAAGCGCAAGATATTGAGGCCTCTTTGCTTTGCTCATGCGCAAGGCTTCATGCTTGATCCTGGCCTAGCCTGTGTGGATCGTTCGGTGCAATGGGCGCCGAAGTACCAGGACGCACTTTTATGTTCAAAGATCGTACCGATGCGGCGCACCAGCTGGCCGAAAAGCTCAAGTCCCACCGCGGCCAGCATGCTCTGGTGCTGGGCATTCCACGCGGTGCAGTGCCCATGGCGACCATCATCGCCCGAGCCCTGGATGCCGATCTTGATGTGGTGCTGGTCCGCAAGCTAGGGGCACCCGGTGAACCTGAGCTGGCTATCGGCGCTGTGGCCGAAAGCGGCTGGACCTACCTCAGTCATGCAGGGGAACTGATGGAGGTCCCACCTGAGCAGATTGAGGCTGAAAAACAGGCCCAGCTGCTCACCATTCAAAGACGCCGAGCGCAATACAACGCGTGCCATGTGCGGTCTGACCCGGCTGGTCGCGTGGTGATCGTCGTGGATGATGGTTTGGCCACAGGGTCGACCATGATCGCGGCCCTGCATGAGCTGCGACAACATCGCCCCAGTCGTCTGATCTGTGCAGTGCCGGTCGGTGCGCCGGATACCTTGAAAAAAATCGCGACCTTGGCTGATGAAGTGGTCTGTCTGGAGACACCTGCGTATCTGGGTTCTATCGGCTTTTTCTATCAGCAGTTTTCGCAGGTGGACGACCGTGAAGTGATTGAGATTCTTCGGTCGTTTCCCCACCCTTCCCGCCAGGCTGGGTGAGGGCTGGTCGATGGGCCAACCCTCATCCTTATTTTTGAATCTGAGCCATTTTCATGGCCGATGTGATCAGTGAGCTGACATCGGCCATATTGCTCGGCACGATCAGCGTGGTCGTGGCGTCCGCGGCTACCTGGGCATAGGCATCCATCGCTTTTTCAGCGACCTTGAGCTGCACGGCCTGGTCACCGCCAGGCTGCTGGATGGCGCTGGCGATACGCGCAATGGCCTGGGCATTGGCCTCGGCCACCGCGAGGATGGACGCCGCCTCGCCCTGGGCCTTGTTGATGGCGGCCTGCTTTTCACCTTCAGAGCGGGCAATAAAGGCCTCACGCTCGCCAGTAGCGATGTTGATCTGCTCCTGACGGCGGCCTTCCGAAGCCGCGATCAGCGCGCGCTTTTCACGTTCTGCCGTGATCTGCTGCTGCATGGCATGCAGGATCTCCTTGGGCGGCGTCAGGTCCTTGATTTCGTAACGCAGCACCTTTACGCCCCAGTTGAGCGCGGCTTCGTCGATCGCCTGCACCACCTGAGAGTTGATGATGTCGCGCTCCTCAAAGGTTTTGTCCAGTTCCAGTTTGCCGATGACCGAGCGCAGGGAAGTCTGCGCCAGCTGTGAAATAGCCATGATGTAGTTGCTGGAGCCGTAGCTGGCCCGCATTGCATCGGTGACCTGGAAATACAAGATGCCATCCACCTGCAATTGGGTGTTGTCTCGCGTGATGCAGACCTGGCTGGGGATGTCCAGCGGGATTTCCTTGAGCACGTGTTTGTAGGCGACACGGTCCACAAAGGGCAGCAAGAAATTCAGGCCCGGCGTCAGCGTGCCGTTGTATTTGCCCAGTCGCTCCACCACCCAGGCATGCTGCTGAGGCACCACCTTGACCGATTTCGTCACAAAAACAAACCCGACCAGCAAAAGAATAAATCCGATTTCCATCATGTTTCCTTAAAAGATAAGTGTCTGCCGCGCACCAGTTCAGGCCTTGCGCACCATCAAGCGGCTGCCCAGCACCTCGACCACCTTGAACTGGCCGGCTTGAGGTGGCGCCTGATCATCGCTGGCCGGCTCGTAGGCCACAGCCCACTGCGCGCCACGGTATTTGACGGTGCTTGTCCCGTCCGGCTGCCACTGTTCAACATGGACAGTCTGGCCGATATCCATGTTCACATCTTCATTTGCGCTGGCCTTGGGCGCGTCTGGCCGGTTGCGGCGAACCTTGCGCCATGCCAGCACGGCACCGATGCCGACCAGTGACGCAGCGACCATCTGGATCGTGAAACTGGCGCCTGCATGAGCACTCAGAGCCGCAGCTACCATGCCGAGAGACAGCATCAACAAGTAAAAGGTGCCGGTAGCCAACTCGATCGCAACGGCTGTTCCGGCCAACAGCCACCAAAGTGTGGATTCCGCCATGTGTGTCCTATTTGTGTGGAGATCGCCACATTTTGGGCGAAAAGCCCATGTGCGCAACAGCACAGACATATTTAGTCCTTAAACTTCGCGCCTGTTTTGCAATTGCCGCCGCGTCGCCGGAGCTCTCCATGAAATTTCGCTTCCCCATCGTCATCATTGACGAAGACTTTCGCTCCGAAAACACCTCGGGTCTGGGCATACGTGCGCTGGCTCAGGCCATTGAGTCGGAAGGCTTTGAGGTGCTGGGCGTCACCAGCTACGGCGATCTCAGCCAGTTTGCGCAACAGCAAAGCCGCGCCAGTGCCTTCATTTTGTCGATCGACGATGAGGAATTCACGCCTGGCCCAGATCTGGACCCAGCGGTTCTGAACCTGCGTCACTTCATCACCGAGGTGCGGCGCAAGAACCTGGATGTGCCCATCTATGTGTACGGCGAAACCAAGACCTCGCGGCACATTCCCAACGACATCCTGCGCGAACTGCATGGTTTCATCCACATGTTTGAAGACACGCCTGAATTTGTGGCGCGCCACATCATTCGCGAGGCCAAGAGTTACCTGGAGGGCGTGCAGCCGCCATTTTTCAAGGCCTTGCTGGATTACGCGGAAGACGGCTCTTACTCCTGGCACTGCCCCGGACATTCGGGCGGCGTTGCTTTTCTGAAGAGTCCGGTGGGCCAGATGTTTCACCAGTTTTTTGGTGAAAACATGTTGCGCGCCGACGTTTGCAATGCGGTGGAAGAGCTGGGCCAGTTGCTGGACCACAACGGTGCCATCGGCGAGAGCGAGCGCAATGCAGCGCGTATCTTCAACGCCGATCACTGCTTTTTTGTGACCAACGGCACCAGCACCTCCAACAAGATGGTGTGGCACCACACGGTGGCGCCGGGCG
>JBEEJZ010000188.1:0-3221 GCA_041168905.1 Pseudomonadota bacterium | reverse complement strand
TTTGTTCAACCAGTTTGAACTGCCCCTGTAGATTGCCCATCTCCCTTTCCATCTTGGCCATCTGTTCTGGCGTCAGGCCGCCGATTTTCTTGGGCTTGACCTCGCCAACCAGCAAATGGCTTGGCGTTGCTGCCAGCAAAGCCTGGGCGTAGGACACGGTGATGTTGTTGGTGGCCACCATCAACTCTACGCACTCAACTTGCCGAGTTGGTTTGAGTTTGCGAATGACAGCCCCAACGTTGGCAGAAAACTGTTGATCCTTGAGCAGCTCTGCGGCCTCAGCGCAGACGCCATCAAGAAGGTTCATCTTCTTGATGATTTGGCTGATGTCCACGCTCAGTGCCTGCGCCAGACGGGCGGGTGTCACGCCGCGTTCCACCGCCCGACGGATCATGAAGTGCTCTTGGATTGTGGACAGTCGATTGATTCGATTGTTGTAGGTATAGGTTTCATCGTCGGTGGCCACCAGGCACGGAGCATCTTTGAAGCCGATCTGCTTCATGGCGAATAGCCGGATGTGGCCATCAAGCAAAACATGCATGCCCGTGGTTTTGTCTGGCTTGCCTATGGTCAAGGGCTCAATCAATCCAACGGCATCAATGGACGACTGAATTTGTTTGAATTTTCTGGACGTGAGCAGACCTTCTGGAACTTTCCGCGAGGGCAATAGCAAGTCCAGTGAAATAGTCAGCGGATCCGGAACGAAGCCAAGGGGCATTTGTGTCATGCTGCATGTCCTCCGTGCCAAACGCGTTCGGCCAGGTATTTCGGCAGCGTGTCCAGACCTTCCGCTCGTAGCAGATTGGTGAAGTTTTCGTTGGCCAGCAGCTGGCGCATTGCTTCGACAACAAAGAGAAGTCGCTGCTGAGCAAACTCCGCCTTCTTCACCATCAGTTTTTGCCGCTCAACTTCCTTCTGGTAATTGCGAATCAGACTGGATGAGGTCACCTCTTCAGCGGCTTTGCGAGGCGTGCCTCGAGCGATGGAGCGGCCAAGGGTCCTTCTGCGTTCGATCACACGGCGCGCCTGGATGAGTTGCTTGCCCCGCAGCTTCCCCGACTCATAGGCTTCTTGCATCGCTGCCTGAATCTCTTTGTCATTGCCAGCCCCTGCAATGGAGAGCGCCGCGTTCAATGGAATGCGGCCACTTTCAACAGCAACCAGCAATCGCTCTTCTCCATTTTTCAGTAATTGCAGGATGCCGTTCACATAGTCGACACTCAGGCCCGTTTTTTCGGCGATCGATTTTTTGTCATACCCTTGGTCTCTGAGTTGCTCAATGCCCATTAGCAATTCGAGAGGGCGGCACTGCCTACGCGCAATGTTTTCTGCCAAGCTCATGATGAAGGCATCTTCATCACTGACATTGACAACCATGGCCGGGATCAAGGCTTCACCTAAGGTCTTGAACGCTTTGAGCCGCCCCTCGCCACAAATGAGTAAGTATTTCCCTTGGCCACTCTCATCTGTTCTGGGGGTGACGGTGATTGGTTTTTTCAGACCGATGGATTTGATGTTGCCTACGATCTCGTCGAAGACCTTGTTGTTTCGCTCTCTGGGGTTCAAGACCTCAATGCGATCGACAGGAATCATCTGAAGATCTGCAGCCGAATGTTCCAAGCTCATGCTGCCCTCCTGATTCGACTGCGTTCTGCCATGCCGTACAGGTAGTCCAGGTTGTCAAAGCGATAGCTTTCATACTCAAGACCGTTGTGATCTGCCAGACTGACGCGAGCTTGGCCAAAATCCAGTCGTGGCAGCAGGTAGTAGTCCAGTGGAGCCTGGTTGGTCTCATCCAGCCGCACGGCCACGGTAATGTCGGGAGCCAGGCCAGTGTCAAACCGAACCTTCCAGCGCCTTCGCCCGTTTTCATGGAGCTGGCAACGTGACAAGACCAGTGATGCGGTGAACTCTTGGTTCACATTCAGCATGTCGGTTGCTGGATCCCGCTGCACTGTGCCACCCAGGTCTGCAATCATCCGTTCGGTGTGAGCAATGATGTCCGGATGCAAGCGCCGCAGGTACTGATTGATCTCAAGGAAGCGGTAATCTCGATCCGGGGTGTAGCCCACCGCCTGGTAGGCACGAATCAGGCTTCCGAATCGGTGTATGTATGCAGACGCCGATGGCATGCCTTCTGTCTCGTCAATGATCAGCCCCGATAAGTAGCCTCGGTTCTGATAGAGATTTCGCAGCTTCTCGATCAACTCTTCGTTGCTGTACCGGTGTGATCTTGCTCGCAGAATCCCCTGGGCGGTGTAGAAAACTTCCGGTGGCACGATGCCCTCGAACGCCCCCTCTTTCTTGATCCACATGTCTGGTTCATTCGAGACGCGATGCTTCTTGAGCTTGAAGGAGATACGGTTGTAGACGTTATTGCCGATGTACTTCTCGTTGGTCAGTACCTCGCGTACTGTTGCACGAGTCCAGTCCCGCTCCAGATCAGTTTGAATGCCCATGGTGTTGAGCCGTTGGGCAATTTCAAATTCCCGCAACCCATCGTCAATGAACCAGCGATAGATCATGTTGACGTTCTGAATTTCGGGGTCTGGCCCTGGCATCAAGATGACCCGGTCGGTTTGCAAGCTCTTGTGCTCACCTCGCGAGAGCTCACCTTTGACGGATCCAGTTTGATCAATCAGGACGCGTCGCAGACCATACCCGGCGGGGCCACCTTGGCGGTATCCGAGCTCGATGAGTCGGCACTGGCCTGCGAAAACCTTCGCCGACAGTTCTCGGCTGTACTCACCAGCCATGGCACGTTTGACACCCTTAACGATGGTGGACACCGGCGAGCCGTCGTTTTCGAACTGCTCCGCAACGTACACCACATGGATGTTTTTGCGCTTGCAGATGTATTCGTAATACGCGCTTTCATCCGCGTCCTGGAATCGTCCCCACCGGCTGACGTCATAAACGAGCACGAGGTTGAAGTCGGCCTGACCTGACTCGACATCATGGATGAGTTGCTGCAATGCCAGTCGCCCACCGATGTTCAGGCCGCTCTTACCCTCGTCGGCATAAGTGCGCACGATCGCAATATTGCGCCGGGCCGCATACTCACGGATCTTGTCTGCCTGGTTTTCCGTTGAGTACTGTTGATGTTCAGTGGACATCCGAACGTATTCGGCTGCTTTGACGTTGCTAGGTTGGTCCGTTGCATCGTGGATGGACTCTTCTGACTGCATATAACCCGATCGCTTGTTGTTAGTGTTGATGCG
>JBEEJZ010000187.1:0-42968 GCA_041168905.1 Pseudomonadota bacterium | reverse complement strand
TTTTGATGCAAAACAAGAGTGTTGCTGATGTTTTACGTCGTCGTCTTGGTGTGCACTGATGTGGTGCGCAAGGGCGTCTGGTGCCGGGCTGCTGACGGCGCGTTTCTTGCATCGTTTCTGGCCTACACACTTCAAGAGGTTTTTGTTTCATGTCTTTCAGCAATGTGCCCCCCCTGTCCAAAATTCATCTGATCGGGGGCGAAAAAGGCGGTGTTGGCAAATCCATGGTGTCGCGCTTGCTGGCCCAATACCTGATTGACCAACAGATGCCGTTCACCGGCTTTGATACGGACCGTTCTCACGGTGCTCTGCTTCGGTTTTATGCGGGCTATGCCTCCCCCGTCTTGATTGACAGCTACGAGGCACTGGATCATCTGATTGAAGCGGCAGTGGCTGAGCCCGGCACCCGTGTGCTGGTAGACCTGGCGGCCCAAACCCACGAACCCCTGGCCAAATGGATGGATGAGTCGGGTGTGGTGGACCTGGCGCAGGAAGCGGGTTTTAGCTTGAATTATTGGCATGTCATGGATCCTGGGCGCGACTCGGTCGACTTGCTGGCCCGCCTGCTGGACCGTTTTGGTGCGCAGCTCAACTACACCCTGGTGCGTAACCAACTGCGAGGCGAAGCATTCACCCAGCTGGAGCAGTCTGGGCAACTGGAGCGAGCCCTGGCCTTGGGGGCCAAGGTCATTTCCATCAAACATTTGCACGATCCGATTGCGCAAAAAATCGATGCTTGTAACAGCAGCTTTTGGGCCGCCAAGGCCGGTGGCGGTGTGGACGGTGCTGGCCTGGGTTTGATGGAGCGTCAGCGCCTGAAAATGTGGTTGCAACACGCCTACGCTGAACTGGGCCGCGCCGACGTCTGATCAGCCAACGAGGCGCAGGCGGCCAGGTTGAATACGGGTCCCCCAGTGGGGCTAATTACAATCCGGGCTTGTTTTTTGTGCCGCGCGGGCCCCTCTGTGCCGGCCCTCCTAAGGAATTTCCATGAGTTTGAAGTGCGGCATCGTGGGCTTGCCCAACGTCGGTAAATCCACCCTGTTCAACGCCCTGACCAAGGCCGGCATCGCGGCTGAAAACTACCCTTTCTGCACCATCGAGCCCAACGTAGGTGTGGTCGAAGTACCCGATCCACGCTTGCAACAGCTGGCGGCGATCATCACACCTGAGCGTATCGTGCCGGCCATCGTGGAGTTTGTGGACATCGCTGGCCTGGTGGCAGGCGCCAGCACCGGCGAAGGCCTGGGCAACAAGTTCCTGGCGCACATACGCGAGACCGACGCCACCATCAACGTGGTGCGCTGCTTCGAAGACGACAACGTGATACACGTGGCTGGCAAGGTGGACCCGATTGCAGACATCGAGGTCATCCAAACCGAGCTATGCCTGGCGGACCTGTCCGCTGTCGAAAAGGCTCTTCACCGCATCACCAAGACTGCGCGTTCTGGCGACAAGGAGTCCATCAAGCTCGTAGCGATCCTGGAAAAGTGCCAGGCCGCCCTGAACGAAGCCAAGCCGGTGCGCACCCTGGATTTCAGCAAGGAAGAGCTGCCGCTGCTCAAGCAGTTTTTCCTGATCACGGCCAAGCCGGCCATGTTTGTGGCTAACGTGGCGGAAGACGGTTTTGAAAACAACCCTTTGCTGGATCGTTTGAAGGCTTTTGCCGCTGCTCAAAACGCGCCCGTTGTGGCCATATGTGCCAAGCTGGAAGCGGAAATGAGTGAGATGAGCGACGAGGATCGTCAGATGTTCCTGGAGGAGTTAGGTCAATCCGAGCCCGGCCTGAACCGTTTGATCCGATCGGCCTACAGCCTGCTGGGCCTGCAAACCTACTTCACCGCTGGCGTGAAGGAGGTGCGAGCCTGGACCATCCATGTGGGCGACACAGGTCCCCAGGCTGCCGGCGTGATACACACCGATTTTGAAAAAGGTTACATCCGAGCCCAGACCATTGCGTTTGACGACTTCATCACCTTCAAGGGTGAACAAGGCGCCAAGGATGCCGGCAAGATGCGCGCCGAAGGCAAGGATTACGTTGTCAAGGACGGCGACGTGATGAACTTCCTGTTCAGTTCCTGAGTCGACTCATTTTCTTTCGCACCGCCTGGCTAGCTAGCCAGGCTGGCTGGGCGCTCTGCTCAATTCGTTGTTCGTGTCCACTAGCTTGCGCAACATGCGCATGAACTCCACGCGCTCAGGTTTTGATAGCGGCTCCAGCATGCGATCCTGGGCGCGCAACATGCAGGGCTGAACGCGGACCAGCAAGGCCAGGCCTTCTGGTGTGGCGGTGAGCCTGCGTACCCGGCGGTCGGTAGGCGATGCGTTGCGCAGCATCAAGCCACGCGCTTCCAGCCGGTCTATCACCCCGGCCATGGTCGATGTGTCGAAGCCTATCGTGCGAGCCAATGTGCGCTGGTCGAGGCCCGGCGTGTTGGCCACCGCCTGCAGGGCCCCGTATTGCACGGGCGTCAGTCCATGTGCCTCGGTTTCCTGAATGAAGATGGCCACCGCAATCTGTTGCAACCGGCGTATGTAGTGGCCGGGCAGTGACTCCAGGTCGAGCTCGATGGCCGCAAGGGCGGGCGCGTGGGTGGCGGGGTCGTTCATGTTAGGACGTAGGCATTGGCGTTAGTCGTCTCATAAGCCACAGATTGTCGCCCTAAACCATCAGCATGCTGACAGGGCGGCGGTCTGCTCATGGCGTCGGTCCCGCACATGCTTCGTTTTTTAGGGGCTGGCCGGAAACAACCACATCAATCCACCCGTCATCACCACGTATCGGGCCAACTTGCCGATAGCCATGTAGCCCACACAAGGCCAGAAGGGGAGTTTGAGCCAACCCGCCACCGCACAAAGAGGGTCGCCCACGCCCGGTAGCCAGGACAAAAGACAGGCCTTGGGGCCCAAATGTTGCAACCAGGCCAGTGCCTTGCGGTGTGTGACATGGCTATCGCGGCCATGCAGCCACTGCTCTGAACCCCGTCCCATGGCCCAGCTCACGGCACCACCGAGCGTGTTGCCTGCTGTGGCGACCGCAATTCCGGCCCAGAACAGGTCCGGGCGCAACTTGATCAAGCCAAACAGTGCGGGCTCTGATCCGAGTGGCAGCAGGGTCGCCGAGAAGAAAGAGACCAGAAAAAGTGTGCTGAGCCCGTATTGGGGCAGCGAAAAAAAAGTCACCAGCTGTGTGATCCAGTCGAGCATGCGTGATCCTGATGATGTCGCGGAGCGGAGTGAACCATGTTGGTGCTGAAATTTTAGGCAGTTAGAATGGCGCTCCCCCGTTTCAACCTGTCTGCCCCGCCGTTCATTTGCTGCGGGGATTATCTGCCTGAGCGCATGCACATCGGTCAATATCAGTTGCCAAACGCCCTGTTTGTCGCCCCTATGGCGGGTGTGACGGATCGTCCGTTTCGGCAACTGTGCCGCAAGCTGGGTGCTGGCTATGCCGTCAGCGAGATGGTGACCTCCCGGCGCGATCTGTGGGCCAGCCTGAAAACTTCGCGGCGCGCCAACCACGACGGCGAGCCCGGCCCCATTGCGGTGCAGATCGCCGGTACCGACGCGGCCATGATGGCGGCAGCGGCGGCCTACAACATAGACCGTGGGGCGCAGATCATCGACATCAACATGGGCTGTCCGGCCAAGAAGGTCTGCAACAAGTGGGCCGGGTCGGCGCTGATGCAGGACGAGGCTTTGGCCCTGTCCATCATCGAGGCCGTGGTGCAGGCCAGCGTACCGCACCGTGTACCTGTCACTCTCAAGATGCGCACTGGCTGGTGTCAGAGCCACAAGAATGCCGAGTCCATCGCCCGCGCAGCCGAGCAGGCCGGCGTTCAGATGATCACGGTGCATGGCCGCACCCGCGAACAGGGCTATACCGGCCAGGCCGAGTACGACACCGTGGCTGCAGTCAAGGCAGCAGTGCGTGTGCCGGTGGTGGCCAATGGGGACATCAACACGCCCGAAAAGGCGCGCGATGTGCGGGCCGCCACGGGGGCTGATGCCATCATGATGGGGCGTGTGGCCCAGGGCCGTCCCTGGATTTTTCGCGAGATCGCCCACTTCCTTGAAACCGGTATCCATTTGGCACCGCCTTTGGTCGTCGAGGTACGGGGTCTCCTGTTGGAGCATCTGAGCGACCACTACGCCTTGTACGGCGAGTTTTTGGGCGTGCGCACGGCGCGCAAGCACATCGGCTGGTATGTCAGGCACCTGCCGGGCGGCGAGGCGTTTCGGGCCCGTATGAATCTGTTGGAGGACACCGAGTCGCAGGCGGCTGCGGTGGCCGATTTTTTTGACCAGTTGGCACAGCGGTCCGACCGCCTGCCCGACATGCGCCAGGCGGCTATTCTTGCGGGCCGCAGCGTGCAGAATTTGGAGATAGGTGCATGAGCAACAAGCACATCGAGGAATGCGTCCGAGCCAACCTCGAAGAATACTTTCTGGCCCTGCAAGGCACCGAGCCCAATGGCATGTACGACATGCTGGTGGCGGTGGTCGAGCGACCTCTGCTGGAGGTCGTCATGCAGCAAGCCGACAACAACCAGTCCCGCGCCGCGCAATGGCTGGGTCTGAACCGCAACACCCTGCGTAAAAAGCTCCTTGAGCATCAATTGGTTAAATAAGGCAACTTCCCGAGTCCCCATGAAAGCACTACTTTCCGTCTCCGATAAAACCGGCATCATCGAATTCGCTCAGGCCCTGCATGGGCTGGGTGTCAAGCTCATCTCCACGGGCGGCACCGCCAAACTGTTGGCCGATCAGGGCCTGCCCGTGACTGAGGTGGCCGAACTGACCGGTTTCCCCGAAATGCTCGATGGCCGGGTCAAGACCCTGCACCCCAAGGTGCACGGTGGCCTGCTGGCGCGCCGCGACATGCCCGAACACATGGCGGCCCTGAAAGAACACGGCATCGACACCATCGATCTGCTGGTGGTCAACCTCTACCCCTTCGAAGCAACGGTGGCCAAAGCCGGCTGCACGCTGGAAGACGCGATCGAGAACATCGATATTGGTGGCCCCGCGATGGTGCGCAGCGCAGCCAAAAACTGGAAAGATGTGGGGGTGCTGACCGATGCCTCGCAATATGCGCAGGTGCTGGCCGAACTGCGCGCCAGTGGCAAATTGACCGACAAGACCCGGTTTGCCCTGTCGGTGGCGGCGTTCAATCGCATCAGCCAGTATGACGGCGCGATCAGCGATTATTTGAGCTCGGTGCAGGTCGGTGACGATGTGCCTGCTGGCGATACGGCGCCGACGCTGGACTTGTTCCCGGGACAGAGCAATGGCCGGTTTGTCAAGGTGCAAGACCTGCGCTACGGCGAAAACTCCCACCAGCATGCGGCCCTGTACCGCGACTTGTACCCAGCCCCGGGCTCCTTGGTGACGGCCCAGCAATTGCAGGGCAAAGAGCTGTCTTACAACAACATCGCCGACGCGGACGCTGCCTGGGAGTGTGTCAAAAGCTTCAACACCCCAGCGTGCGTGATCGTCAAACATGCCAACCCCTGCGGGGTAGCCGTAGGTGCTCATGCCCTGGAGGCCTACAGCAAGGCCTTCCAGACCGACCCCACTTCGGCCTTCGGCGGCATCATTGCCTTGAACACCGAGCTGGATCTTGCTGCAGCTCAGCAAATTTCCAAGCAGTTTGTCGAGGTGTTGATGGCGCCCAGCTTCACTCCTGAAGCCCTGGAGGTTTTCAAGTCCAAGGTGAATGTGCGTATCTTGAAAATTGACTTGCCCAAAGGCGGGGACACGGCATGGGCGCAAGGGCGCAATGCGATGGACATGAAGCGCATCGGCTCGGGCATCCTGCTGCAAACCGCCGATAACCACGAGCTCACCCTGGCGGACCTGAAAGTGGTGACCGCCAAGCAACCTTCGGCGCAAGAGCTCAACGATCTGCTGTTTGCCTGGAATGTCGCCAAGTACGTCAAGTCCAACGCCATCGTTTTCTGCAAGGACGGTATGACCATGGGTGTAGGCGCGGGCCAGATGAGCCGTCTGGATTCGGCACGCATTGCCAGTATCAAGGCCCAGCACGCCCATCTGTCATTGGCCGGCACCGTGGTGGCCAGTGACGCATTCTTCCCATTCCGTGACGGCCTGGATGTGGTGGTCGATGCAGGTGCCACCTGCGTGATTCAACCCGGCGGCAGCATGCGTGATGACGAGGTCATTGCCGCCGCCAACGAGCGTGGCGTGGCCATGGTGTTCAGCGGCGTTCGCCACTTCCGCCATTGAGCTGTTGGCTTGCTTCCCGTGCGCACGGGAAGTTCGTTCAATAACGGCGTCCGTTGATGATCTGCCACTCCATGCTGATGCCGGCCGCCGGCAGGCCGCCTCGGCTGTGGTGGTGGCGTGGGTATGTCGAGCGTGGATAGTAGGCGTCAGAGACCGCGATAACAGGCTGGCTGACCCATTGCGCTGGTGCCTGGACCTGAACCATCGGCAGCACAGCTGGCGCTGCCGCGTAGGTCTGCACAGCCATATCCTGAGGCTGTGTCTGGCTGATCGGCGTGATCTGCAGTTTCACATAGGGGCCGGGATCGTTGGGCATTTGTACGGTGTACTGTTTGCCCGCGTATTCGTAGACCACGTTGTAGTACATGGTGCGGTTTTCATAAAACGTCTGGTTGCTACAGGTCTGCACGTTCTGAGTCTGTGGCTGCCCGGGCCCTTCGACCTTGTCGCCCAGAATGGCGCCGCCCACCAGTCCGATCACAGTGGCAATCGCACGCCCGCTACCGTCTCCCACCGCGTTGCCGACGGCGCCGCCGGCAATCGCACCCATGGCTGCCCCGGCGCCGGACTTGTTGCCCGGACTGATGACCTGCTGGTTGGTGCACACCTGACGCGGCACGGCGACTTGCTGAATCACGGGTGTGGATGAAACCACCCGCCCCATCTCCTGGGCCGAACACAGGCCCGCAGCCAGGGCCATCAGCGCGGGAGCAACTATTTTTTTCATGACCGTCCTCTGCAAAAAACCATGGAGCAAGTTTACGTGTGAGGCACAGGTCTGCACTCGCTGCTTGGTAAATCTGCCGTCATCACCTGGTAACAAAACGTGCATGCCCCCAGCCCTGAACTACCATAGGCGGTCTTCTGGTTTGTATACATGAGCGACTCCTTGCTTTTTGCATCCACTTCGAATCCCCCGTCCGCAGCGCTCCGGCCCATTTTTTGGCGGACCTGGCTGGCCTTGCTTTGCCTGCTGGTGCTTGTTTTTCCTGCCCAGCTGCGTGCCCAGGACCTGATCTCCGAGCGCGCCTGGTTTGAGGACACCACCGAGCAGCTGACCCTCGCTGATGTTCAAAAACGGGAGTTCACAAGTTACCAGGGCCTGCTCAGCAAGGGCTACGGCAGCTCAGCGATCTGGCTGCGCGTGCGACTTGACCCCTCCCGAGTGAAAAGCTCCGCTTTGTTGGATCCGCAACTTGCCAGTGGGCCTGCTGAACAGACCGTGGTGCTGCGCTTGCGCCCCCCTCTGCTGGACGAAGTGGAACTGTTTGACCCCGTGCAACCAAGGGAGAGTCGTCGGGTCACGGGAGACCATCACCCTTTATCGCAGGACGAGCATCCTTCCCTGGACTTTGGTTTCGTGGTTCCCCTGGGCGATGCCCCGAGGGATCTTTGGCTACGTCTGCACTCAAGCAGCACGCGCATGGTGGAGGTCCAGGCCTTGACCTCGTCCCAGGCCCGGCAAGCAGACACCCGCCAGCACATGCTCTACGGCATCTACCTGGGCGTGGCCATTTTGTTTGCGGGGTGGGCCTTGGTCAATGTGTTGATCGCTCCCGAAAAACTGCTCGTGGCGTTTCTCGTCAAGCAGGTGTTCGCCGTCCTCTTTGCCATGGTCTTGTTGGGGTATTTGCGCTTTTTGAATCAGGACTGGCTGCCACCCAGGCTGCTGGATATCTTGTCCAACCTCATCATCGTGACCTTTGTTCCGCTGTCGGTTTACTTCGATTACCTGCTGTTGCGCGAATATGACCCGCCGCGTTGGGCCTTGCGGGTCTTGCAAGGTGTGCTTTACCTGTTCCCGCTGAATGTCGTCCTGGTACTGGCGGGCTACACCATGCAGGCGCTGCGCATGCAGATGACACTGGTGGTGGTTTTGCCCTTCTTTGCCTTGCTCACGGCGTCCCTGGCCCAAGTCCCTGAAAAGTCTGATCCCGCTGCCTCGCAGCGTTTGTCCAAGCCCTTGCTGGTTGGTGCGTATGGCCTGATTCTTCTGGCTCTCCTGTGTGCGGCGCTGCCATCGCTGGGATGGGCACCGGCCGCCGAGTCGGCCCTGCTCACCACTTTGGTGTACGGTGTGCTGTCGGGTCTCGTCATGGTCGGGTTGTTGCAGCTGCGCAGTCGCCAGTTGGCGCAAGGGCATGCCCGATTGCAAACCGAACTTGCCCTGATGGAACAGCAGGCTCAGCAGGAGCGCGACTACAGGCAGGATCAACAAAGAACGATGTCCATGCTGGGCCATGAGCTCAAGTCCCCACTGGCGGTGGTCAGCATGCTGGTGACTACGCCCGAGTCACTCACACCGCAGAAGACAGACCTGATCAAAAGCTCGGTCAGCGACATGAACAACGTGATTGAGCGCACCCTGCTTTCAGGGGCGCTGGAGGGCAAGCGCCTGTCAGTGCAACATGTTTCCTGCGATGTGGCCACCGAAATTCGGCGCCTGTGCAAACAAAACCCCCAGGCAACTCGGTTGCAATTACACCTCGACGTACAGGAGTCCGTGGAGTCCGATCCGCACATGTTGAGTCTGGTACTCAGCAACCTGATCGACAACGCCTGTCGTCACAGTGCGCCCGGTAGCACCGTGTCTATATCCCTGAGCGCGCAGATGCGTGGCGATCTGCCAGGCCTGCAGGTCATGGTCAGTAATTTGCCCGGACGCAGCGCCTGGCCCGACCCCGATCGGGTATTTCAGAAGTTTTACCGCCATGAGCAAGCCCGTCACCAAACCGGTGCTGGCCTGGGCTTGTATGTTTCCCGTGGCTTGGCCCACTTGCTCGACGGTCAGCTGGACTATCGCCCCAGCCCCAGTCATATTCGTTTTGCACTATGGTTGCCTCTTTGAATATTTTGGTGGTCGAAGACCACGATGCATTACGTGAAGCAACGGTCGATACCTTGCGTCAGCAAGGCCACCAGGTCACTGGGATAGACAGTGCTGAAGCGCTGATTGGTGAATTGGCGGGGGTGCGGTTTGATGTTTATGTCATCGATCTGCGGCTACCAGGTGAGGATGGCATCAGCCTCACACGCCGCCTGAGGCAGGACCAGCCTGATGCCGGCATCATATTGGCGACCGCCCGCGTGCTGCCTCAGGACCGCGCAGCAGGGTTGGCCAGCGGGGCCGACATTTACCTTGCCAAGCCACTGTTGCCTGAAGACTTGCAGGCCGCCGTGGCTGAACTCAGTCGGCGCAAATTCGGTTAGCCCAACCTCCAGCTGGCCGGAATGCGACGCGGGCGGACCCGGTGCCGGTCCGCAGTCCCTGCCTCAGCGGCCCAGGACCTTGAAAACGTCTTGCGCAGCCGCCACCGTAGCCGCAATGTCGTCATCCGAGTGTGCTGCGCTCACAAAGCCTGCCTCGTAAAGCGCGGGGGCAATGTAGACACCGCGGTCCAGCAAGCCATGAAAGAGCTGGTTGAACCTGGCGCTGTCGGTGGTCATGACCTTGGCATAGTTTTGTGGCAAGGCGTCAAACAAGAAAAAGCCAAACATCCCGCCCTCGCTGTCGGCACTGAGGGGGACGCCCTCCCGTGCTGCTGCGGCCTTGAGTCCCTGGGTCAATGCCTGGGTTTTTTGGGCCAGTGATTCATAAAAGCCGGGCTTTTGAATTTCTCGCAGCGTAGCCAGGCCGCATGCGGTGGCGACGGGGTTGCCACTGAGCGTGCCTGCCTGGTAGACCGGACCCATGGGCGCCATCAGCTCCATCACGGCGCGCTTGGCTCCAAAGGCTGCCAGTGGCATGCCGCCGCCGATGACCTTGCCCAGCACCGTCATGTCGGGTTCGAAGCCCGGAATTTCGCGGGCGTAGACGCTTTGCGCCCCCCCGAGGGCGACCCTGAAGCCCGTCATGACTTCATCGAACACCAGCAGTGCGCCGTATTGCGTGCACAGCTCGCGGGCCCGCTTGACGAAAGGCACCGAAGCCCGCACGAAATTCATATTGCCGGCAATCGGCTCGATCATCAGGCAGGCCAGATCCTTGCCGTGCAGGGCAAAGGCCTCTTCCAGTTGCGCCAGGTTGTTGTACTCCAGCACCAGGGTGTGTTGCACCACCTCTGGTGGCACACCAGCGCTGGTGGCATTGCCAAAAGTGGCCAGGCCAGAGCCTGCCTTGACGAGCAAGGCATCTGCGTGGCCGTGGTAGCAGCCCTCAAACTTGATCAATTTGCTGCGACCGGTAGCGCCACGAGCCAGACGAATGGCGCTCATGGCCGCTTCGGTGCCCGAGCTGACCAGCCGCACCATGTCCATGCTTGGCACCATGCGCAGGATTTCTTCGGCCAGCTCCACCTCGCGTTCGGTGGGCGCGCCAAAGGAAAAGCCGTCCAGGGCGGCTTTTTGAACCGCCTCCAGCACCGCAGGATGACCATGGCCCAGGATCATGGGCCCCCAGGAGCCGATGTAATCGATATAGCGCTGGTCGTTGGCGTCCCAGAAGTACGCCCCCTGCGCGCGTTTCACAAAACGCGGCGTGCCGCCGACCGCCTTGAATGCTCGCACGGGTGAGTTCACGCCGCCGGGAATCACGCGCCGTGCGCGTTCGAACAGGTTCTCGTTCAAGTCAGTGCTGGGTCTCATGGGGGGGCATTTCAAAATAATCGGGTGTCGAGGCGGAGGGCTCGGCACTTTCTTCATCTTCGTCGTCTTCCGGCTGGGCCCAGAACAGGCGATCGGGGATCACATGGCCCATGCCCGGCCTGAAGCCGCCATCCAGACTATGGTCCAGATAAGTCAGGGCTTCTTTCACGGCGTCTGGTAGCTCGGTGCCGCTGGCCAGCAGTGCAGCCAGTGCGGCGGATAAGGTATCTCCCGCGCCGCTAAAAATGGCTTCAAAACGTTCAAAACGTTCGCTGCACAACACGGTTTGGGGGGTGGCAAGCACATTGTCGATTTGCTGCTCGGGCAAAGCCATGCCGGTGACCAGGGTGTAGGCCACGCCATGCTCGCTGGCGGCTCGCGCAATGTCACGGGCGCTGGGCGCCTTGTCGCCTGTCCAGTCGGGCAACAGCCAGCGCCACAAAGTGCCCTGGTTGCCAATCAGTACGGAAGTTTGTGGCAGCAGCAATTCCTGAAAGGCATCCAGGTACATGTCGATCTGGCTCTCGTCCCACCAGGATAAATCGGGCATGTAAGCCACCACCGGCACATCTGCATAGTCCGAGGCCAATTCCGCAATCGTGCTGATGTTGTCTGGCGTACCCACAAAGCCCACTTTGATGACCTGCACGGGCACGTCTTCCAGAATCGCGCGCGCCTGCTCGCCTACGGCGTCTTCGTCAAATGCAAAGTGGTCGAAGATTTCACCGGTGTCGCGCGCGTAAGCGCCTGTGACGACCGGCAGGGCGTGCGCGCCTACCGAAGCGATCGCGCTGATGTCGGCCGCCAAGCCGCCTGCTCCGCTGGGGTCGCTGGCATTGAAAACCAGCACACACGCCGGTTGGGCCTCATCTTGCCCATCGGGCAAGTTGTCTGTCTGGTCGGCGTTCATGGGCATGTGGGTGTGGATGGGGAGGCTGACGGCGAGCCGGACAAGGCGTTAAGGCGCTGCGGGCAAAATAGAGTCTGTTTATCGCGTTGCAGGACGGAGTGCCCGAAACGTGGTCGATACAATAAATTCATTCTATTCGAGGCCTTATAGCTGTGAGCGAAACAAAAACCTGGATGTGTCTGATCTGCGGCTGGATTTACGACGAAGAGGCCGGCGCGCCTGATCACGGCATTGCCCCCGGCACCCTGTGGGCCGACGTTCCCATGAACTGGACCTGCCCGGAGTGTGGCGCCCGCAAGGAAGACTTTGAAATGGTTCAGATCTGACGCTGGGCTGTTGAAGCTGGGCATGGCGTATTGGGTGGTCGGTCGTGGCCGATCTTCTGCGACACCCGCCTGATCAAACTTGACGAATGTCAGGCGGCGCCCCAACGGTGCCCTGCCTTAGAACTCAACCCCTTTTCTTCACCACGGCGTAGCGCGCCAAAGTTTGCTCGCGTGCAAGTGCATGGTCGACGATGGGTTCGGGGTAGTCGTGCCCCAAACGGACTCCGGCAGCTTGCAGCTCCATGGGCTTGGCCAACCAGGGTGCATGCAGCGCCGCGGTGGGCAGCTTGGCAAGTTGCGGCAAGTAACGGCGTATGAACTTGCCTTCCGGGTCAAACTTTTCGCTTTGGCTGACCGGGTTGAAGATGCGAAAGTAGGGCTGGGCATCGCAGCCACTTGAGCTGACCCATTGCCAGCCGCCGTTGTTGGCCGACAAATCAAAGTCGTTCAGGTGCTGGGCAAAGTAAGCCTCGCCCCAGCGCCAGTCAATGCCCAGGTCTTTGACCAAAAAGCTGCCGGCCACCATGCGCAGGCGGTTATGCATATAGCCGGTTTGATTGATTTGCAGCATGGCGGCATCGACCAGGGGGTAACCGGTGCGGCCCTCGCACCAGGCCTTGAACAGCTTGTGCGCGTGCGGGCCGTGTTCCCAGTGGATGGCGTTGTACTCTGGCTTGTAGGCGCTGCTGGCGACATGTGGGAAATTGGCCAGAATCTGCGCGTAAAAGTCGCGCCAGATGAGCTCGCTGAGCCAAACGGCTGCGCCTTTGCTGCCTTGTAGCTGGCGCTGCAAGGCGATGGCCGCCAGCCGCCGGATCGACACCGTGCCAAAGCGCAGATGCACGCCCAGGTAGCTGGGGCCTTTCACCGCCGGGAAGTCGCGCGCGGTGTCGTAATGATCCATGCGCTCAAAAAAAGCCTCAAACAGGGCTTGCCCGCCGCTGATACCCGTCGGGATTTTCAGGGTCGACAGATTGGTGGGCTCAAAGCCGATGTCGGCCAGCGTGGGCACGGCTCGCACCAGCTCTGCGGGCCGTGGTGCCAACGCAGCCGCATGGGCTCGCACCTCGCGAGGGTGCAGATGGCGTTCGTCGACCGCAGCCAACCACGCATTCTTGTAGGGTGTGAAGACGCCATAGGCAGTGCCGCTCTTGGTCAGCAGTTCCTGGCGCTCAAAAATGACGTGATCCTTGACCGTGTGCAGGCCCACCCCGATGTTGGCCAGACCACCGCGGGTTTGAGCATCCCGCGCGATGGCCTCGGGCTCAAAGTCGTGGGCAGCAAACACGGCCTGCACCTTCAGGCGAGCGGCCAGATCCGCCACTTCGTTGCTGGCAATGCCGTGGCGCACGATCAATCCTGCGTCGGTATGCCCGGCGAGTTCGCGCAGCGCCACGTCCAGCTCCACCAGGGATTCGCGGATGAATTCAACCCGCCGGTCGGCTCGTGGCAAGCTCTCCAGAATAGCGGTGTCGAACACAAACACGCAGTGCACCTGCCGGCAACTTTGCAGTGCCCGGCTGAGGGCGGTGTTGTCGTCTACCCGCAGATCGCGGCGAAACCACATGAGGCCGGTGTCAAATTGTTTGTCCATGTGCGCCATTAAAATTGAAGAATGCCTGCTGATTCTGCCCCGTTCAACCTCACCAATCATTTTCTGATTGCCATGCCCGGGCTGACAGACGTCAACTTTGCCCGCAGCGTGGTTTACGTGTGCGAGCACAGTGAGCGAGGCGCCCTGGGCCTGGTCATCAACAAACCCAGTGAGATTGACCTCAAGGGCCTGTTTGACAAGGTGGACCTGCCCTTGCGTCGCGACGATCTGGTTGCCATGCCGGTGATGCAGGGCGGGCCGGTGCAGACGGAGCGGGGTTTCGTGCTGCACGAGCCCATTTTTGCCGACGGCGACAAACCCGAAGAGTCGGTCTATGCCTCCACCATGATCATTCCGGGTGGGCTGGAAATGACCACTTCCAAAGATGTGCTGGAGGCTTTGTCCACGGGCGCCGGACCACGTAAGGTGCTGGTCTCACTCGGCTATTCGGCCTGGGGCGAGGGGCAGCTGGAGTCCGAGCTCGGCGAAAACGCCTGGCTCACGGTTGATGCCGACAAGACGGTGATGTTTGACACCCCGGTGGCCGAGCGTTACGACCGTGCCTTGGGGCTGCTGGGCTTGCAGCCCTGGATGCTGTCTAGCCAGGCTGGCCACGCATGAGCGCTGCTGCTCCCGCCAACCTGGCCCAGGCCCCCGAAGTTCCTTCCTCCTTGCAAACTTTTTTGGCGCTGGACTACGGGCTCAAACGCACGGGGGTGGCAGTGGGCAATCGCCTGCTGGGTACCGCCCAGCCCCAAGGCAGCATCCATGCCGAGGGTGACGCCCGGTTTGCCAAGATTGCTGAGCGTCTGCGTGAGTGGCAGCCTGACGCACTGGTGATTGGTGTGCCCTTTCACCCCGATGGTGCAGCGCACGAGAACACGGCGCGGGCGCGCAAGTTTGGTCGACAGCTGGCAGGGCGCTTCAAACTCCCAGTGTTCGAGGTGGACGAGCGCTACAGCACCACCGAAGCCCACGCACAGGGCGCGCGCGACGCAGACGCCGCCTCGGCCTGCATCATTCTGGAACAATTTTTGAGGAGCATTGCATGAGTATCCTGGCCCTCGATGCGGAGGCCCTGTATGGCGAGCTTCTGCGCGTCATCCGTGCCCAGTGGGTGGCCGGCACGCAGCTGGTCGGCGTCACCTCAGGCGGTGCCTGGCTGGCTGAGCGTCTGCAAAAGGACCTGGGCCTGCCAGGCGTCCACGGCACCATTTCTTCAGCCATGCACCGCGATGACTTTGCCCGCCGCGGCCTGTCCAGCAGCGCGCACACCAAACTGCCATTTGATGTGAACGGTGCCGAGGTGCTGTTGCTGGACGATGTGCTGTTCACCGGGCGCACCATCCGTGCTGTGCTCAATGAGCTGTTCGACTATGGCCGCCCGGCGCGTGTGCGCCTGGCAGTCCTGGTCGATCGAAGTGGGCGGGAGTTGCCCATACAGGCCGATGTGTGTGCAGCCCGTGTCGCGCTGCCTGCATCGCAATCTCTGGCCTTGGCGCGCAGCGAGCAGGGCCAATTCAGTTTTAACGTGGAGGCCCGCCGGGAAGCCTGATGCTCTACAAGCGTAACCCTCAACTCAACAAGAACGGTGAGCTGATACACCTGCTCTCTACCGAAGGCCTGCCCAAAAGCATCCTGACCCAGATTCTGGATACAGCGGCCAACTTTGTGTCGGTGAACGACCGTGAGGTCAAAAAAGTGCCGCTGCTGCGGGGCAAGAGCGTGTTCAACCTGTTTTTTGAAAACAGCACGCGCACCCGCACTACCTTTGAAATTGCCGCCACCCGCCTGAGCGCCGACGTCATCAACCTCGACATTGCACGCTCCAGCGCCTCCAAGGGCGAATCGCTGCTCGACACCATTGCCAACCTGTCGGCCATGGCAGCAGATATTTTTGTGGTGCGGCACAGTGAGTCGGGCGCGCCTTATCTGATCGCCCAGCACGTGGCGCCCCATGTGCACGTCATCAACGCAGGCGATGGCCGGCATGCCCACCCTACCCAGGGCTTGCTGGACATGTACACCATCCGGCACTTCAAGAAAGATTTTTCCAACCTGACCGTTGCCATCGTGGGCGACGTCCTGCATTCGCGCGTGGCCCGCTCGGATATTCATGCACTCACGACCTTGGGCTGTGCCGAGGTAAGGGTGGTCGGGCCACGCACGCTGGTGCCGTCCGACATGGCCAGCATGGGTGTGCGGGTGTGCCATACGCTCGAAGAAGGCATCCGGGGCTGCGACGTCATCATCATGTTGCGCCTGCAAAACGAGCGCATGAGCGGTGCGTTATTGCCGTCCAGCCAGGAGTTCTTCAAGAGCTTTGGCCTCACGCCGGAAAAACTGCAGCTGGCCAAGCCTGACTGCATCGTGATGCACCCGGGGCCCATCAATCGGGGGGTGGAAATCGACTCCGCCGTGGTCGATGGCAAACAAAGTGTGATCCTGCCGCAGGTGACATTTGGCATTGCCGTACGCATGGCGGTGATGAGCATCGTGGCCGGTAACGAAGCCTGAGAGGACGAACGCAATGAGCATTTTGATCAAGGGTGGCCGCGTCATCGACCCCGCGTCCGGTCTGGACCAGCAGGCTGACCTCGCCATAGACCAGGGCCGCGTGGTTGCCATCGGCGCACCTCCCGCCGGCTTTGTCGCCCAAACAGAGTTGGATGCCACAGGCTGCATCGTCATGCCGGGTCTGGTGGATTTGGCGGTGCGCCTGCGAGAGCCGGGGCACGAACACGAGGGCATGCTGGCCTCTGAACTAGCAGCTGCGGTGGCCGGCGGCGTCACCAGCGTGATCTGCCCGCCAGATACCGATCCGGTGCTTGATGAGCCCGGTCTGGTCGAGATGTTGCGTTTTCGGGCAGACAAGCGCCGGGCTGCCCGCGTGTTTCCCTTGGGGGCGCTCACCCGCAAGCTCGAAGGCGAGGTGCTGACCGAGATGCTGGAGCTGACCGATGCCGGTTGTGTGGCTTTCACGCAAGCCGAGGTGCCGTTGGCCAGCACGCAGGTCTTGCAGCGTGCCCTGCAATATGCCAGCAGCTTCGGCTATGCCGTCTGGCTGCGCCCGCAAGAGATGCACCTGGGCAAGGGCGTTGCGGCCAGTGGGGCCTTGGCCACGCGGCTGGGCTTGAGCGGCGTTCCCGTGGCCGCAGAAACCATTGCCTTGCACACCATTTTTGAGCTTCTCAAATCGACCGGCACCCGTGTGCACCTGTGCCGCATCAGCAGTGCGGCGGGTGTCGCCTTGGTGCGCCAGGCCAAGGCGGAGGGCTTGAATGTCACTTGTGATGTCAGCATCAACTCATTGCACCTGACCGATGTGGATATCGGCTATTTCGACAGCCGCATGCGCCTGAACCCGCCGCTGCGCCAACAGTGTGACCGCGATGCCCTGCGCGCCGGCTTGGCCGATGGCACCATCGACGCCCTGGTGTCCGACCACACCCCTGTGGACGAAGACGCCAAGGCGCTGCCCTTTGCCGAGAGCGAGCCCGGTGCCACTGGTCTGGAGCTCTTGCTGAGTTTGGCCCTGAAGTGGAGTCGCGACGACGGTGTGAGTTTGGCGCATGCGCTGGCCGTGCTAACCAGTGCGCCCGCCCGGGTGCTGGGTTCGGCTCTGGCCACCCATGCGCCCGATGCCGGCCGTTTGCGTGTCGGCGGTGCGGCGGACGTGTGTGTGTTTGATCCTGCCGCCGACTGGCTGGTGGCGCCTGAAGCCCTACTGAGTCAGGGCAAGCACACGCCGTTTTCGGGCTATGAGTTGCCGGGGCGTGTGCGTTGCACAGTGGTGGGCGGGCAGGTCGCCTACCGCGCCTGATTTTTCTCAGGCTTTATCGATCGCCACTGGCATGCAGCAGTTTCGCGCCAGCTACCGTTTGCTGCGGGCCACCTGGCATGCCGTGGCTGGCTTGCTCACCATCGTTTTTGTTTTTCCTCGCATGAGTGTGGCCCAGCGGCAATTGCGAGTGCAAGCCTGGTCGCTGGAAATGCTGGCTCACCTGGGCATTGCCTTGCGTGTGTTGGGCAAGCCTGCGGTGGCGGGGCCTTTGCTGCTGGTGGCCAATCACATCTCATGGCTGGACATCACCGCCTTGCATGCGGCCCGGTTTTGCCGCTTTGTCTCCAAGTCCGAGGTGCGGGGCTGGCCGGTGATCGGGGCGCTGGCGGCTGGCGTGGGCACCTTGTTCATCGAGCGGGCCTCCCGGCGTGACGCGCTGCGCGTGGTGCATCACATTGCCCAAAGTCTGAAGGAAGGCGATGTGGTCGCCGTCTTTCCTGAAGGCACCACCAGCGATGGCCTGAACTTGCTGCCCTTTCATGCCAACCTGATCCAGGCGGCCATATCGGTGGATGCGCCCGTGCAGCCGGTTGCGTTGAGCTTTGTCGATCGCCAGGGTCAGAGCAGCCTGGCTCCTTGCTACATCGGCGACGATACCTTGCTGGGCTCCGTCTGGCGCACCCTCAACACGCCGGGTATCACCGTTGTGATCCATTTCGGAGAGCCATCACGGGCGCAGGGGCGCGAGCGCCGGGCCTGGGCCGAGGCATTGCGCCAGGACGTTACGGATCTGAGAGCGCTGCGCTGACCGGGTTAGAGGCGGTGAAAGGTCACCACATGGTCGACCTGTGGGCGTATGCCTATCCACTCACCCACGCTGTGATCATGGTGACTGGGTACATGGGCCAGAACGACCTCGCCCGACTTCAGCCTCAGCGTGTATAAAAACTCCGAGCCCCGAAAGGCCTTGCGCAGGATTTCTGCCTGAACCCGGGCGCTGTCGTCATGCACGATGTCGTCGGCGCGCAGCAGCACATCGCATTGACCGCCCGGATAGGCGCTGGGCAGGGGGCACTCCGCCACGTCAGTGAGCAGGCCCAGCGGCGTGTCCACCACCACCGTGTGGTCCACCTCGCGCAAGGTGGCGTGTGTGAATACTCCGTGCCCGATGAACTCGGCCACAAAGCGCGTGCTGGGTCGGTGGTACAAGGTGTAAGCGTCGTCCCACTGGTGCAACCGGCCCTCGTTCATCACGCCGATCACATCACCCACCGCAAAGGCTTCCTGTTGATCATGTGTCACCAGCAGGGCTGTGGTGTTGGCGGCCTTCAAAATGGCCCGCACCTCGTGGGCCAAGCGCTCGCGCAGCTCCACATCGAGGTTGGAAAAAGGCTCATCCAGCAAAAGTAGCTGGGGTTGGGGTGCCAGGGCACGTGCCAGCGCCACCCGCTGCTGCTGCCCGCCAGACATTTCGTGCGGGTAACGATCCTCGCCACCTTCCAGGCCCACGAGGGTCAGGACCTCCTTGACCCGTGCCTGCTGTCTGGGCCGGGGCCAGGCGTTCAGACCAAAAGCCACATTGCGCCCGACGGTGAGGTGGGGGAACAGGGCGTAATCTTGAAACACCATGCCGATCCGGCCTGCTTGCGGCGACTGTTGCGATGGCGACTGTCCCAGGATGATGCCCCCCAGGCGGATCTGCCCAGCCTCAGCGGGCTCCAGACCGGCTATGGCGCGCAGCAAGGTGGTTTTGCCGCAGCCCGAGGGACCGATCAGCACGCCGATATCGCCAGCGCGCAGGCCGAAGGACACATCCTGCACCGCAGGCTGGGCACGGTGCGGGTAGCTAACGCGGAGTTGTGAAATGTCCAGGAACATAAAAAACATTCTAGATGCATACAATTCTCATTTACCTGAGCCGCTCAGTTGTTGCGGGTACAGTGCCTGGCGTCTTCCTGTTTTTATGGGCTCATCGTGTCCCGCCGTCTTTCATTTTTTTTGCTTTTGTTGCTGATTCTGGGCCTCACACTGCCGGTGCTGGCCCTGGTGGCATCCAGCTTGCCCGGGATGGCCGCGCTGATGGGCTGGGTGGCCTCTCCGGCAGCAGACATCTTGCGTGAAATGGCTGGCACCGTCTTGCCCGACTATTTGCAAACCACCCTGTGGTTGGCGGTGGCTGTGGCGGTGGGGGTGACGCTGGTGGGCACGTTGGCCGCCATAGCCATCACCTTGTTTGAGTTTCCGGGGCGGCGTGTGCTGGAGTGGGCCCTCTTGCTGCCCCTGGCCATGCCGGCCTATGTGGTGGCTTATGCCTACACTGACTTTTTGCAGTTCAGTGGCCCCTTGCAAACCACCCTGCGCGATGTCAGTGGCCTGCAGGGGCGCATGTTCCCCGAGGTGCGCAGCGTGGGGGGCGCGGCCTTTGTTTTCATTTTTTCTCTGTATCCCTATGTTTATCTGCTTGCCCGCAGTGCCCTGAGTGAGCGCGCTGCTCATTTGATGGAAGCCGCCCGTGTGCTGGGGGCGCCCTTGATGCGTCGCATTGCAGAGGTGGCATTGCCCCTGGCGCGGCCCGCCATCGCGGCAGGCGTGGCGCTAGCCCTCATGGAGACCCTGGCGGACTTTGGTGTGTCCAGTTACTTCGGTATCCAGACCTTTACGGCGGGCATTTACAAGGCCTGGCTGGCCATGGACAACCGGGTTGCTGCAGCCCAGCTGGCTACCTTGTTGCTGGCTCTGGTCGGCCTGCTGCTGTGGCTGGAGCAGCGCGCGCAAGCGCGCATGCGTTTTGCGGCGGCGCGCCTGTCACACGCCCATGCGGGCGATGCGCGTTCCGTGGTCTTGCACGGCAGGGCCCGCTTGCTGCCTTGGCTGGTGTGTGGCGTGCCGGTGTTGCTGGGCTTTGCACTGCCTGTGGTGTTGATGCTGCGGCCCCTGCAGGCCCAAGAACAGATGCTGCCCTGGGGGCAATTCTGGGTGTGGTCTTTCAACAGTGCACGTTTGGCCCTGGTGACTTCTGGCCTGGCGGTGATGGTGGCTTTGGGCCTGGCCATGGCGCAGCGTCGTTACGCGGGGCGTTTCACGCGCGCAGCCGTGCAGCTGGCAGGCTTGGGCTATGCCGTACCCGGGGCGGTGGTGGTGGTCGGCTTGCTGTTGCCCCTGGGGTGGCTGCAAGCGGTGTGGCCCCAGAGTCCGGTGGCTGCGCTGGTCACGGCCACGTCCTGGGGCCTGGTCTGGGCCTATCTGGTTCGCTTTTGTGCGGTGGCGTTGCAATCCATCCAGAGCGGCTACGCCCGGATCCCCGTCAATCTGGACGATTCGGCGCGCTTGTTGGGGAGCACGGGCTGGGACTTGATGCGCCGCGTGCACGCGCCCTTGCTGCGTCGTTCCACGGCAGTTGCGGCCCTGCTGGTGTTTGTGGATGTCATGAAAGAGCTGCCAGCCACCCTGGTGCTGCGGCCCTTCGACAGTGATACCCTGGCTGTCGTGACCTTTCAGTTGGCGCGTGATGAGCGTCTGGGCGAGGCCGCTTTACCCGCCCTTGCATTGGTGCTGGTGGGCTTGATCCCGGTGGCATTGCTGAGCCGCACCTTGCGCACCAGCGCTGTTCGGTAAGCACGACGCGCTGCAAATGCCGCGCCCGCCTGGCACCAAAACCGGGAAAAGCGCTTTATTATTTGCATATATCACTACCAACTGATCATGACCTCCTCCCCCGACGTCGCAACTGCTGAAACGGACTCTGTCTCCGACCAGGTCTTTGAAACAGCTGCCGAGGTGTTCAAGGTCATGTCTGCGCCCATGCGGCTCAAGATCATCAGTAGCCTGTGCAAGCAGGAAAAGAATGTGAGTGAGTTGCTGAGTGAAATCAAGACCACCCAGCCCAATATGTCTCAGCATCTCAACACGCTCTATCAGGCGGGCGTGTTGGGCAAACGTCGTGATGGCGTTCAAATTTACTATCGCATCACCAATGTCCGCATGGCCAACCTTTGCCGTGCCATTTGCACCCAGATCGCAATCGAAGGCGAGTACGGCGACAAATAGATCTCGTGTCGCTGACGAAGTGCTGACATGGGCCTGCCTTTCGCCTCGGGGTTTACCCCGGTAGCCCTTAGCGGTAGTCCCGTCTACAGTTCCGATTTAAATATAAGGAGTTGTTCATGAAGCGATTCATGTGGTTGGCCGCTGGCCTGTTGACTGCGCAATTGGCCTGGGCCGAGGTCAAGGTGGTTTATCACCTGAGTGAAGGCATACCCCAGGCAGCCCGTGCCATGAATAACATTCGCAATCACCTTGCGGCTGATCCCACTACCAAGATCGTCGTGGTAACCCACGGCCCGGGAATAGATTTCCTGCTCGACGGAGCCACCAACCCCAAGGGCGAGTCATTTGCGGGTGATATCGGCGAGCTGGCCGGTCGTGGTGTGGCTTTCAAGGTCTGCAACAACACCCTGGTCACACGCAAGATCGAGAAAGACAAGGTGGTGATGGAGGCACAGGTAGTACCTTCAGGTGTGGCTGAAGTGGCCACCTTGCAGGCCCGCGACAAGTTTGTGTACCTGCGACCCTGAGTGGCGTGGTGCTGATGGATGGTTTTGAAACTGTTTTGGAGGTTCGACAATGAAACAACACCTGACCTTGCTGGCCGCCGTGCTGGCGATATTTGCGGGCGGTGCGCAAGCGCAGAGCCAAACGCCTGATGCTGCGCAGGTTCGCAGTTGGGCTGCGGCGTGTGCCAACTGCCACGGCACCAATGGCCAGGCGCAGCCCGGCATGGAGTCACTGGCAGGCGTCAACAAGGACGACCTGACCAAAAAAATGCTGGACTTCAAGGCCGGCCGTAAGCCCGCCACCATCATGCACCAGCTGGCCAAGGGCTACACCGATGACCAGATACAGGCTATTGCAGCCTATTTTTCAGCCCAAAAGAAATAAGCGGGGAATGCCATGAAACGTCGTCAATTCATACAAACAGCAACGGCTGGCGGTGCGTTGGGCACCTTGGGGTTTCTGTCAGGTTGCGCCACCACCGGCGCAGGCAAGGGGCCGAAGGTCGTGGTGGTCGGTGGTGGTTATGGTGGTGCCACGGCTGCCAAGTACGTGCGCATGTGGTCCGACTACGGCATTCAGGTCACGCTTGTCGAGCCCAATGCGGCCTTTGTGTCCTGCCCAATTTCCAATCTGGTGATTGGTGGCAGCAAGACCCTGGCTGACATCACCACGCCGTACGACAACCTGAGCAAGCGACACGGCGTGACCGTGGTGCGTGACATGGTTGCGGCCATCGATGTGGAAAAGCGCAGCCTCAAGCTGGCCAGCGGTGCCGAGCTGGCCTACGACCGCCTGATCCTGTCGCCCGGTGTCGATTTCATGATGGACACCCTGCCGGGCATGGCCAAAGCGGGCGCCCAGGACAAGGTGCTGCACGCCTGGAAAGCGGGCGCTCAAACGGTGGCCCTGCGCAAACAGCTCGAAGCCATGCCCGACGGCGGCGTCTATGCTTTGTCCATCCCGCTAGCACCTTACCGCTGCCCCCCCGGCCCGTACGAGCGTGCTTGCCAGGTGGCCGAATACTTCACCAAGGCCAAACCCAAGAGCAAGGTGCTGATACTGGATGCCAACGAAGATGTCACCTCCAAGGGCCCGCTTTTCAAAAAGGCCTGGGCCGAGCGCTACAAGGGCATGGTCGAGTACCGCGGCAAGCACAACGCGGTGGATGTGGACGCGGCCACCAACACCGTCAAGTTTGAGTTCAATGACGACGTCAAGGCCTCTGTACTGAACGTGATTCCCGCCATGCGTGCTGGAGACATTGCGGTCAAGACCGGGCTGGCGACCGCCAACAAACGCTGGTGCGAGGTCGACTTTCTGACCTTTGAGTCCAAGGCGGCCAAGAACGTGCACGTGCTGGGGGATTCCATCCAGATTGCACCTGCCATGCCTAAATCCGGCCACATGGCCAACCAGCATGGCAAGACCTGTGCAGCCGCCGTGGTGGCGCTGTTGACTGGCAAAGAGGTCAATCAGCTGCCCATCTACAACAACACGTGCTACAGCTTCGTCAGTTCCGAGGATGTGGTGCACGTTTCCAGCGTGCATCGCTACGACGCCGAGAAGAAGACCATGCTCACCGTTCCCGGTTCGGGCGGCGTCTCCAGCGCGGCTAACGAGCTCGAAGGGCGCTATGCCCTGGCTTGGGCCCGTAATATCTGGGCAGACACATTGGCCTGACCAGTCTTTGAGTCCGGGCGCTGCAAGCTGTGAGGCTGCAGCGCTTTTTCATCTTGATTTCGAGGAATGTGTGATGGTGTTGCGCAGCAAAATTGGGGCGGTACTGGGGCTGACTTGTGGCGTGTTGTTGGGCGGATCAGCCTTGGCCCAGGCAGACGAGGCGCGCGCCAAAAAAATCGTGTCTGGCGTTTGTTTTGTATGCCACGGCGCCGAGGGCGAATCGGCCAGTGAGGTGTTTCCCAAACTCGCGGGACAACACGCTGAGTACATCGCCAAACAGCTGGACAACTTCAAGTCCGGCAAGCGCAAAAGCACCGCCATGGCAGACATGGTGGCCAAATTGACGCCTGATGAGATGGTCGCTTTGGGTAAGTACTTCGAAAAGCAGTCGGCACCTGTCGAGGCCTTGACCGATGCGCCGCTGGCTGCCGTAGGGCAGTACATCTACCAGCACGGCAACAAGTTCAGCGGACTGGCGGCATGCGCATCCTGCCATGGGCAGGATGCCAAAGGCACGGCTTCACTGCCGCGCCTAGCCGGACAGTACGCGGCCTACACCGAGACCCAGCTCAAGCAGTTCAACCAGCGTGAGCGCACCAACGACAACGCTGTGATGCATGCCATCGTCAGCAAGATGACGCCGCTGGAAATGGCGGCAGTGGCCCAGTACCTTAGCGCAAAATAGTCAAGGAGCCATCGCGCCGCCGCGCAATGTTTGTGCGTGGACGGGGGCCGGTCGGGAGTCCAGCAGACGGTCGGCGATGCCGCCACCCAGCCACATGCCCACCAGGGTGAGCCATGCTGTCACCGCAAAAATGGCCCCGCCTGTGACCCCAGCACCCACGGCGCAGCCGCCCGCCAGCATGGAGCCAAAGCCCATGAGCACCGCGCCGGCGATGTAGCGCGTCATGCTGTAGCCATCATGAAAACCCTCAAGCTTGAGATCCCGGCCTAACCATGCGCCCAGAAAAGACCCGGCAAAGACGCCGGGCAGCAGGCCAAAGTCAAAGCCCACGGCAGGCGCAGGCGATTGCAGCACCCGCATCAGCCACTCGGCAGAGGGGCCACTGAAGGTAAGCCCTTGGATTTGAACCGGTTCAAAGGAGTGGGCTGCCACCACCTGACTAAATCCCCAGGCCGCTGCCACCGACAAACCGGTGCCCATGCCGCCCAGCCACATCCAGATGCGACCACTCAGGCGTCGGCTCGACAAATACAGCGCTGCTGCCAGCCAGACCAGGCCAATCGCCAGTCCAACGCCGTGTCCGAGGCCATTGCGTGCCAGCAGATCACGGGAAACACCACCGTCGATGGTCCACCAAGCGCTGATCTGTTCACGCAAGGGGGACAGGGAGCCTGACAGCGTGGCTTGCGCCGTGACGGCAAAAATCAGGCCCGACAGCAGTGCACGCAAATTGCCATTTGCCGAGAGAACCAACAAGCGGCTGGCGCAGCCCCGTGTCATGACCATGCCCACACCGAACATCAGTCCACCGATGGCCGCACCCGACAGACTGCCTCTCGCCGAAATTTGTCGTGCAGCACTGGTGTCCAGCCAGCCCAACCAGGCCAGGGCCTGCACGCCGATGACCGCACTGGCAAAAGCCAGCAGCCAGATCGACAACTTTTCGTCAAACCGGCCACGCCAGAATTCGATCACCGCCGCCCGAAGGCAAAAGCGCGAGCGCTGTCCGAAAAAGCCAAACAACCCACCTACCAGCAGGCCACCCACCGCCAAGACGTTGCCATCTCCCCACTTTTCCAACAGGCTCGCTAGTTCCATGGTCTTTCCCATTAATTCTGTAACGGCTTATATTAACGCTGTGGCATGCATTTGCAGCCATTCATTTGATTGCATACTCATGACCATGCAAAGACGACATTTCTTATCGGCCGCTGTGGCTATGGCCCTGGCGGTGAGTCCGCTGACCTGGGCTGCCGGTGCAGTGCTGCCGCCAGCGCAGTCGCTGGCGGACGAGTTGTCGGTGGCCCTTCAGCGCCACCAGCCCCTGGTGGTGATGGTGAGTCTGGAAGGTTGCCCGTTCTGCCGTGTCGCGCGTGACAGCTATTTGTCGCCACTGCGACTGGAAGGGCAAGTGCCCGTGGTGCAGGTGGATATGCGCAGCAGTGCCGTGGTGCGCGGGTTCAAGCGGGAAGCACTCACACACGACACTCTGGCCCGGCTCTGGAAAATCAAGGTCGCGCCCACAGTGCTGTTTTTTGGGGCAGATGGCAGGGAGGTCGCTGACCGTCTGGAAGGAGGCTACATCGCAGACTTTTATGGTGCATACCTGGAGCAACGCCTCGAAAGTGCCCGCGCTACCATCTCCCGCTGACTGATATGAATTACCTGAAGCAAATTCCCCTGATGTGGCTGGCGGTTGCCGCCATCTGGCTGGCGCTGGCGCCCATCCTGCCCGAGCCGCACATACTTGAGAAGCTGCGGATGCTGAGGGAAGGCACCTTGTCCCGCCCGCTGGATATTTTTGATTTACTCATGCACTCGGTGCCATCGCTGGTGTTGATCTGGCGGTTGTGGGACCGAGCCCGCTCACGCAAAAGCGCGTCGTGATTCCGATCAAGACTGAATCTGCCTGGAAAGGCACCTCCGACTGCCGCAACTGCGGCATTCGCGACATGGTGCTGTTTGCCGACCTCAATGAGCAGGACTTTGGTCTCATACATGCTCCCATCGACGACCTTGTGTTCCACCCCGGGCAGATGCTGTACTCCGAGGGGCAGAATGCCTTGGGGGTATTCACCTTGCGTCAGGGCATGATCAAGCTGGTGCGTGTTACCAGCGATGGCCGACAAAGAATTGTTCGGGTGCTCAGGCCCGGCGACGTTGCTGGCCTGGAGTCACTTGCAAAAGCACACTACGTGAACGAGGCTGTGGCCTTGACCGACGTCTCTGTGTGCCGCATTCCCTTGGCGGTGATGCAAACCCTCAGCACCCAATCGCCGCGCCTGCACAAGCGGCTCATGGAAACCTGGCAGCGTGCTTTGCTGGACGCCGACGACTGGCTCGCCGATATCAATTTCGGTACTGCCCGGCAAAGGGTATGCAATCTGATCCTGAAGATGCGTGATCCTGTGGATGTCAGCAAAACCGTCTTATTCGGACGTGACGACATGGGGGCCATGATGGACCTCAAGCTCGAAACCGTCAGTCGCGAAATCAGTGCCTTGGTGCGTGAAGGGGTGATTGAGCCCCTGGATCGCCAGGGCCGCGCCTATCGCATCGCGCACATGGATGCTCTGCGCCGGGTTTGACCCAGGACCTGTGCACAATCACGGCATCAATCCGAAAACACCAGGAAACTGCTTATGCCTCGCGTCGTCTTCAACCAAAAAGGGGGGGTGGGCAAATCCACCATCACCTGTAACCTGGCTGCTATCAGCGCCAGCCAGGGTTTGCGTACCCTGGTGATTGATCTGGATCCTCAGGGCAACTCCAGTGCTTACCTTTTGGGGGATTCCGCTCTGCCCGAGCAGCCCACGGTGGCCGGTTTTTTTGAAAACACCTTGAGCTACAGCTTGCGCACCGTACTGCCCACAGAGTTCATCGTGGCCACCCCACATGAGCGACTGCATCTGATGCCGTCCAGTCCGCATCTGGAAGAGCTGCAGGGCAAGCTGGAATCGCGGCACAAAATTTACAAGCTGCGCGAGGCGCTACATCAATTGGCCAGTGACTACGACCGCATCTACATCGACACGCCCCCTGCGCTGAACTTCTACACGCGCTCTGCCTTGATTGCGGCTCGGGGTTGCCTCATTCCATTTGACTGTGACGAGTTTTCACGCAAAGCCCTCTACACCTTGCTGGAGAACGTGCAGGAAATACAGGCCGATCACAACCCCGATTTGCAGGTGGAAGGCATCGTGGTCAATCAGTTTCAGCCCCGCGCCAACTTGCCCCAGCGCATGGTCAATGACCTGATCGCTGAGGGCCTGCCTGTCCTTCAACCCTACTTGCCTTCGTCGGTCAAGATACGCGAGTCGCACGAGCAGTCCCTCCCCATGATCTATCTGGACCCGCAGCACAAGTTGACCCAGGCGCTGGTGGCACTGCACGACGGGCTGCCGCGTCGGGCCGCTTGAGGGCACTTTGGGAGCGGCACTGTGCGCGCTCCTGACATACCCAGAAGGCTATTTTTGACTACTGGTGTTGTGTTTCAAGGTTAAGGGCGGGTCAAGGGCCACCCCTTGGCGGCCCACTGACTCATACCTCCCTCGACGTAACGTATGTTTTGATAGCCCTGCTGCTTGAGCGACTCCAGAGTCGCTTTTGAGCGATTTTGAGTGTTGCAAATCAATAAGACCGGTTTTTCCGGATTTTTCGGGATCAGCATGTGCTTCTGAGGCAGCTCACTCATGGGCAGCAGCACAGCACCCGGGGCGACACCCGTGCGATGTTCGCTTGTTTCCCGGATGTCGATGAGTGTGACTTTGCCCGATTCGTGTTCCGCACGAGCTTGTTCCAGAGTTACTTTGTCGACGTCGTTGGCCGATGTGCAGGCAGCAAGTGCTGCGATTGAAATGGACAAAAGCAATTTTCGGATCATGGTGCTGGTTTCAGGTTGTTTGATATAAGCAATTATGAATATATTGGTCGATCGATCACCCCCGTGTTGCTTACGGTGAAAATCAAACGGGAGCTGGTAGGGGCATTGGATCTGGATGAGGCCCCCGGCGCATGCAATTGCAGCCCATTTGCGGTGCTCAGATGCTCAGATGGTGCCCAAAGCGTTGGGCCAGGTAGCCCTCAGCTTCTTCCAGCATGAAGTAGCGGAAGGACTCGGCAGCCGGGGACAGCAATTTTGATTGCATGCGCACCACATTCCAGGCCCGCACCACGGGGGCGCCTTGCACATCCAGCATGCTGATCATCTTTTGATCCAGTTCCAGTCCGATGGTATGGAGGGACAAAAAGCCTAGTCCCAGGCCTGCCATCACAGCCTGTTTGATGGTTTCGTTGCTTTGCAGCTCTATCTTCATGCGGGGCTCGACGTGCGTATCTTCAAAAAACTTGGTCATGGCAGCGAGTGTTCCTGCGCCTTTCTCACGGACGATGAAGTCATAAGGACGCAGGTCTTCCACCGTCAGGTGGCCGCGCTGGGCCAAGGGGTGATCGGTGGCCGCCACGAACACATGCGGGTGGGCGGCAAAAGGCTCGGCCCGGGTTTGCATTTCTTTGGGCGGCCGGCCCATGACGGCGATATCGACTTCGCTGTTTTGCAGCATAGTGACCAGCTGTTCGCGGTTGCCAATGGAGATTTGTACATCCACGCCAGGGTGCCGACTGCGAAAGTCAGACAAAAGCCGCATCATGAAATATTTGGCGGTGCTGACAAAACCGATGGTGAGCACACCGGTCTCGGCCCGCTGTAGCCGGGCAGCGGCATCTTCCGCATCTTTTACCGTGGCCAGAATCTTGCGGGCATAGACTAGCATGTACTCGCCTGTGGTCGTCAGGCTCACCTGTTTGCCGCGCCGTTCGAACAGTGCCATGCCCACATGGCCTTCAAGCTCCTTGACCTGCATGGTCACTGCAGGGGGAGTCAGGTGCAGACTCTCTGCCGCCCGCACAAAGCTCAGGTGGCGTGCCACCTCATTGAATACGCGTAATTGGCGAAAGGTGGCATTCTTCATTCAGTACTTCTTTAATTTGACCAAGACTATTATTGAATTTACCTTATTGATAAAGATTTTTAAAGTCCTGTCATTCCCGAATCAATTGTTTTTTGAGGAGACTGACCATGGACCAATCTGCACGCTACGCCGACCTGAGCTTGACTGAGGCCGAACTCATCGCCGATGGCCGCCATATTCTGGTGGCTTACAAAATGAAGCCAAAAGCTGGGCACGGCTACCTGGAGGCGGCAGCTCACTTTGCTGCTGAGTCTTCCACCGGCACCAACGTGGAGGTGAGCACCACCGACGACTTCACCAAGGGCCTGGATGCGCTGGTGTACTACATCGACGAAGCCACCGAGGACATGCGCATCGCCTACCCGATGGACTTGTTCGACCGCAACGTGACCGATGGCAGGATGATGATCGTGTCGTTTCTGACGCTGGTTATTGGCAACAACCAGGGCATGGGTGACATCCAGCACGCCAAGATCCACGACTTCTACATGCCCGAGCGCGCCCTCCAGCTGTTTGACGGCCCCAGCAAAGACATTTCAGACATGTGGCGCATTTTGGGGCGCCCCATCAAAGACGGTGGCTACATTGCCGGCACCATCATCAAGCCCAAACTGGGCCTGCGCCCCGAGCCGTTTGCCGCAGCCGCATACCAGTTCTGGTTGGGGGGCGACTTCATCAAAAACGACGAACCCCAGGGCAACCAGGTGTTCTCGCCCATGAAGAAAACCATTCCCTTGGTGGTGGATGCCATGCGGCGTGCGCAGGACGAAACCGGCCAGGCGAAGCTGTTCTCGGCCAACATCACCGCCGATGACCATTACGAGATGCTTGCCCGTGCCGACTTCATTCTGGAAGCCTTCGGCCCCGACGCCGACAAGGTGGCCTTTTTGGTGGACGGCTTCGTGGGTGGTCCCGGCATGATCACCACCGCCCGCCGCCAGTACCCCAATCAATACCTGCACTATCACCGCGCAGGTCACGGCATGATCACCAGCCCCAGTGCCAAACGTGGCTACACCGCCTTTGTGCTGGCCAAAATTTCCCGCTTGCAGGGGGCTTCGGGCATTCACGTGGGCACCATGGGCTACGGCAAGATGGAAGGCGAAAACGACGACCGCATGATCGCCTACATGATCGAGCGCGACGAGTGCCAGGGCCCGGTTTACTTCCAGAAGTGGTACGGCATGAAGCCCACCACGCCCATCATCTCGGGCGGCATGAACGCTTTGCGCCTGCCCGGCTTTTTCAAGAACCTGGGCCACGGCAACGTGATCAACACCTCCGGTGGAGGCTCGTATGGCCACATCGACAGCCCCGCCGCCGGTGCGATCTCGCTGCGCCAGTCCTACGAGTGCTGGAAGTCGGGTGCCGACCCGATCGAGTTCGCCAAAGAGCACAAAGAGTTTGCCCGCGCCTTTGCCTCTTTCCCGGGCGATGCCGACAAGCTGTTCCCCGGCTGGCGCGACAAGTTGTCCGCGCACAAGTAAAGCCTGCAAGGCGCACATCTGTCCACACAAGGCCGATGCGCGCCTGTTCAGGAGCCCACCCCGTGGGCGATACGTTTGACCCAGGAGCCTTGCATGCCAGAGCTGATCACCCAAGAACCGCTGTACTTGCCCCAAGGGCAAGAGGTGGCGCTTTACCAGGCCGCTTATGCGGCCCGTTTGCCGGTCATGCTCAAAGGCCCGACCGGTTGCGGCAAGTCGCGTTTTGTCGAGCACATGGCCTGGAAGCTGGGCAAGCCGCTCATCACTGTGGCCTGCAACGAAGACATGACCGCCTCGGACCTGGTGGGCCGCTATTTGCTGGACGCCCAGGGCAGCCGCTGGGTGGACGGCCCGCTGACCCGTGCCGCGCGTACCGGGGCCATTTGCTATCTGGATGAAGTGGTGGAAGCACGGCAAGATACGACCGTGGTCATCCACGCCCTGACCGACCACCGCCGTGCCTTGCCCATCGACAAAAAGGGCGAGACGGTGCAAGCGCACCCGGACTTTCAGCTCGTCATCTCTTACAACCCGGGCTACCAAAGCCTGATGAAAGACCTGAAGCCTTCGACCAAGCAGCGCTTTGTAGCCTTTGAGTTTGACTACCCTGAGACCGCCCAGGAAGTGGCCATCTTGCAAGGCGAGACGGGTATCGACGCCGAGCGCGTCCACAAACTGGTGCAACTGGCCCACAGCGCCCGCAACCTCAAAGGGCATGGTTTGGTGGAGGGGGTGTCTACCCGCCTGCTGGTGTATGCCGCCCAGCTCATGGCGCAGGGTGTGGCCCCGCAAGCGGCCTGTCGCATGGCGCTGGTGCGCCCCATCACCGACGACGCCGATATCCGCCAAAGCCTGGACCACGCCATCGATGCCCTGTGGGGCTGACCGGCCTGTGCCATGAGCCCTGCCGAAACCGCAAGCCCGCCGGACTGCGCCGATGTGCGCTGGCAGACGGCCTGGCGCGAGTTGAGTTGCCGCCTGCCCGGGGTGCAGTCGGTGTTCGAGGCCAGTGTGGCGCAAAGCCTGGAGTGCCTGACCGAGCCGCAGTTGCACGGCCTGTGGGGGGTGGGGCGGCGTTTGGGGCAACTCGGACGCGGGGCAGAACCCGTCATCGCCTGGCTCACGCACTGGCCTGCTGTGGTGGACCTGATCGGCGACGAGGTGCTGGACGATGTGCTGGCGCTGGTGCAGTTTATGCACAAATCGCCCAACAGCGCCGCTATCGCCCCGATGATCGGCAGCCTGGTCACCGCGGCCCGCCGTTTGGCTTCGACCGACGGCGTGCGCCAATATCTGAACCTGCTGCAAGACTACACGCAGCAAACCACCGGCTCCATCCATGGCCGCCAGCAAACCCAGCCCAGCCCGGGTTTGCTGCCTTTGCTGGGACAAGCGCCGCGTTTGCTGCAACAGCTGTCCATGGCGGGGCTGCGCCGCTGGGTGCTGCACGGTGCGCGTGTGCACGCGCAGCACCCGCCGCAACAGGTGGCTTATTTCTCGCTGCAAAGCCCGGACAGTCTGGCCATGTTCCGGCGCGAGCGGCACGGCACCTTGTTGGTGGATGTGCAGCGCCAACTGGGCATGACGCAGCAGGCCTTCTGGAAAAGCGATCTGCCCTTGGTCCCCTTGACTGGAGATGATGCGGCAGCAGCCCGCACGACACCTGCGCTGCAGGCCGACGTGCTGGGCCTGCCTGACGTTTTGGAAGACCTGGGCGGTGTCACTGGCCTGGGCCGCTACCGCCTGATGCTCTTGCACGCCATGGCCCACCGGCAGCTGTCGAGCACTTGCATTGCCGACAACTGGAGCCCCGCACAGCGCCTGGCGGTGGAATGGTTTGAAGATGCCCGCATCGACCGCTGGCTGCTGGCGCGCTGGCCGGGTTTGCGCCCCGACATGCTGGCCCTGTTGCCCCTGGTGCAAGAGGGTGAATGCGACGACCGCACCCACGCTTGTTTACGTCACCGCTTGGCGTTGTGGAACCGGGCAGTGCTTGACCCCTCGTTTGAACTGACCCCGTCGCCCCTGCGTGCCTTTGTTCAGCGTTTTGAGCAAGCGTTGGCCGAGCCCAGGGTGGTGACGCGAGACATGGCCACGCTGGCCCTCTCGTTTGTGGCCCGCACACGCTGTGCGGGCGATGCCTTGCCGAATGTGTTTTTTGCAGGCAGCCTGATCGACTGGCGTGACGACAACCGCCACCTGTGGCAATACATCGAAGACGGTGACGAGGAGGATACACACAGCCCAAGGCGACGCGACGCCGAGCCCGAACTGCACAGCCTGCCGCCCCGCCTGTACCCGGAATGGGACCACATCAGCCAAAGCGAACGCCCCGACTGGGTCAAGGTCTATGAATACCTGCACCCGTCGGGCCAGGCCAGCGACATCGACCGCTTGACCGCGCAGCACAGTGGCCTGACGCGCCGCCTGGAGCGGGTGCTGGACCGCCTCAAGCCCCAAGGCCGCCAGCGCCTGCGTCGTCTGGAGCAGGGCAGTGAACTCGACCTGGATCTGGCCCAGCAAGCCTGGATTGATTGGCGCAGTGGTCACACACCGGACGACCGCCTACAGCAGCACTGGCGTTCACACGAGCGGGATGTGAGTGTGCAATTGGTCGTAGACCTGTCTGCCTCGCTGGCCGAACGCATTCCCGGTAGCGACCAAACCGTGCTTCAGGTGAGTCAGGCGGCGGTGGCCCTGCTGGCCTGGACACTGGACCGGCTGGGTGACCCGCTGGCCATCGGCGGCTTTCATTCCAACACCCGCCAGGACGTGCGCTACATGCACCTCAAAGGGTTTGAAGAGGCCTGGGGCGCAGAAGCCAAGGCCCGCCTGGCGGCCGTGAGCCCCGCGTATTCCACCCGCACCGGCGCTGCCATGCGCCACGCCAGCCAGACCCTGCTGCAGCGGCGCAGTCCCCGCAAGCTCTTGCTTGTGCTGACCGATGGCGAACCCGCGGATGTGGATGTGAGCGACCCGGACTACCTCACGCAAGACGCCCGCCAGGTGGTGCGCCAGTTGCAGGCCCAGGGTGTGTTTGTCTGGTGCATCCAGCTGCACCCAGCGCACGAGGCCAATGTGCGCAGCGTGTTTGGCGAGCACTACACACTGGTGGACCACATAAAGCAACTACCGCAGACCTTGGCATCGCTATTTTTGCGCTTGACGAGATAGTTCCTCCGGCGCGCGGTCCTGGTCATGTCGTACGTGGACAATCTCGTCTGTGTCCACAAAAAATACCCATTTCTATGGCAAATACTTTCTTTTCATTTGGCCGACAGCTACCCGAATACAGCGTCCCGGTGTTGAACGAGCGTGCAGTGCGCGCAGGCGCTGGCATTTTGTTTCTGTTGGCCATGGTGGCGTTCATGAATGCCTGGCTCCTGGGCAACTTTGCGCCGACCCGGGTGTTCGTCGTGGCTTTTCTGATCGACTTCAGCCTGCGCTTGTTCGTCAACCCCAGCCTGGCCCCCAGTCTGGTGCTGGGCCAGTGGGTGGTGCGTCGCCAGCAACCTGAATGGATCGGCGCACCACAAAAGCGCTTTGCCTGGGCGATTGGTTTTGCGCTGGCTTTGCTGATGCTCTATCTGGTCGTGATCCAGGGGGTGGTCGGACCCATCAACCTGCTGGTGTGCGGTGCTTGTCTGTTGCTGCTGTTTTTCGAGAGTGCGTTTGGCATCTGTGTCGGCTGCTGGGTCTACAACCGCCTCAAGCCGGACCAGGCCAAACTGTGCCCCGGTGGGGTGTGCGAATACACGCCCGACCCTGCCGGGCAGGTGCGTCCAGGCCAATGGCTGGCCCTGATTCTGTTCGTGGCCTTGATAGCGCTTGTCGGACCGAAGTTGGTCGCGCAGGGCCCTCATGTTCCACTTGCACCAACAGCACTAGAAGCACCAGCAGCACCCGCCGCCTCGTCGCCAGCTGCAGACGCTGCTGAACAGGCCCGCTGCAAGGTCCCCGACTTTGCCAAGGCCATGGGTCACGAGGAAAAGTGGAAGCTGCACAACAACTGCAAATAAACCGCCTCGTCAGCCCTTATCCACAAGTTTTTTGTTCAGGATATTCATGTCATCCTTGATTCGTCGCCACTTTATGCTTTTGGGTTTGCTGGCCGGATTCGCTACGGGGGGGATGGCACGATCCGAAGACCTCTACCTGCCCAAGGCCCAGCCAGTGTCAGGGTCGGTCTACGCCATCGTCGGCCCGCTCGGGCAGCGCAGCGAGGCCAACGCCGGCTTGAATGCCAACTATGGCTTCATCGTGACCGACACTGGCGTCATCCTGATTGACAGCGGTGCCAGCGCTCACAGTGCTGCCCTGTTGCAAAAGGCGGTGCAATCTGTCACGTCCCAACCCGTCCGCTGGGTGCTCAACACGGGCTCTCAAGATCACCGATGGCTAGGCAACGACTTCTTTGCGCGCCAGGGCGCAGAGGTGCATGCGCGAGCCGCGACTGTGCAGACGCAGAGGGCATTTGCCGATCAGCAGGTCGCCGGCCTGTCACGCTTTCTGGGCCCACAGCTGGCGGGCACAAAAATCCGTTACGCCTCGGTGGTGCACAGCGAGCCTGAGCCTGTGATCACCCTGGGCGGCGTCCAGCTGCACTGGATCGATACCAGCGCTCATTACCCGGGTGACAGCATGATTCATCTGCCTCAGGTTTCGGTGACTTTCACCGGAGATCTGGTGTACACGGATCGTTTGCTGGGGATACTGCCTCAATCCAACGTTCGCAAAGCCAGCCTGGCATTTGAGCGCCTGCGTGGTTTGGCACCCAAACAGGTGGTGCCGGGTCATGGCCGGGTGACCGACGTGGCTCATGCCCAAAAGGACACCGGCGACTATTACTCCTTCCTGATTTCCAAGGTGGGCTCGGCTGCCAGGAACATGGACCCGATGCCAGAAACCTTGGACAAGTTCTCGTCGCCCAGTCAGTTCAAACACTTGCAAAACTTTGAGGAGCTTCATCGGTCCAACATGAGCCGGGTGTTTGTGGACTTTGAATCTCATCCTTGAGGCTTGGCGGTCGCATCAGCGACCCTGTTTGCGCGACCCCCATTGGTCCATGATGCGCTGATCGCGTGCCATTTCGGCCTCGATGGAGTCTCTGGGGAGCTGTCGCAGGCATTCTTCCATGGCTTGCGGGTCGAGCTTTTCCTGAGGCTCGGGGTCCGCATGCACCTGTGGTGACTTGCCGTCCCACACAAATCGGTTGCGAAACGCGGGCGGATCCGGCAAGCAGTCGTCCTTGTAGCTCGGTGGCCCGTCATTGGCGTAAGGCGTGAACGAGATCGTCTTGTCAAAAATCAGGGGCTTGCCCGTCGGCGTGGGCGGCAGCGGTGGCATGGCTTCTATGGCCTTGCGTGCCAGCTGCTCAGCCACAGCGGAGGTTGTCCAGAGCGTATCCAGCCTGCTTAATGTGCCGTCGGGTGCAATTTCTATCCTGAATCTCACCACCCCTTGATCAGGACCCTCCACCGCCGTACCCATCATGCTGCGCACCTGTTGCCCCCAGCTGTATCGGTAGCCCTTGCTGTTTTTTTGCGTGTACTTGGCGGCAAAGCTCCATTCTTCTGCCGTGGGTGCCGGTGGTGCTGCCATGGAAGCCTCTTGCTTTTCAGCGATGGCGGTCTCCAGCGAGGCGGCTGCCGTAGAAATGGTGTTGGTCGGCGCGGAGGCGGGCGGGGGCACAGTCGCTTTGGTGGCCTCAAATGCTTTTGCTTGCGGGGGTACTGGCTGCACAGGCGGAGGCAGGACCTGTGCAAAGATGATCTGCTCCTTGGTGTCTTTGGCCGGCTTGGCTTGAAAGTCAAACAAGGTATTGCTGACGAGCGCAAACACCGCTGCGTGCAAGGCGAACGAGAAGAAAACAGCAAAGAGGTAGTTGTCTCTGTGGAGTTGCATGTGCCGCGCGTGCGCTGATGGGGCTCGTGCTGTGGTTCGGACGATGGAAGTGGCTGGAATCACGCCAGGCCCTACTCAACAATCTAATCATCGTTAGAATATTCTCTCATGAACAAGCGAGTCATCAAAGATTTACTCTACGAGCAGGTAGCCCGCATCGGAAAGGCGGTCTCTAGCCCCAAACGGCTGGAGATTCTCGAATTGCTTGCCCAAGGCGAAAAGTCGGTCGAGCAATTGGCCGTCGAGCTCTCCATCGACATTAAGCTGGCCAGTGCCCACCTCAGGGCCTTGCGTGAAGCGCGGCTGGTCACCTCCCGCAAGGTGGGTAAGTTTGTTGTTTATCGACTTACGGGTGAGGATGTGGCCGGCCTGTGGGTCACCCTGCGCGAGGTGGCCGAGGAGCATCTGGTGGAGTTACGCGTCGCCCTCGATCAAATGGTGGCCGAACCTTCCAAACTGTTGACGGTAGACCGCGAGACCCTGCTCAAGCGCGCCAAGCGCGGGGAAGTTCTGGTCATTGATGTGCGCCCACAGCCGGAATACGACAGGGCGCACCTCCCTTTTGCGCGATCCATGCCGGTAGAGGAGCTCGCCAACCGTCTGGCCGAACTGCCCAAAGACAAAGAAATCGTGGCCTATTGCCGGGGACCCTTTTGCCTGTTCTCCGAGGTTGCGTATCAGCTCTTGAGCAGCAAAGGCTACCGCATCCAGAAACTGCTCGATGGCGTGAGTGAGTGGCAGGCCGCCGGCATGCCGCTGGCGGCGGATTGATTTTGTCCAACAAACCGTCATGAATATGCCCGGCTCGGTAGATAGGGCCCGCATCGTTGCGGCGAATGTTGCCGCCTGACGCCCACTCAATCCATGACACACGCGCACGGCATTCGGGCCAACCTGAACCAGTTTCTGCACCAGTTGCTACAGGTATTTCTGGTGGGGTTGACCATCGGCATGATGCGAACCGTGGTGCCCGCGCTGGCGGAGTCCGAATTCGGTGTGCCCAAGACCTCTTTCTTGTTGCTCACGGCTTTCGTAATGGCTTTCGGCGTGGTCAAGGGCGTGATGAATTTTGTGGCGGGCCGTCTGTCCGAACGCATAGGCCGCAAGCGGGTGCTGCTGATGGGATGGTCTGTGGCACTGCCAATTCCGCTCATGGTCTGGTATGCCCCCTCGTGGGGCTGGGTGGTTGCTGCGACGGTGTTGCTGGGCGTGAACCAGGGGCTGACCTGGTCGATGACGCAGACTGCGAAACTGGACATCACGCATATGCAGGAACGCGGCCTGACGCTGGGGTTGAACGAGTTCGCGGGCTATGTGGGTGTTGCCCTGGCCGGCATCGCCACAGCCTGGCTGGCCACACAGTTGGGCGCACGTCTGGGTTTGCTGTTGTTCGGCATGACGGTCATCGTGAGTGCCCTGGTACTCACTCAGCTTTGGGTACGCGAAACCTTGCCATGGGCCAAAGCCGAAGCAGCACGTCATGCCGCCGGTACTCAGGCCAGTGCATTTCGCCCCCGCTACCCACGCCATATCAGCAGCCACCCCAGCACGCTGGATGTGTTCACTTTAATGAGCTGGCGGGACCGCCGTATGTTTGCACTAAGCCAGGCGGGCCTGGTCGAAAAGTTTGTCGATGCGCTCGTCTGGGTGTTCTACCCGGTCTACCTTTATCAACAGGGCCTGAGTCTCACCCAAGTGGGGTCGATCATTGGCGTGTACGGCCTGACCTGGGGTGGCTCGCAGCTGTTCACGGGGAGGCTTTCTGACCGCGTTGGCCGGCACCTCCCGAATGTTGGGGGTATGTGGCTGTGCGGCGCCGGTGTTGCCATGATGATCACTGACCAAGGGGTGCTGTGGTGGTCGCTGTCAGCCGCGGTGTCGGGCTTTGGCATGGCGCTGCTATACCCGAATTTATCTGCAGCGGTGGCCGATATTTCGCATCCAAACTGGCGAGGATCTGCCATCGGTATTTACCGCTTTTGGCGCGATCTGGGCTACGGCATTGGTGCGCTTGGCCTGGGCTTGGCGGCGCATTTGTCGGGTCATGTCGAGGCGGCATTCTGGTTTGTGGCCCTTTCCATGCTCGCTTCGGGCCTCGTCTTGTGGTGGCTGGGTGAAGAGACCCATCCCCGGCTCAACCCTGATATATCGATTTCACTTCAACCTGCACCTTGATAAGGAGACAACATGATTCGTCGTTACTCGCTTTTGGCAGCCATTGCACTTTCTTCCCTGGCTTGGAGCCCGGTCACATGGGCTGACAACAAGGCTGCGGCCATCGACGAGATGGAGGGGTATCTGGAATTTGTCGATTACGGCGGCGGCGTCATCTTTGCAGAGCAGATCCCCAAGGATGATTGGTCCAAGATGATGGTCATTGATGCCCGGGATGCCGCTCAGTTTGCCAAGGGCCATATTCCTGGCGCAGTCAACATGGACTGGCGTCAGGTGCTGGCCAAACGCAACACCCTCCCTAAAAACAAACCCGTGCTGATCTACTGCAACACTGGCTCCCTGTCTGCCCAGGCCGGTTTTGCCTTGCGTGTGGCGGGCTGGGACAACGTGAAGATATTGCAGGGCGGCATGGAGGAGTGGAAAGCCAAGGGCGGCTTTGATGCGGCGGCCAAAGCCGCAGGGCCTGCCAAGCACTGAACCCCTCTGCTATAGCCGGGCGGTGGCAATGCCGCCGATTAATTAAGTTTTGACTTAATTAATACATAACTAATATTGAATTTACCTTAGTTGAAGGAGTTTTTACAGTCAACGCCTCGATAGATTTTTTGGAGGTGATGACATGCTCAAGGCGCTTATTTTTGACGTTGACGGCACCTTGGCCGACACGGAGATGGCGCACCTTGCTGCGTTCAATCACGCCTTCAAGGAAGAAGGATTTGACTGGCACTGGGATGTCGAGCTGTACACCCGATTGCTCGAAATTTCGGGTGGCAAAGAGCGTATCCGGGCGTATTGGGAGACCCGGGAGGGCATGCCCAAAGAGGTGGGGCACGATGCCATCCAGCAAACCGTTTCCCGCCTGCATGAAATCAAGACTGCCGCGTATGAACAAGCGGTGCAGGACGGCGCGGTCCAGGTGCGCCCCGGGGTGCTGGCGCTGTTGTCCGAGGCCAGTGCGGCGGGCCTGCATCTGGCCATCGCCACCACCACCTCGCCAGTCAACATCGCAGCATTGCTGAAAAAAGCGATAGGCCCGGACTGGCGGTGCCACTTCCAGGTCATCGAAGATGCCTCGACGGCCCCGCGCAAAAAGCCCGAACCCATGGTCTACCTGCAGACCCTGTCCCACCTGGGTGTGGCAGCGTCGCAATGCCTGGCTTTTGAAGATTCCGAGAACGGCTTGCGTGCCGCCCGCGCTGCGGCTTTAGCCACTGTGATCACGCCCAACGACTTCACGGCCACGCACAATTTTTCGGGGGCCTTGCGCATCCTGCCCAACTTGGGGGGCGTGGGCGTGGCCCAACTCCGGGAGTGGAACCAGGCGCATCGCCAGGTTTGAGCATGTGCCTCGTCGGCGTCGCCTTTCATCCAGATTTCAAAACTTCAGAGAGTGTTTGTCCATGCCCTTGAGTCCTCGCACCACCCCCACACTGACCCAATACCTGATCGAACAGCGCCGCCGCTTTCCGGGGGCCAGCGGTGACTTCAACGCCCTCATTCTAGATGTGGCGATGGCCTGCAAAGCCATTGCCAAATCGGTGGCTTACGGGGCTTTGGCCGACATGTACGGCAACCACGCCGCCGATGCCGGGGGCAGCATCAATGTGCAGGGTGAAACCCAGAAAAAGCTCGACGTGGTCAGCAACGAGCTCTTCATCCGCATGAACGAGTGGGCCGGCCACCTGGCCGGCATGGCCTCCGAAGAAATGGACTTGCCCTACGCCATACCCGAGCGGCACCCCAAGGGCAAATACCTGCTGGTGTTTGACCCCCTCGACGGCTCGTCAAACATCGATGTGAATGTGTCGGTGGGCAGCATTTTCAGTGTGCTGCGTGCGCCAGATGCTCTGGCCGAAGGCGGTCCGCTGACCGAAGCCGACTTTTTGCAGCCCGGCACGCAACAAGTGGCTGCAGGCTATGCACTCTACGGCCCAACCACCATGCTGGTGCTGAGCGTGGGTAATGGGGTGGCTGGTTTCACGCTCGACCCGGTGATGGGCGAATTCATGCTGACGCATCCCGAGTTGCGCGTGCCCGAAAACACCAGCGAATTCGCCATCAATGCCTCCAACAGCCGCTTTTGGGAAGCCCCGGTCAAGCGCTATGTGGATGAATGCCTGGCCGGAAAAACCGGCCCGCGTGGCAAAGACTTCAATATGCGCTGGATTGCCTCTATGGTGGCCGAAGCCCACCGCATCCTGATGCGCGGTGGTGTGTTCATGTACCCCCGTGACACCAAAGACCCCAGCAAGCCCGGCCGCCTGCGCTTGTTGTACGAGGCCAACCCGGTCGGCTTCATCATGGAGCAAGCCGGTGGCCGCGCCAGCACTGGCCGCCAGGCCATGCTGGACGTGCAGCCCACCAGCTTGCACCAGCGCATAGGCCTGGTGTTTGGTTCCAAAAACGAGGTCGAGCGCATTGAGCGTTACCACGCCGAGCCGCCCAAGCTGGACACCCACGCACCGCTGTTTGCCGAGCGCAGTTTGTTCCGCGATTGAGCAGGCTGCTGCGCCAGGGCAGCCCCCCATTTCAAAACTTAGGAGACCTTCTCATGTCAGAACGCCACCCCATCATTGCCATTACCGGCTCCAGCGGCGCGGGCACGTCCACCGTGACGCGCACCTTTTCGAATATCTTCCGCCGCGAGGGCGTGAAGGCCGCCATCATCGAAGGCGACAGCTTTCACCGCTATGACCGCAAGGAAATGAAGATCCGTCAGGCCGATGCAGAAACGCAGGGCAACAAGAATTTCAGCCACTTCGGCTCGGAAAACAACCTGTTTGGCGAGATCGAAAAACTGTTTCGCGATTACAGCCAAACCGGCCAAGGACAGTCGCGCAAATACCTGCACAACGCCGAAGAAGCTGCCCCTTACAAGCAAGAGCCAGGCACCTTCACACCTTGGGAAACCTTGCCGGAAGACACCGACATGCTGTTTTACGAAGGCCTGCACGGCGCGGTGGTCACGCCCGAACACAACATCGCGCAATACCCGGACTTGCGGGTGGGTGTGGTGCCGGTCATCAATCTGGAGTGGATCCAAAAACTCTGGCGCGACAAACACCAGCGCGGCTACAGCACCGAGGCGGTGACCGACACTATTCTGCGCCGCATGCCCGACTATGTGAATTACATCGTGCCGCAGTTTGCACACACGCATGTCAACTTCCAGCGCGTGCCCATGGTGGACACCTCCAACCCCTTCATCTCGCGCGACATCCCGTCGGCCGACGAGAGCATGGTGGTGATCCGTTTTGCCAACCCCAAAGGCATTGATTTCCAGTACCTGCTGAACATGATCCACGACTCCTGGATGAGCCGTGCCAACACCATCGTGGTGCCCGGCGGCAAGATGGAAATCGCCATGCAGCTGATCTTCACCCCCTTTGTCTGGCGCATGATGGAGCGCCGCAAACGGGCGCTGGGTCAGGCTTAAGCGGGAGCACACACATGAGCACCCCACACCCCACCCCCGACATGGCCCAGCGCATGGCCAACGCCGTGCGCATGCTGGCTGTCGATGCCGTCGAAGCTGCCAAATCCGGCCACCCCGGCGCGCCCATGGGCATGGCCGACATTGCCGAAGTGCTGTGGAACCGCCACCTGCAGCACAACCCCCTCAATCCCCAATGGGCCAACCGCGACCGCTTTGTGCTGTCCAACGGTCACGGCTCGATGCTGATCTATGCCTTGCTGCACCTGACGGGCTACGACCTGCCCATGTCGGAGCTGAAGAAGTTCCGCCAGCTGCACAGCAAAACCCCCGGTCACCCCGAGGTCGACATCACCCCGGGTGTGGAAACCACCACCGGACCTTTGGGTCAGGGCATTACCAACGCGGTAGGCATGGCGCTGGCCGAAAAAATGCTGGCGCAAGAATTCAACCGCGAAGAGGATGGACGTCGTCTGGACATCGTGGACCACATGACCTATGTCTTCTTGGGCGACGGTTGCCTGATGGAAGGCATCAGCCACGAAGCCTGTTCGCTGGCCGGCACGCTGCGCCTGTCCAAGCTGGTGGCGCTGTACGACGACAACGGCATCTCGATCGACGGCCATGTGGAAG
>JBEEJZ010000186.1:0-13594 GCA_041168905.1 Pseudomonadota bacterium | reverse complement strand
CCGCGCACCACGCGCTCCAGGGTGTAACGCATCGCACGCACCTGGCTCATGATCTGGATGTCCAGACCGGCGGTGTTGTGCTCGTGCAGGTACATCTTGACCTTGGTGATCAGCTGGGCTTCGTGCGGGCGGTACTGGTCGAGCCAGAACACCACGGGCATGCCGGAGTTGCGGGCACGGGTCACGGCCAGCTTGACCCAGTCACGGATCGCAGCGTCCTTGACCTGGCACATGCGCCAGATGTCACCGGTTTCCACCTCTTGCGACAGCAGCACTTCACCGGTGTTCAGGTCGGTGATGTTGGCCACGCCGTCTTCGGGGATCTCGAAGGTCTTGTCGTGCGAGCCGTATTCTTCGGCTTGCTGGGCCATCAGGCCGACGTTGGGCACCGTGCCCATGGTCTTGGGATCGAAAGCGCCGTGCCACTTACAGAAGTTGATCATCTCCTGGTAGATACGGGCAAAGGTCGACTCGGGCATCACGGCCTTGACGTCTTTCAGGCGGCCGTCGGCACCCCACATCTTGCCGCCGTTGCGGATCATGGCAGGCATGGAGGCGTCCACGATCACGTCGTTGGGCGAGTGGAAATTGGTGATGCCTTTGGCCGAATCGACCATGGCCAGCTCGGGGCGGTGCTCATGGCAGGCATGCAGGTCACGCTTGATTTCGTCTTGCTTGCTTTGTGGCAGCGTGGCGATCTTGTCGTACAGATTGGCCATGCCGTTGTTCACGTTTACACCCAGTTCCTTGAACAGTGCACCGTGTTTTTCAAACGCATCCTTGTAGAAGATCTTGACACAGTGACCGAACACGATGGGGTGCGACACCTTCATCATGGTGGCTTTCACGTGCAGCGAGAACATCACACCGGTCTTGTGCGCGTCTTCGATTTCCTTTTCGTAGAAAGCCAGCAGGGCCTTTTTGCTCATGAACATGCTGTCGATGACTTCGCGGTCGAGCAAGGAGACTTTGGGCTTGAGCACAATGGCTTTGCCGCTCTTGGTGATCAGCTCCATCTTCACGTCACGGGCGCGGTCCAGGGTCATGGACTTTTCACCGTGATAAAAATCGCCGGCGTGCATGTGGGAAACGTGCGAACGCGAAGCCTGACTCCACTCGGCCATGCTGTGGGGGTTCTTACGGGCGAACTCTTTCACGGCGCGGGGAGCGCGGCGGTCCGAGTTGCCTTCGCGCAGCACAGGGTTCACGGCCGAGCCGGTGCACTTGGCGTAGCGCGCCTTGAGGGCCTTTTCTGCGTCGTTTGTGGGGTTCTCAGGGTAGTCAGGCAGGGCGTAGCCTTTGGCCTGCAATTCCTTGATGGCGGCGGTCAACTGGCCCACGGAGGCGCTGATGTTGGGGAGCTTGATGATGTTAGCTTCGGGCTTGAGGGTCAGTTTGCCCAACTCGGCCAGGTTGTTAGGCACGCGCTGCTCTGCGGGCAGCAAATCGGAAAACTCGCCCAGGATACGCGCAGCGACAGAAATATCACTCTCGGCTACTTCGATGTCTGCAGGCGCGGCAAAGGCACGAACGATGGGCAGAAATGAAGCCGTGGCCAGGTAAGGCGCCTCGTCGGTCACGGTGTAGATGATTTTTGACTTTTCAGCAGTCATGGAGTCCTCTTACTTTAGGTAGATGGGGTGAATAATCAACGACGGTCGATGTTAATGCGGACTTCCAGGGAGTCTCCTTACAACCGACTGCTTACATCAAGAATTTAGAAATGGGCAGATCGGTGTGACAACCCGAGCCAGTTTCTTCCGCACGGTGGGCCATACTGCAGCACCCGACTTTCCAACGCGCCATGCTTGACCTTTTGCGCACCTACTCTTTCCAAGAATTGCGCCACCACCCTTGGCGAAATGCCGCTGCCGTGGTGGCCGTGATGCTGGGCGTGGCCCTGGCGCTGGCGGTGCACCTGATCAATGCCTCTGCGCTGAACGAATTTTCCACGGCAGTGCGTTCCGTGAACGGGCAACCCGACCTGTCGCTGCGCGCCACCACCGGGGTATTGGACGAAAACCTGTATGCCAGGGTGGCCGCCCACCCAGCCGTGGCTCTGGCCTCGCCCATGCTCGAGCTCCATACCTATGCCTTAACCGAGGGCGGCCAGCGCCAGCCGTTGCGCATTCTGGGCATCGACGTGCTGGTGGCCGCCACCCTGTCACCCGCACTGTTACCTCAAGCACTCCCGACGGCCAACCCACAGGCGGATCGGTGGCTGATCTTCAGGCCTGATCAGCTGTTCCTGAATCCAGCTGCGATGGCGCTATTGGCTGGGGCTGCCAGCCACGTTGGCACGCAGACGCTGCAGGTTCAATCCGGCCCGGGATTGGCTAACGCCTACATTGCCGGCACGGTGTCCGCGGGCGGGCGAGCGCTGGCGGTGATGGACCTGGGTGCTGCGCAGGATATTTTTGGTAAAGCGGGGCAGCTCAGTCACATTGACCTGCGCTTGCAGCCAGGAGCCAGCGCCGACGCCTTGCTGTCGGATCTAGGATTGGGCGGCTCGGTCACCGCCGTGCGCCCTGCAGACGAGACACAGCGCATCAACCAGCTTTCCAGCGCTTACCGCGTCAACCTGACGGTGCTGGCCCTGGTGGCGTTGTTCACCGGCGCTTTCTTGGTGTTTTCTGTGCTCTCACTTAGCGTGGCCAAGCGTGCGCAGCAATTCGCACTGCTCGGGGTTCTGGGCCTGACCGGCCGCGAGCGCTTGCAGCTCGTCTTATGGGAATCACTGGCACTCGGTTTGCTGGGCAGCGGTTTGGGCGTCGCCCTGGGTAGTGGCCTGGCTGCGTTGGCCCTGCGTCTACTGGGTGGCGATTTGGGGGGCGGTTATTTTTCTAGCATTGCCCCCACGCTGCAAATGGAACCCTGGGTGGCACTGGCCTATGCGGGCCTGGGCGTGCTCGCCGCCCTGCTCGGCGGCTGGTGGCCGGCCCGCACAGCGCAGCAGCTGCCCACAGCTCAGACCCTGAAGGGCTTGGGAGCTGCAGGAAAACGCCAAGCTAAACCCTGGTGGAGCATCGCCTTGATGCTGGCGGCCTTGGGCCTGGCACTGCTGCCGCCGGTCAAGGGACTCGCCCTGGCTGCCTATCTGTCCGTGGCGGCCTTGCTGGTAGGTGGCATCACGGCCCTGCCCGCGCTGGTAGGACTGATGTACGACGGGGTCGCGCCTTGGCTGAGGCATCGCGTGCTGCCCATGCTGGCAGTTGAGCGGGCTCGCCGGGTCAGAGAGAGCGCTTCGGTAGCAGTCAGCGGCGTGGTGGCGTCGCTCAGTCTGGCAGTGGCATTGACTGTGATGGTGGCCAGTTTTCGCCACTCCGTCAGTCTATGGCTGGACGTGGTGCTGCCTGCCGATCTGTTTGTGCGCAGCGCACGCCAGGCCAGCGCCACGGACACCGCCTACATCGACCCCGAAACGGTACTGGCGATCGCGAATGTGCCGGGTGTCGCGCGCCTGAGCACCAGCCGCTTGCGGGAAATTCAGCTCGCCCCCGACCGACCGCCAGTGGCACTGATTGCGCGCGAGTTGAACTCACCCGAGGCCCAGTTACCGCTAGTGGCCGGGCCCCTGGCGATCCCAGAGGGCCGGGTGGGCATCTACGTGAGCGAAGCGATGGTCGACCTCTATGGTGCACGGCTGGGCACCGAGCTGACAGCCTTGTCCACGGCCTGGAGGCCAGGTGCGGCCACCGGCGGCACCTCTTTTTTCGTCGCAGGCATCTGGCGCGACTACGCACGCCAGTTCGGCACCATTGCCCTGGGCCGCGAGGACGATGTGCGCCTGACAGGTGAACGCCAGACCAGCGACATCGCGCTGTGGCTCAAGGCAGGTGCCGACCCCGCGAGCGTGGAACAGGCTTTGCGCGCCGCAGCAGACGCCCGCGAGCGAGGTGCTGGCGACCTGCTCGAAGTGGCCTCAGCGACGCAAATACGTGCAACCACCCTGCGCATCTTTGATCGCAGCTTTGCGGTGACCTACTGGCTGCAGGCCGTGGCCATGGCCATCGGTCTGTTTGGTGTGGCTGCGTCCTTCAGCGCGCAGGTTCTGGCCCGGCGCAAGGAGTTCGGACTGCTGGCCCATCTGGGTCTGACGAGGCGGCAAATATTGACCGTGGTGGCGGGTGAAGGCCTGGCCTGGACGGCTGTGGGTGCCGTGGCTGGCGTAGGCCTGGGTCTGGCAGTGGCAGTGGTGCTGGTGCACGTCGTCAATCCACAGAGTTTTCACTGGAGCATGGACTTGATGCTGCCCTGGATGCGCCTGGCCATCATGTGTGCGGTGCTGGTGGTGGCTGGTTCGGCCACAGCATGGCTGGCAGGACGGGCCGCTGCTGGGCGGGATGCGCTCATGGCGGTGAAGGAAGACTGGTAAGACGCGACCCGAAACTGCGATACTGCGCCGCGCCCATTTTCACCAGAAGTCGCCGCCCTGCCCCATGGAACCCCAGCCTTTATCGAGCATGTTCGAGTTGTTGCCCATCGGGGCCTACCGATCCAGCCCGGATGGACGAATGCTCCGCGCGAACGCAGCCCTGGTCGCATTGAACGGCTACGCAAGCGAAGATGAGTTGCTCAGGAGCTTCAACGACATAGCGCATCAGTGGTACGCAGACCCAGCTCGACGCGATGAGTTCATGCGCCTGATGGCACGCGACGGTCAGGTACTGGACTTCGTCTCTGAGGTCCACCGCCACAAAACTCGCGAAAAGATCTGGGTTCAGGAATACGCACACGCGGTGCAGGACGCCTGGGGAAATATTGAGTTCTACGAGGGCACTGTCCTCGACATCTCTGCCAGTCGCCGCGCACAGTTTGCCCTGGAGGGCAGTGAGGCTCTGCTCCGACAAATCACCTCCCGGGTGCCGGGCATGGTCTATCGCATCGTGTTCGGGCCGGATGGCATTGCCCGCTACACCTTCGTGAGCGACGGGGTCACGGACTTGTTCCGGGTGTCGCCCCAGGAAGTGGTGGCAGACGGCGCCATTCTTCGCAATCTGCGTCACCCGGACGATCAAGAGTGGATCATGCGCGAGGTGGTGCAGTCCATCCAGGCAGGCACTGCCCTGAGCATCGAATACCGGGTGCTGCTACCAGACGGCACGCTCAAATGGGTGCACATGTCCTCCTCCCCGGCGGCGACTTGCGACGAGGGCTACACCCGTGTTGGCGTGATGCTGGACATCACGGCACGCAAGTTGGCTGAATCAGAGCTGAAAACCCAGGAAGAACGCTGGAAACTGGCGCTGGAAAGTACCGGCGATGGCCTGTGGGACTGGCACGTGGACACCGGCCTGGAGTATTTTTCCGACCGCTTTCGGCAGATGTACGGCCTGGGTGACGATGCCAAAGTCAACCACGCCGACATCCTTGACGAATTGACCCACCCCGAGGACCGTGCCCGCATGCACGCCGATCGGCAGGCCCATTTCAGTGGCCAGACCAGCAGTTATCGCAATGAACACCGCGTCCGCATGGCCAATGGTGAATGGAAATGGGTGCTGAGCCGTGGCATGGTTATCAGCCGCGATGCTGCCGGCAATCCCTTGCGCATGATAGGCACGCACACCGACATCACCGAACGCAAGCATTCCGAAAACCTGATCTGGCAGCAGGCCCACTTTGACCCCCTCACCAATTTGCCCAATCGGCGCATGATGCGTCAGCGCCTGGAGACGGCCCTGCAGCAGGCCAAGGCGACCGGACAAGTGATGGCCTTGCTGTTCATCGACCTCGATCACTTCAAGGAGATCAACGACACCTTGGGCCATGACCATGGCGACCTGCTCCTGTTGCAGGCGGCCCAACGAATTCAGGCCTGCATGGGCCACCAGGACACAGTTGCGCGGATGGGTGGTGATGAATTCACCGTGGTCATGAACGAAGTGCGCCCCTCGCTGTTGCCGCACCAGCTCCAGGTCCTGCTGGACTCACTTGCCCAGGGCTTCATCCTGGGTGGCGAGCAGGTGTTCATATCGGCCAGCGTGGGCGTTGCCTTGTACCCGCAGGATGGTCGAATCGCAGAGGACCTGCTCAAACACGCCGATCAGGCGCTATACGTTTCCAAGGGGGGCGGACGCAATCGCTACAGCTTTTTCAAGCCCCAGTTGCAGCAAGAGGCGCAAAACCGTGCCCGGCTGGCGGCAGATTTGCGCCGCGGCCTGGCCCTGAACCAATTTGAAGTGGTCTACCAACCCATCGTGAACTTGGCCACCGGCCAGGTCGACAAGGCCGAGGCCCTGCTGCGCTGGCACCACCCTCAGCGTGGGCTGGTGAGTCCGGCCCAATTCATCGGCATTGCCGAGACCACGGGCATGATCATCGACATCGGTGACTGGGTGTTCCGTCAGGCAGCCGCCCAGGTGGCACGCTGGCGCCAGACCTATCACCCCAACTTCCAGATCAGCGTCAACAAATCACCCGCCCAGTTTCACGCTGAAAACCGCAACCACAGTCTGTGGACGGACTTTCTGGCCGGGCTGAATCTCCCGGGCTCTTGCGTGGCCGTCGAGATCACCGAAGGCCTGCTGCTGGAAACCAGCGCCTCGGTGACCGAACACCTCCTATCGCTCAGAAACGCCGGAGTCGCCGTTTCCCTGGACGACTTTGGCACTGGATATTCATCACTCACCTACCTGCAGAAATTCGCCATCGACGTCATCAAGATAGACCAGGCGTTTGTCCGCAACCTGACCGCTGGCTCCCGCGACCTGGCGCTGTGCCGGGCGATCATCACCATGGCGCATGCGCTAGGCATGAAGGTGGTGGCTGAGGGGGTGGAAACGGCTGAGCAGCGTGATTTGCTGCTCGACTACGGATGCGACTACGGTCAAGGTTATTTGTATTCCCGACCACTCAGCGTGGAAGCGTTCGAGGATTACATGTCTATGCGGGCATCCCCAGCGCACCACGCGCCATCAAGTCTTTGATACTGGCTTCGTCGTAACCCAGACTGGTCAGCACTTCAACGGTGTGCTCGCCCTTGGTGGGCGGTTGCAGACGCACGCCCAGGCGCTCTCCGCCCATGGTGAACGGGAACAAGGTGGTCTTTGCAGTCTGGCCCGCACGTTCCCCGTCTGGCAAGGTGATATCGGCCAGCCCGCCGGTGGCCAGCAGGTGTTCGTCCTCAAACAGCTCCTCAGGTTTTCGGATGGGCGCAAATGGCAGCCCCACGCGCTCGAACAAGGCTGCCAGATCGGACGCGCGATGTGACGCCAGGCGCTCGCGCAGCACGGGCATGAGCTCGTGACGCAGAGCCACACGGTCGTTGTTAGTGGCATAGCGAGCCTGAGCCTTCAAATCCGAAAAGCCCAGCGCATCGCAAAAAACGGCCCATTGCGCATCGCTGACCGCCGCCAGAAAAATCTGTTCCCCATCTTTCACGGTGAACACGTCGTACACCGCCCAAGCTGAAATGCGATCAGGCATGGGCGACGCGGGCTTGCCGGTGATGGCGTACTGCAGCATGTGCTGACCGACCAGAAAAACGTTGTTCTCGTACAAGGCACTTTGCACTTCCTGCCCGCGTCCGCTGATGCCGCGCTGTATGAGCGCACCCAGCACGCCAATGGCACCAAACATGCCGCCCATGATGTCGTTCACGCTGGTGCCAGCACGCAGGGGATCACCCGGCCGACCCGTCATGTAGGCCAGGCCGCCCATCATTTGCACCACTTCATCCAGCGCAGTACGGTGGTCGTAGGGCCCTGGCAAAAAGCCCTTGTGGCTGACGTAGATCAGGCGCTCGTTGACTTTTGAGAGCGCCTCGTAGTCCAGGCCGTACTTCTTCATGGTGCCGGGTTTGAAGTTCTCGGCAACGACATCGGCACTGGCTGCCAGTCTGCGCGCCAGCTCGGCACCTTCGGGCGTGTGCAAATTGATCGCTATGCTCTTCTTGTTGCGGTTGAACATCGGGAAAAATCCCGCACCGGCACCCAGCAAATGGCGGGTGCGGTCGCCTTCAGCGGGCTCAACCTTGATGACCTCGGCCCCCAGATCCGCCAGCACCATGCCGCAGGTAGGCCCCATCACCATGTGTGTGAATTCCACCACGCGCAGGCCAGTCAGGGGCAATCTGTGTTCAGGTGGGGTGTCGTCGGTGTTACTCATTTCCCGAGTTTATGGTGTTCAGCCGGCTGGCCTGCACCGTCTCAGCCAGGCCTCATCGGCGGCTCGCCGGACCACGCTTATGATGGCCACGCATGCGCCACACACGCCCTCCACTCGCCTCTACCCGCCGTCAGCTGCTGCAACGCACGTTAGCTTTGGGCATGACAGGCTCGGTGCTGGACCTGCAGGCGCTCAGCCCGCAGGCTTTGCAGTTCCCACGCGATTTTGGGAGCCACCCCGAGCTACGCACGGAGTGGTGGTACGTCACCGGGCAACTGCAGGCTCCGGGTCGGAAGTTGGGCTTTCAGGTGACTTTTTTTCGCACCCGGGTGGATGCAACCCAGGCGATGAAGTCCGCCTTCGCGGCTAAGCAGCTGCTGTTTGCCCATGCAGCGCTCACCGACATCCACAGCCGACACTTCCTGCACGACCAGCGTGTGGCACGCGAGGGCTTTGGCCTGGCCCTTGCAGACCTTGAAGACACGCGCCTGACCCTGCGGGACTGGACCCTGAAACGCAGCCCCGGTGACGCCTTCGCCCCTTACGAAACGCAGGTCAAGGCGTCCGACTTCGAGCTCGCACTCACGCTCACTCCCACTCAGCCCGTGCTGCTGCAGGGCGAGCGGGGACTGTCACGCAAAGGCCCCAACGCAAGTCAGGCCAGCTTTTATTACAGCCAGCCACAGCTGAGGGTTCAGGGTGCTGTCACCGCCCAGGGGGCGACCACCGCCGTGCAGGGACGTGCGTGGCTGGACCACGAGTGGAGCGAGTCCCTGCTGCACCCGCAGGCCGTGGGATGGGACTGGATCGGCATGAACCTTGATGACGGCAGTGCATTGACGGCATTTCGGCTGCGAACGGCTCAGGGGGAGGCACTTTGGGCAGGCGGCTCTTTTCGAGCGCCAGGGGTAGCTACCCGCATATTCAAGGCGGATGAAGTGAACTTCACGCCCTTGCGGCACTGGCGTAGCTCCCGAAGCGGGGCCACTTACCCGGTGGAATGGCAGGTTTCCACGCCCGCCGGCGTTTACACCGTGGTTGCAGCCCTGGATGAACAGGAGCTGGACAGCCGAAACAGCACAGGCGCCATTTACTGGGAAGGCTTGAGTCACCTGTATGACCCGAAGGGGCGGCCCCTGGGGGCTGGTTACCTGGAGATGACGGGCTACGCACAGGCGCTGCGGCTGTAGGCCAGCGCTCGCCCGATGTCGGGTACGGTCGTTTTAGGGGTTGGACCTGTGGATGGGACTGGGCAGAAACCGAAGGAGGAATTTCGCCGCATACAGAACCAGAATGGTCCCCACCAAATCCCCCATAGCCATCACCATCACGGCCTCAAGAAAGTTCTCGGTCAAACCTTGAAAACTGAACCAGATCTGGTGCATGGAGGCGCTCACCACGGCGAAGACCAATGCAACCTGCAAAAGACTAGCCGCCGTCAGCCCTGCCAGGTCGACCCGGAGTTTTAAAAAATCGATGCACACGCGACGAGCCAGCAAGGGGGACAGCCCAGAGATCAGCCCTGCCCCGACGGCGATCAGCATGAGCCCCTGGAAGTGATGCACCGCACTCAGCACAATGGACGCCACCACAATTCCAAAGGCACCCCAGACGCCAAACACCAATATGAAGGCCAGCCGCAAACCACTGGGCAGAAAAATCCAGGTCACGCCCACCGAAAACTCCAGGGAAGGAAACAGGAGGTCGTTGAGCTCAAACAACAAGAAATAGGCCAGCGCCGTCCCGGCCACGGTGGCCACACGCTGGGCAATCGTCACGTTTGCGCCCGGGTCAGGCAGTCTTGCAGAGTGCCGAAATATTGTTCCGTTTTCGGCGTAGCAACCACGTACTTGATGCGGCTGTCAGCTTCATCCGGACTCAGGGCGATCAGCCCTTTTTGCCGCAGCCTCTTCAAACGTCGGTGGGCCGTGCTTGGAGAAATCTCAGGCAGGAGATTCATGGCTTCGACCACGCTGATGTGCACGCCGGCGTGCCAGCGGGTGGCAAAGGTATTGAGCAATCGCTCCTCGGCGGCATCCAGCGCCGGGAAACTGGGCAACTGGCGAACGGCTTCCACCAGATTCAAAAACTTGAAATAAGACATATCGAATGCCTCCTTAGGGCGGAAATGATAACGAGACTCCGTCCCTCAATGTGCGCCGCCAGCATCGCCTCCAGCAGAGCTGGAACGTTTGGGCTGCGCAAACCACACCAATGGGATCAGCGCCAGGAACACCAGGGCCGATGCCCAGAAAATATCGCTGGCCGCCAGCATGTAGGCCTGCTGATCGACCAGCCGATTCACCACAGCCAGGGCCTGCAGGGGTTCCAGACCCGCACCACTCAGGCCCTGCAATGCTGCATCCGCCGCCGGGCGCCCCAGGGTGACGGCTTCGGAGAGTTGAGCGTGGTGCAGCGCAGCGCGGTCATGCCAGAGGGTGGACGCAATCGAGGTGCCAAAAGAGCCCGCGGTGATGCGTGCAAAGTTCGACAAACCCGCTGCCGCTGCAGTCTTGTCGGGCGTCACCGATGACAAGGTGAGCGTGCCCAGCGGGATGAAGAAGAAAGCCAGCGCGATGCCCTGTACCACCGTCGGAATCATGATGGTGCCGAAATCGGCCTGGGTATTGAAACGCGAGCGCAAGTACAGCACGATGGCAAACACGACAAAGGCAAACGTGGCCAGCTTGCGCGGATCAAGGCGGTGCGTGTTCTTGCCCACGATGGGTGACAGCAGGATGGCGAAGATTCCCACAGGCGCCAGCAGCTCGCCGGACTGTGTGGCGGTGTAGCCCATGTACTGCTGCAGCCACATCGGCAACAGCACCAGATTGCCAAAAAACACGCCATAACCCACCGCCGTGGCGAGGGAGCCCGACCAGAAATTGCGGTTTTTGAACAACCTCAAATCCACCACCGGGTGTTCATCGGTCAGCTCCCACGCCAGAAAAAACGCCAAAGCGACGGCGGCAGTCACGCCCAAAGCGACCACCTCCCCGGATTGGAACCAGTCCAACTCCTTGCCCTTGTCCAGCATGATTTGTAGCGCACCTACCCATATCACCAACAGGGCCAGGCCCACGGCGTCTATGGGCAGCTTGCGCACCGTGCTCTCGCGCTTGCGGTAGACCGACCAGACCATCACAGCCGACACCAGCCCCACCGGGATGTTGATATAAAAAATCCACCCCCAACTGATGTTCTCCGTGAGCCAGCCGCCCAGCACAGGGCCCACCACCGGGGCCACCAGGATGGTCATGGACCACAGGGCCATGGCCAGGCCAGCCATCATGCGTGGGTAGCTGGCGAGCAGCAAGGCCTGCGACAAGGGGATCATGGGGCCGGCCACAAAGCCCTGCATCGCCCGAAACGCGATCAGCAGTTCCATATTGGGTGCCAGACCGCACATCCAGGAGGTCAGCACAAAAAGCAGGATGCTGGCCATGAACAGGCGCACCTGCCCGAAGCGCTGCGACAGCCACCCGGTCAAGGGTAAGGCAATGGCGTTGGCAACCCCAAAGCTGGTCACCACCCAGGTACCCTGGCTGGGACTTACGCCCAGGTCACCGGCAATCGCTGTCAGGGACACATTGGCAATGGAGCTGTCGAGGACGTTCATGAACGTCGCTGAGGACAAGGCAATGGTGCCCCACACCCGCGCTGAACCCTGCAGGGGCGAAAACTGGCCAGGGGCCGGACTGGGACCGCTCACGACGTCGGTCAACGAACGGGCTTGGCCGACACCGGCCGCCCCTGGTTGGCCGCAATCACGGCACGCACCGTCTGCTCTGCCAGCGACTCCACGTCGTCTACGGCCGGGGATACCGGGCTGGGCAGGCTCGCTTCATTGGCCAGAGATGAGCCACTCTGATCCTGAACATCCACACTCGCCACCATGGATAAACCCACGCGCAAGGGGTGCGCCGCGACCTGTGCGCGATCCAGAGCCACACGCACGGGCACACGTTGCACCACTTTGATCCAGTTGCCGGTGGCGTTTTGGGCGGGTAACAAGGCGAAGGCGGCTCCTGTACCGGCCGCAACGCCTGCGACGCGCCCCTGGTATTCAACCTTGCTGCCATAGAGATCAGCCGTCAGCTTGACCGGCTGGCCGATGCGGATGTGACGCAGCTGGACTTCCTTGAAGTTGGCCTCGACCCAGACGTCCTTGAGCGGGATCACCGCCATCAGAGGAGCACCGGGAGCGACGCGCTGACCCAGTTGCACGGTGCGGCGCGCCACATAGCCGTCCACGGGGGCTTGCAGCTGGGTGCGGCGCAGGTTGAGATAAGCCTCGCTCACCTTGGCTGAAGCCGCCAGAATTTGGGGATGATTTGGCAGGCTGGCGCCCTCGGTCTGGCTGAGGCGCACGGCCAAGGCCAATTGGGCCTTGGCAGCCTCCAGGGCCACCTTGGCATCAGAAGCATCGAGCTGCACCAGGGTTTGCCCGGCTTTCACAAAGTCGGTGTCATCTGCAAGTACGCTTTGTACAGTGCCGGCAATCAGGGGCGTCACCTGGACTACATGTCCCTGCACGTAGGCGTTGTCGGTGGTCTCGACCTTGCGCAAAACCAGCCAGTCATAAGCTCCCCAGGCGATGCCGGCCAGAATCACGACTGCGGCCACCACACCCAAGGCACGTTTTCGTGCGCCTGTGGGTGGAGCACTGCTGGGTACGGGTACGTTGGGCTTGTTTTTGAGTTCAGCGGCTGGGTTCATGGACAGTGTTATGGATATAGAAGGCGCGTCAGGGATGACTGCGTGAAATATGTGGCCGATCAGGCCGGATTGCTCTTGCGCGCCCGTTCTGTGGCCCGAGCGTTATCAAGCATGCGGACCAAAAACTGCTTGAGGGTGGCCCACTCTTGCGTGGAAAAACCATCGAGATAGTCGTTGTGGGTGCGACACAGCGTCGCGGGTATCCCTCGAGCCAGGGCACGCCCTGCGTCGGTCAACTCCACATTGACCACGCGTCGGTCGTGGCTGTTACGAATCCTGCGGCACAGGCCCTTGCTCTCAATCCGATCCAGCAGTCGGGTCATGGCGCCCGCATCCAGATCACATTCACGGGCCAGTTCTGCGACGGTGGATGCAGAGCCCAGGTGCAATTTGAGCAAGGGAACCCACTGGGCGTTCGTCAGGTCCTTGTCGCGCAAGGCGGCGTCCACCTCAGCGCCCATAAGGCCCAGGATACGGTGCATCAGGTAGGCCAGGCTCTCCTCACGGCAGTAATGCTCGGGGTCATAAAAGGTGCCGGATGCAGTGTCGATCTGGCACAGGTCGGGCTCTGGGCTTTGGGGTGCAGTGGGCATGACCTGATTCGAGGTATTTTTTGAATTTAATTGCCTAGTCAATGTTTGACGAGGCTATTATTGCACCGACATCGACCTACGAACGCCAACCAGAGTCCATGGGTAGCAGTCCTAGGGTTGCTCTCTTCTTCCATCACTGCCTGCGGAACATCCAGAAAGACGCCTTATGAAAG
>JBEEJZ010000185.1:0-3698 GCA_041168905.1 Pseudomonadota bacterium | reverse complement strand
CGTGAAATGATGCACCCGCCCAACGTGCCCCCAAACACTGACCGAACTCAAGACAAGCAAAGAGAAAACAACATGGCCTACCTAGAACTCAAAGGCATCGAAAAATACTTTGGCGAGCACCGCGCCATCAAGGGCGTGGACCTGCAGATCCAGCAAGGCGAATTCATCGTGTTTGTGGGCCCTTCGGGCTGTGGCAAAAGCACTTTGCTGCGCCTGATTGCCGGTCTGGAGCACATCGACGGCGGCGACTTGCTGCTCGATGGTCGCAACATCACCCAGTTGCCATCGAGCAAACGGGATCTGGCCATGGTGTTTCAAAGCTACGCGCTGTACCCACACATGAGCGTGTACGAAAACATGAGCTTTGCCCTGAAGCTGGCGGGCGTGGATGCCAAGGTGATTGATGAGAAGGTCAAGCGTGCGGCTGGCATCCTGAACCTCACCAGCTACCTGGAGCGCACCCCCAAGGCCTTGTCGGGCGGCCAGCGCCAGCGTGTGGCCATCGGACGTGCCATTGTGCGTGCGCCCAAAGTGTTTTTGTTCGATGAGCCTTTGTCCAACTTGGATGCAGCCCTGCGTGGCCAGACCCGGGTGGAAATTGCCCAGTTGCACCGCGACCTGGGGGCCACCACGATTTACGTGACCCATGATCAGGTGGAGGCCATGACGCTGGCTGACCGCGTGGTGGTGTTGCGCGACGGTGTGATCGAACAGGTGGGCACACCCCTGGAGCTGTACGACCGCCCAGCCAACCAGTTTGTGGCGCAGTTCATCGGCACTCCGCAAATGAATGTGCTGCCTGCGGACCAGCTGGCTCAGGCGGTGGCGACCTATGGCTTGCCAGTGGCTGCTGGAGGCTTCATCGGCTTACGCCCCGAAAACGTGCATTTGCAAGAAGCCGGCAGCGGCGTGGTGCAGGGTCAGGTGGCCTTGGTCGAGGCACTGGGCGCCGAGACGCTGGTTTATGTACGCACCGACACCGGCGCGCAGTTGATCGCTCGCCAGAACCAGCGCACCCAGCTGCATGCAGGCCAACGGGTGGGTCTGGCCATCGACCCCGATGCAGCGCACTTGTTTGATGCCAACGGCAAAGTCACCCGCAGCGCCGCGCCCGTGGCAGTTTGATATTCATGGAAAGAACAAGATGAGCACTCCTTTACTAGGCAAGTTCGCCGCCGTCACCGGTGCGGCATCGGGCATCGGCCTGGCCAGCACGCAGGCCCTGGTGTCTGCGGGCGCCCAGGTGGTTTTGGTGGATCGCGATGCAGCTGCGCTGGAGCGTGCCTGTGCCCAACTGGGCGCGGCCGCCACGCCCTTGGTGATGGATCTGCTCAATGCCCAACAATGCGCCACCCTGTTACCCGAAATCCTGAAGCGCACCGGGGGACGGCTCGATGTTTTTCATGCCAATGCGGGGCTTTATGTGGGCGGCGACCTGGTGGATGCTGAGCACGACGCCATCGACCGCATGCTGCAACTCAATGTGGCTGTGGTGATGAAAAACGTACGCGATGTGATCAAGCAGATGATTGAGCAAGGCAGTGGCGACGTGATCGTGACCAGCTCGCTGGCCGCGCACTACCCCACGCCGTGGGAGCCGGTTTATGCCTCTTCCAAGTGGGCGATTGATTGCTTTGTGCAAACCACGCGCCGCCAGGTCTTCAAGCACGGCATCCGGGTGGGTTCGATTTCACCAGGACCGGTCGTCACCGGACTGCTGGCAGACTGGCCGCAGGACAAGCTGCAAGCCCTGCGCGAGGCCGGTGGCCTGCTGGAGCCCGCCGAGGTGGCCGAGGTCGTGCTGTTCATGCTGACCCGTCCACGTGGCATGACCATCCGCGACGTGGTGATGATGCCCACCAACTTCGATCTTTAAGAAAGCTTTTCAGCCCTTCAGTGTCACCCTTTATGGACAACAAAGAGTCAACCATGAACCTCATCTTGCACTTGGGACTGGGTTCCTTTCATCGTGCCCACCAGGCCGTTTACCTGCAAGCCCTGCACGACCAGGGCGACGAGAGTTGGGTGCTGGCCGGCGGCAATTTGCGCCCCGACATGGCCGACACCATCGCGGCCCTGCAAGCCCAAGGTGGCGCCTACACCCTGGAGACCATCTCGCCCCAGGGCGAGCACCAGTACCAGCGCATCCAGGCCATACGCCAGGTGATAGGCTACACGCCCGACCTGGCCGAGCTGATTGAGGTGGGCGCGGACCCGGCCACCCGGATCATCTCCTTTACCGTGACGGAGGCCGGTTATTACCTGGACGCCCAGAACCGCCTGGACCTGGCCACCTTCGCCGATTTGCGCAGCGATCTGGAGTTGGCCAAAAAGGGCCAGCCCGGCAGCACCATTTATGGCGCACTGACGGCCATCCTGCGCGCGCGCATGAACAAGCAGGCTGGGCCTGTGACCCTGATGAACTGCGACAACCTGCGCCACAACGGCGAGCGTTCGCGCGGCGGCCTGTTGCAGTTTGTCGAGCTGGCTGGCGACACCGAGCTGCTGGCCTGGATACAGGCCAACACCAGCAGTCCTAATGCCATGGTCGACCGCATCACGCCCCGGCCCACGCCAGCCGTGCGCGAGCGCGTGCTGGCGGCCACCGGGGTCGATGATGCAGCGGCCCTGATGGGTGAAAGCTTTATTCAGTGGGTGATTGAAGATCACTTTGTGGCCGGCCGCCCCGCCTGGGAAAAAGTGGGCGCCGAGATGGTGCAGTCGGTACAGGCTTACGAAGAGGCCAAGATCCGCCTGCTCAACGCCACCCACAGCTGCATTGCCTGGGCCGGAACGTTGGTGGGCTACACCTACATTCATGAGGGCACGCTGGACCCGGTGATCCGCCAGTTCGCTTTTGACTATGTCACGCAAGATGTGATTCCGGTCTTGTCGCCCAGCCCGATTGACCTGGCGAAGTACCGCGACGTGGTGCTAGAGCGTTTTTGCAACACTGCTATTGCCGACACCAACCAGCGTGTGGCCATGGACGGTTACTCCAAGATTCCAGGATTTATTGCGCCCACCATTCGCGAGCGCCTGGCCCGGGGTGAGTCGATCGCGGCGGTGGCCATGTTGCCGGCGCTGTTTCTGGCTTATCTGCAGCGCTGGCACGCGGGGCAGATTCACTACACCTACCAGGACCAGGCCATGGACGCGGCTGCAGCCCATGCCATCTGCGAGGCACCGGACCCAGTGGCGGCCTTCAGTGCGGACGCCGTGCTGTGGGGCGAGTTGGCGGGGGACCCGCGGCTGCTTGCTGCACTGCGTACTGCCTATGAGCGCGTGCTGGGTTTCACAAAGACAGTGGTAAGGTAACGCCCCTATCTTTACCAGAGGCCCGCCGTGTCTGCCCTGCCCCGCCATGTTCCTCGCCAGCTCAAACCCGAACTGGAAAGAGACTACGCACGTTCGCCCGACCTGGGCTATGAGTCGCCCACCGAGGTGGGTTTCATACGTTGTCTGGCCCACGGCTTTCCCACGCCTCTGGCGCGCTGGCACTATCACGACGAGTACGAGCTGCACATCATCACCGCCACCTCGGGCAAGATGTTTGTGGGCGACTGGATCGGGCAGTTTCAGCCCGGACAAGTGGTGCTGACCGGCCCGCGCCTGCCGCACAACTGGGTGAGCATGGACATGGCCGAGACCACTGTGCCGCAGCGTGACCTGGTGATTCAGTTCAAGCACGAACCTCT
>JBEEJZ010000184.1:0-58404 GCA_041168905.1 Pseudomonadota bacterium | reverse complement strand
CACCGCTCCGGTGTAAATCGGAGTGGATCGCGCTTGGCTTCGTGGGGTGAATCCAAGCAGCAGGCCGTTCTGGCAGCGGCTCGACTAGTGCAACCCGATGCAGATGCGCGGGAGACGCTGGGTTTCATGCCAATGCAAATGAAGGGCGCGGCCATCCGCTGGCGTGGGCTCTGAAGGCTGCAAGCAAGCTTCGCCGAAATAGTCGGCAAATTCTCCCAGCGTCAGGCGGTAGCTGCCAATTTTTGCGTGGCGTGTCGTGCGCTGGCAGGCCGCTTAACACCGGCCATAACAGCTACATCGGGCAACGCTTGGGCGGCTTTTGCAATTTGCTTGGACTGAGACGAAGAAAACGCAACATTTGCCAGCGAGGCGCGCGCACGAATCATGGCCGTATCGGAAACGGTCATGTTGGGCGTGGTTTTGATTTGGGCAGTCTTCATGGCAGCATTTTCTTGGAGAGATATGTTACTTCTTTACCCTTGGAGTGTCGAGTCAACCCAAAGTTCTGTTCGTAAAAGGTGACAAGCGCCGGGTCTGGGTCACATACGCGCACTTCACCCAAGGCAAGGTAAGTGGCCAAGGCTGCGGCGTACTGAACAGCGATCAAAGCAGCAAGGCCCTTGAGCTGGGGGACTTCGGTGTTGCGTTCAAGCCGCTCAATGCTGACACAGTCATCGTCAACGCCAATGGTGCCATAGCAGACTGCGCCGTGCGTTTGTTCCACCGACACCAAAAACATCCATGCAGTTCTGTCACGTTTGACGCGTTTGTGAAACAGCTGCTCCCAGTCCCAATCAACCATTCTTTCTTGGTCAGAGGGCACAAAAACCTTGCGCAACTGTTTGGCTTCTTGGACGCCAACCATGGCAAGTTGCAGGTCAAGATCAGGATATTCATCCGCCAGCATTTCATTCATGGCGGCCAAAGTGGCAAGGCAAGCCTCTCGCAGGATGCCCTTGTCGTCCCTTTGTTCTTCTTCTGCCATCCCGGCGCTCCCGATTGTTTGGGGTCCCAAGGCTACTCGATTCGGCCAAGGCACAAGCTACAGTGTACGAAGTAGAAATCTCAGGGAGCTTCTGTGTCATGAACAGCACTGTCGGCCAAATCGAAAAGCCACCCAGGCCCGTGTGGTGGCCCTGTTCCAGCACCGACTGGGCTACCGCTACCTAGGCAACTGGATCGACCGCGACAACAGCCACATCGACCAGCCCCTGCGGCGCGCCTGGCTGCAAGCCCGTGGCGTGGTCGATACCCTCATCAACCGCGCCCTGCACGAATTTACCAAGGTGGCCGGTGACAGCCGCAAAAGCCTGTATGACCGCAACCGGGCGATGTACGAAATGCTTCGCTACGGCATTAAGGTGCAGCCGGGTGCCGGTGAAAACCGCGTTGCCGTTTGGCTGATCGACTGGCACCCCCCAAGGCAACGACTTCTGTGTGGCCAAAAAGGTCACGGTCAAAGGCTCGGATCTTCTGAACCAGATGCTGGTGGGGCATGAGACGTGGCACTCCTGATCTGCCCATGCACAATAGATTCATGTCACATCTGCCCCCCTACATTGCCCCTTCCAGCTTTACCGACCCCGAGGCCGCCTTGGCCAAGGCGCGGGAGATTTACGACGGCAGCCTGGCCCATTTGCGCCAGGCCATGCAGCGCTTTGTGGCGGGCGAAACTTTGCCGGGCCATGTGCGGGCCTGCTATCCCTTTGTGCGGGTGCAGACCGACACGGTCACGCTTAAAAACACGGCCGACAGCGCGCGGCTGAGCTACGGCTTTGTGGCGGGCCCCGGCCGATTTGAGACCACCCTGACCCGCCCCGACCTGTATGGCGACTACTACCTGGAACAGTTCCGGCTGCTGCTGGCCAATCACCAGGTGGCGCTGGAGGTGGGCACCAGCACGCAGCCCATACCGGTGCACTTTTCGTTTGCAGAGCATGACCACATCGAGGGCACGCTCAGCCCCCAGCGTCGCCAGCTGATGCGCGATGTGTTTGACCTGCCCGACCTCACCGCCATGGACGACGGCATCGCCAACGGCACCTTCGAGCCGCGCCCCGGCGAGGCCCAGCCGCTGTCGTTGTTCACGGCCCCGCGGGTGGACTATTCGCTGCACCGCCTGCGCCACTACACCGGCACGGCGCCCGAGCATTTTCAGAACTTTGTGCTGTTTACCAACTACCAGTTCTACATCGACGAGTTTGTGCGCCTGGGCCACGAGGCCATGGCCGACCCCACCAGCGACTACGTGGCCTTTATCGAGCCCGGCAATGTGGTCACCCGTCGGAAGGGTTTGAAGCCGCAAGCCGACGATGCCCTGGGCAAGGCGCCGCCACGGCTTCCTCAAATGCCCGCCTATCACCTCATGCGTTCTGATCGCAGTGGCATCACCATGGTCAACATCGGTGTGGGGCCGGCCAACGCCAAAACCATCACCGACCACATTGCCGTGCTGCGCCCGCATGCCTGGGTCATGCTGGGCCACTGCGCTGGCCTGCGCAATACCCAGCAGCTGGGAGACTACGTGCTGGCCCACGGCTATGTGCGCGAAGACCATGTGCTGGACGAAGACCTGCCGCTGTGGGTACCCATCCCGGCCCTGGCCGAAATCCAGCTGGCATTGGAGGCGGCGGTCTCCGATGTCACGCAAATCAAGGGCCCTGAGCTCAAGCGCATCATGCGTACCGGCACCGTGGCCAGCACCGACAACCGCAACTGGGAGCTGCTGCCCGACAACAAGCCACAGCGCCGCTTCAGCCAAAGCCGAGCCGTGGCGCTCGACATGGAAAGCGCCACCATCGCGGCCAATGGTTTTCGCTTTCGCGTGCCCTATGGCACCTTGCTGTGTGTGAGCGACAAACCCCTGCATGGCGAGATCAAACTGCCTGGCATGGCTAACCACTTTTACCGCGAGCGGGTTGATCAGCATTTGCGCATCGGCATCAAGGCCATGGAGCTGCTGCGCGGCCAGGGCGTGGACCAGCTCCACAGCCGCAAGCTGCGCAGCTTTGCCGAGGTGGCGTTTCAGTAAATCCTGCAGGCCAGGCCGGCATCTTTACCCGCGCGCAACACACATCAACGCAGGGGACATATGGCTGCAGCACAATCGGCGGCCATGCGATTCTTGAAGTTGTTTGCCACCCCTTTGTGGACAGTTGTGTTGTGCAGCCTGCTGTCGGCTTGCTCGACTCTGCCTGGCTCCCTCACGTCCTTGTTTGCAGGCCGAGCCGAGACGGCGGCAAGCACACCGGCCGGTCAACCAATATCTGCATCTCCCGTGCTTGTGCCGGCGGCTTGGTCTGCCAGCCCCACCACCGTGCCTGGCCAGGCGACGGCTGCGTCTGGCAATGGGGCGGCCAGCACAGACCTGGCCAGTTGGTGGCAGGGATTTCAGGACCCGCAACTTAGCGCACTCATCACCCAGGCCCTTCAGGCCAACACCGGCTTGCGCAGTGCCCAGGCCGCCTTGTTGCAGGCGCGCGCCCTGCGGGATGTCAAAGCCGCCGCGCTGGGACCCAAGCTCAACGCCTCGGGCTCGGCGCAGCGCAGTGGCTCGGGTACCGTGGACGCCAGCAACAGTTTTCAGGCGGGGCTGGATGCCAGCTGGGAAGTCGATGTGTTTGGTGCCAACGGTCTGGCCGACCAGGCCGCCGTGGCCGATGCGCTGGCCGCCAGCAACAACCTGGCTGCCGTGCGTGTGTCTTTGGCTGCGGAAGTGGCCTCAACTTACATCGACCTGCGCGCGCAGCAAGCCCGCTTGGCGTTGGCACAAGGCAGCGTGGCAGCTCAGGCCGAAACCCTGCAGATCACCCGCTGGCGCGTGCAGGCGGGCTTGGCCTCGTCGCTAGACCAGGAGCAGGGCGTGACCGCCAGCGAGCAGACCGGCGCACAAATTCCGGCCCTGCAAAGCAGCGTGGCCCAGTCGCTCAATGCGCTGGCGGTTCTGACCGGGCAGGCCCCCGGTGCCGTCAGTGCCGCGCTGGTGGCGCCGCAGTTCGTGCCCCTGCCGCCAGCTGCCTGGGCGCAGGCCCTGCCCGCCGACACCCTGCGCCAGCGGCCAGATGTGCGCGCCGCAGAAAACCGCATCACCGCTGCGCTGGCTCGCGCCAGGCAGGCCGATGCCCAGCGCTTGCCCAGCTTTCGCATCAGCGGCACGCTGGGCCTGCGTGCGCTCACCTTGGGGGCCTTGACCGGCGGTGGTTCGGCTTTGGGCAGCGTGCTGGCCAGTGTGTCCTTGCCGGTGCTCGATGGCGGCGCCGCGCAGGCCCAGGTGCGGGCGCAAGAGGCCGCACTGTTGCAGGCTCGGGTGGCTTTTGATGGTGCTGTTCTGGCAGCGCTCAAAGACGTGGAAGACGCCCTGGTCAGCCTGCAAGGCAACCGTGAGCGCCTGGTTCGCTTGCAAGCCGCAGTGGTGGCAGCCACCAACGCCGACCTGCTGGCCCGCCATCGTTATGAAGGCGGCCTGATCGATTACCGCTTTGTGCTGGACGCCCAGCGTACCCTGCTGTCCACCCAGGACAGTCTCACGGTGACCCGCGCTGCGCTCAGTGCCGACCATGTGCGCTTGTACAAGGCGCTGGGCGGCGGCTGGACCCCTGAGGCCGACCTGGCTGCCACCGCGCCATGAACCCATCTGACACTGCTGCTATGTCCCCCACCTCTGAACCAAGCTCCGTCCCCGCCTCTGCGCCGCCCCCGGGCCCGTCGTCGTCTTCAGCCGCCGCGCTGAGCGACTTGCTGGGCGCTGAGGCCACGCGCCCCTGGTGGCGCCGACTTTGGTTGTGGCTGCTGGTCATGATGGTCGCTGCCGCTGGCGCGGGCCTTTGGTATTGGCAAGCTCGCCAAAAACAGGGTGCTGGCCCAAGTTACGTGACCGAGGCGGCCAGCAAGGGCGACTTGACCCTGACGGTGTCGGCCAACGGCACGCTGCAGCCCACACGCTCGGTCAATGTGGGTAGCGAGTTGTCGGGCACCGTGCGCGAGGTGCTGGTGGATGTGAATGACCGCGTCAAAAAAGGCCAGGTGCTGGTGGTGCTGGACACGGCCAAGCTTTCAGACCAGGTACAGCGCTCGGGCGCGGCCCTGCTGTCAGCGCAGGCGCAGCTGGCGCAAGCGACCGCCACCCTCAAGGAGGCCCGGGCCAGCCTGGCGCGCTTTGAAGAAGTTGCCCGCTTGTCGGGTGGCAAGGTGCCTTCAGCTTCCGAACTGGACGCTGCCCGCGCATCCGTCGAGCGCGCAGTCGCCGCTGAGGCCGCCGCCGCTGCCGCCATCACCCAGGCCCGGGCCACGCTGTCCACTGACGAAACCAATCTGGCCAAGGCCTCCATCCGCTCGCCCATCGACGGCGTGGTGCTGACCCGATCGGTCGACCCCGGCAATGCGGTGGCTGCCTCCTTGCAGGCGGTCACTCTTTTTTCGGTCGCCGAAGACCTGAGCCGTCTGCGCCTGGAGGTGGCCGTGGATGAGGCCGATGTCGGCTCGGTCCGCGTCGATCAAAAAGCCAGCTTCACCGTCAGTGCCTACCCGTCCAGGCACTATCCGGCCCAGGTCAAGCGTGTGGCCTTTGGTGCCACCAAAACAGAAAACGTGGTGACCTACATGAGCTGGCTGGAGGTGGATAACGCCGACCTCAGCCTGCGCCCGGGCATGACCGCCACCGCCAGCATCATTGCCACCGAGCGACGTGACGTGCTGCTGGTGCCCAACACCGCCCTGCGTTTTGCGCCCACCGCAGGTGCGTCTGCAGGCGGTGGCGCCCGCGCCGGCCGCAGCGATGGCTTGATGGACAAGCTCCTGCCCCGTCCTCCCCGCATCGGAGCGCCCAAAACCGCTGGCGGCAATGGCAACAGCAAAGGCGCGCGCCAAGTGTGGGTGCTGAAAGACGGGCAGGCCGTGGCGGTGCCCGTCAAGCTGGGCATCACCGATGGCCGCATGACCGAGGTGCTGGGCGGCGAGCTGCAAGAGGGCGCCCAGATCATTACGGACCAGCGTGCCGCCGGAGCCGCACCTTGAACCCCACGCCGCCGCCTTTGCCATCAGTCTCGGCGCCTGCTTCGATTGCCGGAGTACCCCTCATCCGCCTGCGTGGCATCACCCGCACGTATGGCGTAGGTGCCAACGCCTTGCAGGCACTCAAAGGGGTGGACCTGGACATTGACGCCGGCGACTTTGTTGCCATCATGGGCCCCAGCGGTTCGGGCAAGTCGACGGCCATGAACACCCTGGGGTGCCTGGACACGCCCACCACCGGCGACTACCTGTTTCGGGGGGTGCATGTCGAAGGGCTGACGCGCGACCAGCGGGCGCGCCTGCGCCGGCGTTACTTTGGTTTTGTGTTTCAGGGCTTTCATTTGCTGGCGCGCACCTCGGCCCAGGAAAACGTCGAACTGCCACTGCTGTACCGGGGCGAGGGTGCCCGCCAGCGTCACACGGCCGCTGCCAAAGCCCTGGCGGCTGTGGGCCTGCAGGGCTGGGAGCACCACACGCCGGCCGAGCTGTCGGGCGGGCAGCAGCAGCGCGTGGCCATTGCGCGGGCCATCGTCACCAAGCCGGCGGTCTTGCTGGCCGACGAGCCCACCGGCAACCTCGATACCCAGCGCGGCCACGAAATCATGCATTTACTGTGGCAGCTCAATATCGAGCACGGCATCACGGTGCTGATGGTGACGCACGAGCCCGACATGGCGGCCTACGCCCGGCGCATCGTGCGTTTTGTGGATGGCAAAGTGGCCAGTGACGAGCGCAACCCCCACCCCGTGGCCCTGCAAGCGGCGGAGGTGCACTGATGCTGCTCAACACCCTGCTGCTGGCGCTGCGCTCCATTCGGCGCAACTTGCTGCGCTCGTTTTTAACCATGCTGGGCATCGTCATTGGGGTCAGCGCTGTGATCACCATGGTCACCCTGGGCAACGGCGCCACGCAGGCGGTGCAAAACCAGATCGCCGGTTTGGGCACCAACCTGCTGCAGGTGCGACCGGGTCAGCGCCTGGGGCCTGGCGGCGGGGGCGGCCCCTCATTCAAGGAAGTGGATGCCGAGGCCATTGCCAGCCAGATCGGCGGGGTGGCTGCGGTGGCTGCCGAAGCCCGCTCGGGCGGCACCCTAGTGGCGCAAGGCCGCAACTGGAGCAGCAGCTTCATCGGCAGCAACAACGAGTGGCTGGCGGTAGGCAACTGGAAGCTCTCAGCCGGTCGCAGCTTCAGCAACGACGAGCAGCGTGCGGGTGCGGCTGTGTGCCTGATTGGTGCCACTGTGCAACGCGAGCTGATGGCCGGGCGCGCATCGGTGGGCGAGCAACTGCGTGTGCGCGACATGAGCTGCGAAATCATCGGTGTACTGGCGTCCAAAGGGCAGGGCGCCTTTGGCAACGACCAGGACGACATCGTTTTGCTGCCCATCAAAACCTTGCAGCGGCGCATTACCGGCAACACCCGCGTCAATACCCTGCTGGTGTCGATGGCCGATGGCAGTGACCCCGAGCGCGTCAAGGCCAGCCTCACGCAGCTGCTGCGTGAGCGGCGCAAGCTGGCTGCAGGCGACCCCGACAACTTCAATGTGCTCGACACCAAGCAACTGGCCGAAACCCTGTCGGGTACCACCAAGGTGCTGACCATGTTGCTGGGAGCGGTGGCGGCAGTCAGCCTGCTGGTGGGTGGCATCGGCATCATGAACATCATGCTGGTCAGCGTGACCGAACGCACTCGAGAGATCGGCCTGCGCCTGGCCATTGGTGCGCTAGAGCGCGAGGTGTTGCTACAGTTTTTGATCGAGGCCGTGGTGCTGGCCGCCCTGGGCGGGCTGATCGGCATCCTGCTGGCCACTGGCGCATCGCTGGCCCTGACCCGCGTGATGGACGTGCCCTACACCTTCAACTGGGGCATCAATCTGCTGTCCTTCGGCTTTTCCGCCACGATCGGCGTGCTGTTTGGCTACTTCCCCGCCCGCCGCGCAGCCCGGCTGGACCCAATTGATGCCTTGCGGCATGAGTGATTAGCGTTAGGCGGCCGTCGAAGGCGCAGCAGGGTTTTCAAAAAACAGCTGCTGCATGGCACTGACAAATGCCTTTGCGTTGTCTACCAACTCGGCTGCATCTGCCTTCGTTACCGACTCGCCGTTGTAATCGGCGACCAAACGCATTTCTTCGGCACGCTTGAGTTGGCGCCCCAGCTCTTTGCTGACGGGGCCATCTTTAACAAGATACGCACTGAAGGTGTTGATCAGGCCACGGTGTGTTTTACCCAAGGCATCAGTTGCCGGCACCCCAGACAACAACAGCGCAGCTTGGGCGGCATCAAACATGGCGTAATAGGCGCGGTTGCAGGCACCATCAACATCGCCAAGCTCCAGCAAAACATGCGCTGAAGCGACGGCTTGGGTGGCTTTGCCCATCAAGGACGCTGAGGACTTGAATTGAGTCAAACCCGCACCCCTTCGCGGGCAATGTTCGATAACAAGGACGGATTGACATAGGCTTCGGGGTGTTCCCACTCATCCATCCAAACGGGCAAAGGCGATATGTTGATGCCCGTGTCCAGCAAGATGTCATAGGCAGCGTCAGACATTTGAAGCTTGGTATCCAAAAAACGCTGATGTACTCCCTCGAGCAAAACAGCCACATCGGCATCGCTGTCTGGGCGGTGATCACCGCGAGCGCGACTGCCAAACACAATCACCGCTTTGGCAGGAAAGTTCGGTTCAATCCGTTGGCGAAACTGCCTTACCGCTTGCGCGGTGGCATCATCGAGCTGATGCTTTAGTCCCGCATCCGATGTAGGCGGTGCCTCCTTCAAAGACCGCAAAATGAATTTGCGTAGCCGCTCAAAACGCCCCTGTCGGATCATTTCTTTGGGCGAAATATCGTCCAACAACGGGTTTCGAGCCTCGAACCAGGTGACAGTCTTGTCCACATCCCCACCGAAAAACCTGGCAACCCAGTTGATGGCCAGGGCGATTTCCTGCAAGCGCTCACGCATGGGCTCGGGCATGGCTTTGTCAAACCGTACTGACTTGAGTGACACATCCGCAATGCGTGCCAGCTCTTCCTTTTTGAGGCCCAGGAACAACTGCACCGCCTTGGCATTGAACGAGGCGCCCAGCCCCAAACCCATCAGATCAGGTGGCACTGTGTCAAACAGTGAAGGGCTGCCGGCCGTCTTGTTGTTGAACTTGTTCATCGTTCTGATAAGTCAAAACACTATTCAACCATGAATCGACCACTTTTGGGGCGCGAACGGCCGACCTCGGGCCAACCAATCTTCGGTTTTGCGTATGCTGAGCCTGTATCGGGCGCAGTTGTAGGGAGCCAGGCCTTGCAGCTCGCGAACCAGCAGTGTCAAAAACGCCTGCTGATCTTGCGTGGGTAGCGGCAGGGCGGCACAGGCATCCATGGCACTTGCGTTCTCAAGCACCACTTGCCTGACTGCCTCGCCCAGATGGTCTCGATAGCGGGCCCGGAATGGGTCTGGCATGCCCATCGATTCCAGAACCACCTTGTATTTTTCAATTGAGCGGCGATAGGTCCAGGCAAAAAGTTCGACGGCCAGGCTCACGTCCAGACGCTCGTAAACGCCCGTCACTGCAACGGCATAGTCGGTGGGCTCTACGTCCAAGAACGACAGTGGTGCGCAGTTGCTCAGCATCAGGGGCAAGTTGGCGCACAGACGGCTGGTACGCTTGTTGCCGTCCTCAAAGGGTTGCAGATAAGCGATGTTCACCCACAGAAAAAAAGCGCCCTCCACCGGGTTTTTGATGTGTTGGGCCTTGTCGATGATGAGGCCCAACATTTCTTCCAGAAGATGAGGAACCTGGGTGGGCAGATAAACGGAATCGGTGATGTTCATCACCGTGCTGCGTATCGCACCCACGGAATCCGGGTTGTCCAGCAGGCCTTGCATCAGCAAGCTCTGAATGTTGCGCACCACGGCGTCGGTCATTCCGTACTCCGGCACCGCGTCCACCATGAACTCAATCGCATCTTTGTGATTGAGCAGCATGAGCGCGTCCATGTCATCTGCCTGCGTGCGCCCTTTGGCAAATAGCGCCTGGGTGTCTAGCAGGCTTTTGCGGTTGCCCTCCAGGCGTGATGAGTGCCACGACAGGTCGATAAGCAGTTGTTCCAGCACCTTGCGAGCATAAGTACTGGCAGGCTGATGCCCTGGGGTGCGTCCGGATGCAAACAGGCTTGCGGCCAAGTCCGCCGGAAGCAGCGATGAAACATTGGGAATGTACGTATCCACAAACGCCCGCTGGTAGCTGACCGGTGTGCGCGTGGCAATGGGTGCCTGCAGCCCTGCACGCAGTGCCAGTGCCTCGTCGCTCCAATGCGGCGCTGCCGTGGGAGAGGGCGAAACAAGCGGTGCACTCGTTTGCGCTGCGCTGTACCGCGTGGCCGGGCCGGTGCCCTGCTTCAGAATCAACCCTTCCAGGACCAATGCCGCCAGATACCGATTCACCGTGGGCCGTGCAGCCCCCAGTGCGGTCGAAATGTCGTTTGCGCTGGCAGATGCCAGCCCCTGCGCCGCCCGGTCGCCCAGGTAGCGCCGAATGCCCAAACCGACTTCTTTTTTTGCCATTCTTATCCTCTCATTTCTTTGATTTTTGATTGGATGGACCTCATCCTATCGTAAATTGAGAAGAAAATGATTTGATGGCGTCGTCTGGCCAGAAGTTTCAAGCGCGTAACAACCCTCCCGCCCGTTGTACCGTTGCTTCACGAATTATCCTCATTGGTAACAGATTCTTTGAAAGCGGTCTCGATAGGTGAAAGAATTTTTGTTTCAATATCATCTTTTTCTGAGTCAAAGTCAAATAATTTAATGTTGACATACTTTCCTGTGAGTGGGAAAAATACCCATTTTTCACTATCTGGATTTTTTTTAAAATAGCCGATGTTTAATAATTTATTTGATTTTATTTTCACGGGCCAGTTGTGAATTATCGGCTTTTCCGTATACCCGTTTGTGAAAATTTTTATAGATATATTTTTGTGTGTTCTTTTTCCAACTTCATACAAATCTGTGTTTGCTGTGTCGGTGGATACGTATACTGAAATGCAATCAACTTCCAAGTCGAAATTCACTGGATTAATTATAAGTGTTTCGTTATCGTACTCGCTCTCAATATTATAGAAAGTGCATTTTTCGAAATTCTCAAATCCACCTGTTTCTATTCCTTGATTGGTTAGTACGCCATAATTTTTAATCAAATTTGAATTTTTATCAAAGAAGGAAATACAAAGGCCAATTGATGATTCGGGTATGGTGCTTTGAATTATTGCATAAATTCTAAGTGGATCTATATTTTGTAATTTTTTCGCTCTTTTCATTTTGGTTATTATGTTTCGCTCCTCTGCGAAATAATCGCTTCCTCTTTCTAGGCCGGTTGCTCTGCTGTAGACTTTCATGTGATTTTTTATTAAATATCCATCGTAGTCAATGCATTGCCATCCTAGTCTAACTAAATCATTTTCAATGGTGTGTGTTGATTTATTGATAGATTTTTCAATTTCGTTAATGGTCATGCCCTTGACTTGATCTTTAGTGAGAGGATTAAATGGAAAATCAAAGTCAAGCATCGATTTTTTCGTTTTGTTTACCCAATCTTCATATTTTTCTTTGGAGGCTTTGGATTCTTCAGGAGTTGGTCGGTTTGCTATATTTCTGACAATGCCTGTAATAACAAATGCTGCAATGGCTATGCCAATAATAATAAAAAAGTTATTTGCGCCTTCCCTATCCTTGCTATATGTGCTATTATTTAGTTTTTGTTCATAATCCTTAACAGCTTGTTCTCGTCGTTCTTGGTCGTATTTTTTTGCGTAATCCATTTGAGCGCGTTCTAAGCTCGAGTTTTGTGCATGGGTAAAAAATGAAAAAAGTAAGAAAAAAAAGATAATAAGTATTTTCATTATATTTTCCTTTGACAATGAGTTATATTGATAAATAATATTGATGGCGCCGCTTGATATTTTTTATTGCCGTTATCCCCGTCAGATTTTATAATTATCAAAGTTAAATTCATATCCCCCATTTGGGGGATGAAATTGGGAGGCCTGACTGCTGGCTGTGTGTGGCGTTCACCACAAAGTGCCATCGATTTACCCTTTGGGCCTGATGCATCTCCGGATCACAGATGCGGCCAAGGTGCGGGCCCTGTACAACTGGGTGAGCCACAACATCCGGTACGTGGGCATGTACATGAACCTGAGTGGCTTTGTTCCCCATAGCGCAGAGGGCATCTTGCGCAACCGCTATGGTGACTGCAAGGACCATGTCGCGCTGCTAGAAGCTTTGCTGCGCGCCGTCGACATCGACAGCAGCCCGGTGCTGGTGAATTCGGGTGCAGCTTATGAGCTGCCGCCGGTGGCATCGTCTGCAACCTTCAACCACGCCATCACCTATGTGCCCAGCCTGGACTTGTTTCTGGACTCCACAGCACAGTTCGCCCCCATGGGCACGCTGCCACCCAGTGTGCAGGGCAAACCCGCCTTGATCGCCGCCACGGGCAAGATCAAAACTACACCTGCATCAAGTGCAGAGAGTGATGGCACCGACACCACCACACACTTGACCTTGGCCTTGGATGGCTCGGTGAAGGGCAGCAGCAAGTCTTTGATGAAAGGCTCGGCAGAGGTCAACTCGCGCCATGCACAGTTTTCCATGGCCAACGAAGACCCGCTCACCATCTCGCGCCGAATACTGGCCGCTGAGCGCGAGAGCGGTAGCGGCCGCATCACCCCCAACGAACCGTCCAATCTGAACATCCCCTGGGTGGTGGAAGCCAGCTTTGAGCTGGAGCCCCTGATAAACCTGCCCGGTCCGAGTGCCTTTGTCGTGCCGGTGGGCATTGCGCCAGGCAGTATCAACCTACTGGCCCGGCAAACGCTGCGCGACGATCGTCAGTTTCCTTATCGGTGCCAGGACGAGAGCCACAGCCAAACCACCTACATCACCCTGCCACCCGATGTGAAAGTAGATCGCCTGCCAGAAGATGTTGCGTTTGAAGCCGATGGCCTGCAGTACCGTGCCAGCTACAAACAAACTGGCTCAACCATCCAGGTGCAGCGCTATTACAGCGCCCAGCGGGGCAAGAGCGTGTGCACCGCCCATGACGAGGTGGTGCGCAGCCAGCTACTCAAAACCCTGCGTCGTGACCTGCGGGCGCAGGTGTTTGTGAGGTGAGTGTTTGACGTGAGGGCGCTCAGGGCGGCCGCTCAGCTGGTTTCTGGCGTGAGCAGCTTGAATTGCACCAGCGACCGTTCAAAAGCGTTGCAGTGGGCCAGCTGGGCGATGGTGGCGTCCAGGTCATCAAACTGAAAAGCAGCGGTCCAGCGGTGGATTTTTTGCATGGCGGTGATGAAGGGGGTGGCGTTGCCCATGCGGCTCAGGGCGCGCAGACTGTCGAGGTATTCCTCGCGAAACAAGGTGGGCACGATGATGCGGCAGGACCCCACGGCCGAGAGTTCGGCGTTCATGACCAAGCGGGCCAAGCGGCCATTACCATCGGCAAAAGGGTGTACTTCGGAGACGATGAACATGGCCAAAATGGCGCGGGCTATGCCTGCAGGCACGCTGGGCAGGATTTGTGAGGCTTGCACCAAGGTGCCTCGCACGCGCTCGGGGCTGACGAACTCGGTGTTGCCTGCGCGATTGGCCAAGACTTTGAATTCTCCTGGGCCCACTTCGGGGCGCTCTCGCATTTGGTCGGCGTGGCGGGCACGTAGCTGGGCCAACACCGGTTCGCCACTGGCCATGGTTTGCAGTGCCCAGCTGGGGTGCAAGGCCTGGCGGTACACCCCCAAGATGTCATGCGAGTCTTTGGGTCGCTCAGCAATGGGTTGGCCTTCCAGCACAAAGGCGCGGGCTTGCTGTACGTCGAATTCGGTGCCTTCGATGAAGTTGCTGAAATACGACTCTAAAAAAGCAAAGTTGGCGCGGGCGGTTTCGCTGTAGGTTACGGTCACCGGGTCAGCCAGGGGCGTGCCGCGCAACCGCGCCGCCAGGTCCTCGAACAGGGACATGCGCTGCGCGTCATAGGGCATGGGAGCGGTGCGGGCGCGGCCCTCCGGTGTGGTGAGGCGACTGGCGCGGGTGCCCAATATGCTGCCCACCAGGTCGTCGAGAACCCTGAATTCAGCTTGCATGCCCAGTGCGGGTGCCAGGGCGCGGGCAAGTTCGCGCAGGCGTGACAAAGCTTCTTCGCCACGGGCATCGCAGGTTTCGAGTAAGCGCTGCTCGACCGCCTCACGCCCGACGGCACGGCGATTGGGGCCACGTGTGGGCTGCAGGTTCTCTAACAGTAGGCGGGGCAATGACGGAAAGTACAACTCTCGCCCGAGCATGGGGGTATCGCCTGCGGCGGGTGGCGGGCCTTTCCAGAGCATGATGGTCAGACCGGGGAGCTGCATCACGCGCTTGAAGTTATGGGTTAGGTGGATCACTCCGCCTTCTGGTTGCCCCCCGTTGAAGGCGCTACGGTGGCTGAGCACTGCGCCAGGGTACAGCGCTGCCAGTACACGCAAGCGCTCGCGCGTGATGAGCGCGGGCCAATCGGACGGCGGCAAGCTGCTGGCCATGCCGGGAGCAATGCGTCCCAGTTGACCCGACTGTATGCCCCGCTGAATGGCCCGTTTTTGCGCAGAGTTGATCTCGGCATACAAGATCAATGCCGTGTCGCTTGTCGCGTTTGCAGGTGTTAAGGGGCCAATCACGACGAGGATTGTCGCTTAATTCGATTTATTTTTTTATTTTGTCGCAAAAACGTTTTTTATCGGATCGCTGGTTGGGTTTTGCTTGTACAGGTCAGGGGGTTGACCTGCCAGCCTCTTGCAAAAAGTTCGACACCAGCTGCGCAAAACGGGCGGCGTGTTCGATTTGGGTCCAGTGACCACACTGGCCGTAGATGTGCAGTTGCGACTTGGGGATCAGGCGTGACAGGCGGTAGGAGTTTTCGACCGGGATGACCTGGTCTTCGCGTCCGTGGATGATCAGGGTTTCGTGGGGCAGGGCGGCGATGAGGTCTTCCGGGCTGGCCAGGGACTGCACCCAGCGCTGGCGCGGTGCCGGAAACATGGCGGCATAGCTTTCCTGGAAGCCGGGGCGGGCGCTGGCTTCAAAGCGCATGCGGGCCAGATCGTCGGTGACGAGGGCACGGTTGTAGGCAAACACGTCCATGATGCGGCGCATGTTTTCAAAAGACGGCTCATAGCCCCAGACTGCATCGAGCCCCGGTGTGATGGGGAAATCCACCCCGACCGCGCCCATCAGCACGAGCCGACGTACGCGTTGGGGGTATCGAATGGCAAAGGCCAGCGCCAGCCCGCCGCCAAAGGAGTTGCCGACCAGGTCCACTTGCGGCAGATCCATGGCGTCGATGAAGTCCAGCGCCTGCTGCACCCAGGTGTTCATGCCGTAGGTGATGCACTGGGGGCGTTCGGTAAAGCCAAAACCCACCATGTCGGGTGCCAGCACGCGCTGGGTTTTGGCCAGTTCGGGCATGACCAGCCGCCAGTTGGCAAATGCGCTGACACCGGGGCCGGATCCGTGGATCATCAGGACCGGCGAGCCCTGGCCGTGGTCGTGGTAGTTGGTTCGGATGTTGCCAGCCTGAATGCTCAGGCCGACTTCGGGTGAGTGGGGTGTGCTCATGGTGAATGGGGAGTTCGGGTAGGGGATTCGCACAGGGAGATCTGGCCCTCGCGCAAGGCCTTGATGAGCAGGTCGGGGGTCATGCGCACGTGGGCCTCCAGGGCCAGGGCCGCGCGGGCGGGCTGACCGGCCATGGCGCTGTCGAAGATCTGCTGGTGCTCCTCGTGGACATTGCGGCGCAGGCCGGGCACCCGTATCGCCAGGCGTCGATAACGCTCGCCGTGGGCGGTGAGTTGTCGCAGGATCCGGATGGTCCAGGGCGAGGCGCCACCTTGGAGCAGGCACTCGTGGAACCAGAAATTGGCAGACTCCCAAGCCGAAAAATGGGTGCTCAACAGGGCCTGCTCCAGCGCCGAAAGACTGGCAAAAGCGGTGGTCAGTTGCTGGCGCCAGGCTGGGTTGCTGCTGCGTATGGCTTCCTGGATGGCAGCGGTTTCGATGAAAACACGCAGATTGGTCAGGTCTTCCAGCTCGTCCACCGTCATGGGGGCGACGGTGAATCCGCGCTGGCCCTCGGCCACCACCAGGGCATCACTGACCAGCCGGGCCAGCGCTTCGCGCAGGGTGCCGGCGCCCACGGTGTAGTCCGCTTTGAGGTGTTCAACCCGGAGCTTCTGCCCCGGAACGAGCTTGCCGCCCAGGATGTCTTCGCGCAATTGGCGATAAGCACGCTCGATCAGTGTTCGCGAGCTGCTGCCTGGGGCGTCGGCCTGTTCAGCCGGGGTTTGGGCAGGACGTTTGGCCATGGTTTAACTCTTGGCCCTTTCCTGGCGCCGCTGCAGGCGATAACTGAGTTGGGGCCGAGACAGGCCCAGTGAGCGTGCAGCCGCCGACAAATTGCCTGCACTGCGTTCGACCGCTTCCTGAATCAGGCCGTCTTCCAGCGTGTCCAGACTGAGGCCGCGGCGCACGATTTCGTCGTAAAAAGAGTCGATGTGCTCAGGCACACCGCGTTCCAGGCCGCCGGAGGCACCTACCGTGACGCTGCCCGGCATTGGATGAGTCAGAGCCAGGTCTTCCAGGTCGACCATCTGCCCGGGTGGCGTGAGGATGATGCCGCGCTCAATGACGTTTTCCAGCTCGCGAATGTTGCCTGGCCAGTGGTATTGCCGCATGGCGTCCTGGGCGCGGTCGGTGATGCCCTCGACGCGTTTGCCGTGCAGAGTCATGAATTTGTTCAGCAAATGACGGCTAAGGGGCTCGATGTCTTCAACGCGCTCGCGCAAAGCGGGCAGGCGTATCGGGTAGACATTGAGTCGGTACATCAGATCGCGCCGGAAGGTGCCCGCAGCCACTGCCTGTTCCAAGTCCACGTGGGTGGCGCAGACCACCCGCACATCCACCTTGCGGGCCTGGGTGGCGCCCAGGCGCTCGATTTCGCCGTCTTGCAAGACCCGCAGCAGCTTGGCCTGCGCGGGCAAGGGCAGTTCGCCCAGCTCGTCCAGGAACAGGGTGCCGCCATCGGCGCGCTCAAAACGCCCGGGCCGCGCGGTACCGGCCCCCGTGTAGGCGCCTTTCTCTGCGCCGAAAAGCTCGCTTTCGATCAGCTCTGCCGGCAGCGCCGCGCAATTGACGGCCACAAAAGGTTTCTGGGCGCGCAGGCTCAGCGCGTGCAGGGTGCGGGCAAAGCGTTCCTTGCCGACACCGGTCTCGCCATTGAGCAAGACGGTGACCTGGGTCGATGCGGCGCGCCTGAGCAAACCCAGTGCACGTTCAAAACTGCGCGAATGACCAATCAGCTCGCCCATGGTGTCGGAAGCGGTCGCAGGGGGGCTGGCTTGCGCCAGTGGCGATGGCGAGGTGTCTGAGGGGGGCTGAAGAGGAGCGGCGTCATAGTCGCGCATCAGCTCCTCGCCGTCGGGCCAGTCTTTGAGCGGGCGGCCCTCGATGCGGCAGTGCGTGTGTCCGCAGGCGGCGCACTGCACCTCCTTGTAAAGGACGGGTTGACCCATGAAAGCGCTGACGTAGCCTGACGCATAGCCGATCAACATCCAACACACCGGCTCGCTTTGCGGGCCAAACTGGCGCAAGTGGGTTTCGACTTCCCAGGAGTGATCCCAGCGGAATTTGCCCAGGTGCTTGCCTGTGGCGATGTCGATTTCGAAGTGCTCCGGCGTCACCTGCACAGCGCCTTCGAGCATGTGCAACTGGGGGCCGACAGCAAACTGCTCAAAGGGGCTTCCCTTAGGGCGCACCTGTCGGGCCAGGGCCGCGTCGCGCTTGCCGGATCCGTAGCCGGCACGCATCAGAACCTTGCGTGTTTGTTCGCGCCCCACCGATTGCATCAGCTCCTTGCGCAGATTGCCCAGGGTTTCTGCATGCAGCAACAACATGCGGTGGCCAGCCAGCCAGATACGACCGTCGCCAGCCGAAAAGTGCACCAGGCGGCGCAGGTCGGCTTCCAGCGGCAGGGGAAAGGGGACATCAGAGTTCACGGTGAAATTATCGATAAATTGGAATCATCGTGGATTCGGGTTAACCCTGATGGGTATTTTTACACCTTCCCGAAATCGTGAAATCCGCTCGGAGTGGATTCATCATTTCATGAAACCCCATCTGAAATAACCTAGGGTATACCCGGGGTTGCGAGCATTCTTGTTTTCTGCAGCGGGTTGCAAAAACAAAGGTTGATTAAGTGTTTACCCTAGGTTTATCGAGATTTTTGAATGTCTCTCAGTTTCTGGCACAGCCGTTGCGTTGTGCTTGACGAACTTCAGGATGACACCGTGACGGACCCAGGCACACCAGAGACCTCGACAGACGCGTCCACCGACACACAGGCTGTGGACAGTCTGCGCAAGTTTGTTCGGGTCACGGACCGGCGGCCCAATGGCCTCGTGGCTTTTGAATTTGCCATCGGCTGGCCTGATCTCGCGGCCGAGCTGGTCTTGCCCGAGGCCATGTTCCAGGAGTTTTGTGCGAAGCACCAGGTTGAGTTTCTGACTGGTGAGAGCGAAGAAAAACTAGGAGATCACAGTGACGAACATTGATCTGCAGGCGCGCGACATCAAGCCGCTGCGCAACACCTTTACCCATGTGGCGCGCCACATTGGGGGCGACAAGCCAGCGTCGCGCTATCAGGAGGCCACCATGGGTGCGCAGCCCTCCAAAAACTTTCACTACCGGCCCACCTGGGATGCCCGGTACGAGTTGTTTGATGCCTCGCGCTCGGCCATCAAGCTGGCTGACTGGTATGTGCTGAAAGATCCCCGGCAGTATTACTACGCTACCTGGACCATCGCCCGCGCCCGTCAACAGGAGGCGGTGGAGGCCAACTATCAATTCGTGGACAGCCGCAACCTGCTGGACCGCATGGGCGACGACGTCAGGGGCCTGGCCTGCGACGTCCTGATGCCTTTGCGCCATGTGGCCTGGGCAGGCAACATGAACAACTGCTTCATCTCCGCCTATGGCTACGGTACGGCGCTGACCGCTGCCACCACCTTTCATTCCATGGACCACCTGGGCATTGCGCAGTACCTGACCCGTCTGGGCCTGGCGGTCAACGAGCCGGCGGTGCTGGAGTCGGGCAAAAACGACTGGATGCAGGACCCCCGCTGGCAGGTGCTGCGCCGCTTTGTGGAAGACACCCTGGTGCTGCAGGACCCCATGGAGATGTTCGTGGCCCAGAACCTGGCACTCGATGGCGCTTTGTACCCGCTGATCTACGGTGCTTTTATCGACGACTACCTCACGCCCAAAGGCGGCACGGCCATCGCCATGCTGACGTCTTTCATGCCTGAGTGGTTCGATGAATCCTCTCGCTGGGTGGATGCCGTGGTCAAGGTGACCGCTGCCGAGTCCCCTGAGAACAAGGCTTTGATGTCGGAGTGGGCCCGTGTCTGGGGTGCACGTGCTCAGGCTGCCCTGGCGCCGGTGGCATCCATAGCGCTGGGTGCCGAAGGTGAGCAGGCCTTGCAAGGCGTGTGCGACACCTACGCCAAGCGCTGCGCCAAGCTCGGGCTGACGGCCTGACCTGCCCCTCCCTCCGAACTTCCATCAGGAACACATATGTCCAACGTCTTTATCGCATTTCAGGCCAATGAGGAATCGCGTCCCGTGGTCGACGCCATCGTGGCCGACAACCCTGACGCGCAGGTGGTGTATTCCCCTGGTCTGGTCAAGATTGATTGCCCGGGTCGCCTGGTGATCCGCCGCGAAACCATCGAGGAGCAGGTGGGGCGCCACTACGACCTGCAGCAGATCCAGATCAACCTGGTGACGCTGTCGGGCAACCTCGAAGAGGATGACGACACCTTTACCTTGAGCTGGAAACACTGAGTCCGGGGCCGGACGAAAAAGACCCCGAAACCGCCAGCAGCCGAAGGACAGCCATGGACACCCTCGTCAAAAAGAAAAAGCTTGGTCTGAAAGAGCGCTACGCCGCAATGACCCGTGGCTTGCACTGGGACACGACCTACCAGCCCATGGACAAGGTGTTTCCCCATGACAGCTACGAGGGCATCAAGATCCACGACTGGGCCGCGTGGGAGGACCCTTTCCGCCTGACCATGGACGCCTACTGGAAATACCAGGGCGAAAAAGAGAAAAAGCTCTACGCGGTGATCGACGCGTTTGCCCAGAACAACGGCCAACTCGGCGTGACGGACGCCCGTTACGTAAATGCCGTCAAGCTGCTGCTGCAGGGGGTGACGCCCCTGGAGTACTACGCGCATCGCGGTTTTGCGCACTTGGGGCGCAGTTTCAGGGGTGACGGTTTGCGGGTTGCCTGCCAACTTCAGGCGGTGGACGAGCTGCGGCACTTCCAGACCGAAACCCACGCCATCTCGCACTACAACAAGTACTTCAACGGCCTGCACAGTGCGCCGCACTGGTTCGACACCGTCTGGTATTTGTCAGTCCCCAAGAGCTTCATTGAAGACGCTTTCAGCGCCGGGCCATTCGAGTTCCTGACGGCCATCAGTTTCTCGTTCGAGTACGTGCTGACCAACCTGCTGTTCGTGCCCTTCATGAGCGGTGCCGCCCACAACGGCGACCTGTCGACCGTGACCTTTGGCTTCAGCGCCCAGAGTGATGAGGCGCGCCACATGACCCTGGGCATTGAATGCATCAAGTTCATGCTGGAGCAGGACCCAGCCAATGTACCCATCGTGCAGCGCTGGATGGACAAGTGGTTCTGGCGCGGCTACCGCCTGCTCACCCTGGTGGCCATGATGCAGGATTACATGCTGCCCAAGCGGGTGATGAGCTGGAAGGAAGCCTGGGAGATGTATGCCGAGGCCAGCGGCGAGGCCCTGTTCAAGGACCTGGCCCGCTACGGCATCCGCAAGCCCGCCGGTTGGGACGACGCCTGCGCTGGCAAGGAACACATCAGCCACCAGGCCTGGAATGCTTTTTACGGCTTTGGCGGTGCGGCCGCTTTCCACACCTGGGTGCCCGGCGGCCAGGAGATGGACTGGCTGAGCAAGAAGTACCCCGATACCTTCAACAAGTGGTATCGCCCCCGCCTGGAACATTACGCGGGTGAGGAGCAAGCCGGCCGGCGTTATTACAACCACAGCTTGCCCATGCTGTGCCAGACCTGCCAGATTCCGATGTTCTTCACCGAGCCTGGCCATCCGCGCTGGATCGCCTACCGTGAGACCGAGCATGCGGGTGAGACCTTCCACTTTTGCAGCGACCACTGCAAAGACATCTTTGAGCATGAACCGCAGAAGTATGTGCAAGCCTGGCTGCCCGTGCATCAGATCCTGCAGGGGCATTGCTTCAAGCCCGACGCCGATCCGAAGGCGCCAGGTTTCGATCCCGCTGCTGCCGTGCTTGATTACTACCAATTGCTAGACGGCCAGGACAACAAGGAGTTCAAGGGCTCCGAAGACGACTTGAACTTCAAGCGTTGGGGCGGCGGCCAGGATCACCAGGAGGCCCAGCTGTGAGCGTGACTGCGATCGGTACTTACGACTACCCGCCCCGTGATCGGGCCGAGGATTTTCCGGCACCCCTGGTCTATGTGGCCTGGGACGAACACATGATGTTTGCCTCGCCGCTGGCGGTGCCATTGCCCCCCGAGACCACCTTCGAACAAATGATCAGCCAGGTGCTGCCCAGGCTGTATGGCCAGCATCCCGATTTCGCCCGGATCGATTGGGCCCAGGTGCAGTGGTTCAGGCGCCATGCGCTGTTCACGCCGCGCCGTGCGGGCACCCTGGCCGAGCACGGCTTGGGCCACAAATCGGTTTTGAGATTTCGGACACCCGGTTTGGAGGGTTTGCGCGGCTCATGCGGCTAGCGTGAGTGCAAGCCCTCTGACCTTGCTATTGGGGCCCGGCATGGTGTCAGTTGTAGACGAAGGGCCCGCAACCGCCGACCTCGGCAAACCATGTAAAAGATGAGGAGACAAGGTATGAAGCAAACGATGACTTTGGGTGGCGCAGTGGCCTTGGCGCTGGCATTTGCCGGTGGCAACGCACAAGCCGCCGAGCAATGCGGCATGGCCAACGGCAAAAAAGCCAGTGGTGACCCGATCCAGATTGGCGCCATCGTCGGCAAGACCGGACCAGAAGACTTTTCGTCGTCTGCCCGTGCTGCTGATGCTTACTTCAAGTGTGTGAATGCCAACGGCGGTATCAATGGTCGCCCCGTGGCCTACACCGTGCAGGACGATACCTGGAACCCGGAAGTCGCCGCACAGGCCGCCAGCAAGTTGGTGAAAGACACCAAGGTCGTGGCCATGGTCGGTTCGTCGAGCTTCGTCGAATGCGGCGCCAACAACAAACTGTATGAAGCCGAGGGCGTCGCATCAGTCGCCGGCACCGGCGTGCCACGCGAGTGCTTCTTTGGCAAGAACTACGCCTCCTTCAACTCGGGTCCACGTCAGTCCACCGTGGGTGCTGCCCAGCACATCACCGAAACCAACAAGCTCAAGAGCCTGGCCTGCGTGGCACCTGGCATTCCTGGCTTTGGTGACTGGGTGTGCGGTGGCGTGGAAGCCTACGGCAAGGCTGCCGGCATCCCTGTGAAGAATGTGATCTTTGATCCGGGCCAGCTCGATGGCAACGCGATTGCCCTGCAGATTGCCGCCACCAAGGCTGAAGGCGTGGTGCTGGGCATGCCCCGCGGCATGATGCTCCCGATCCTGACCGCCGCCGAGCAGCAGGACCTGGGCAAGTCCATCAAGTGGGGTCTGCCCACCTCCGCTTACCACGTGGACATGCCCAAGGCCGTGGGCCCCTACTGGCATGGCAAGCTGATGGTTCATATGGAGCTGCAGCCCATGGACAGCGAAGGGGCTGACAACAAGAACTGGAAGGCCGTGATGGACAAGTTCGGCGACAAGAAGGATCCACGCGACACCTTCTCGCAGTCCGGTTTCCTGGCTGCCAAGGCCACCACTGAGGCCCTGCTGGGCATCAAGGGCACCGTCGATCGCAAGTCGGCCTATAACGCCATCGTTGGTATCAAGAACTGGAAGTCTGACATCCTGTGCGCGCCCTGGTACTTTGGCACCGGCAACCGCCACCAGCCCAACCACGCTGGCCGTGCGTCTGATCTGGTGAAGGGAGGCTTCAAGACTTTGACCGGCTGCTACCAGTCCAAGGACACCGAGCTGTCCGACATCTTGTCTCTCGAAGCCAAGGGTGGCCTGGTCAACTGAGACTGATCGACAGCGATTGACTTTGGAAACCCTGGGGCCGGTTGCGGCCGGCCCCGCGTGAACCTCCGAGGACCATGGAAAATTTCTTGCCTTTCTTAATCGTCGGCCTCAGTGTCGGCGCCGTTTACGCCCTGTCGGGCGTGGGCCTGGTGGTGCTTTACCGGGCCAGCGGGGTGGTCAACTTTGCCTACGGTGCCCTGGGTGGCCTGGCCGCCATGATCTGCTGGCAGGTGATCGACCTGGAGTACAGCGACTGGATGGGCTGGGTGTCCGGCATCGGCGCCGCAACCTTGCTGTCATGGGCTTATGGCCGTTTCATTGCGCCCTCGCTGACGCACCAGGACCGTGTGGTCCGGGCGATGGCGACTCTGGGCTTTGCCCTCATGATCATGGGCATCTCCCAGTGGTACTGGGGCGATGAGCCTCGCCGCCTGGTGCTGCCGACGGACGCAGGCGGCATCGAAGTCGATGGACGTCGACTGATCAGCTACACCCGACTGGCTGCCTTGCTGATTGCCATGGGCGTGACCCTGGGCATGATCTGGCTGCTGGCCAAAACTCCCCTGGGCTTGCGCATGCGGGCCTTGCAGAGCAACCGCATCCTGAGTGGCTTGGTGGGGGTGCGCGTCAAGCGTGTGGATACCTGGGCCTGGACACTGGCGGGCGTGATGGCCGGCGTCACTGGCTTGTTCATGGGCAACATGGTTCGGCTGAACCCCACCGTGCTGACCTTTCTCGTCATTCCAGCCATGGCCGCTGCCATGGTGGGGCGCATGAATTCCCTCGTGGTCACCGTCATGGGTGGCCTGTGTATCGGCGTCATTGAATCGTTCGCGAATCTGGTGCCCAGCATTCAACGTTACGGCTCGTCCACCGCATTCCTGGTGGCCATTGCAGCCGTGCTGTGGCAGCAGCGCAAGGGCATTGGCCTGTCGCGCGACAACAGCCACCTCGAATAAGAAGACGCCGGAGACTCAACCATGGCACGCGACAAGGACAAACCTGATCTCCCGCCGGGCTCGCCGTTTCAACGGATACGCCCCATGCTCATCACCTTTGCGGTGGTGGCGCTTATCGGCCCATTTCTTTTTTCAGCTTACTGGCTCAACACCTTCAGCACGGTGGCTTGTCTGACCTTGGTGTCAGGCACGGTGGCTTTGCTCTACGGGCAGCTGGGCATGGTGTCGCTGGCGCAGTTTGCGCTGTCAGGCGTGGGGGGCTGGTTCTGCCTGCGCCTGCTGCACGGCTGGGGCATGCCTTTTGAGCTGGGCCTGATCTTTGGGGCCCTGATGGCCGGCGTGGTGGGCCTGGTCGTGGGGCTGCCGGCTCTCCGCATGCGCGGCTTGTACCTGGCGCTGCTCACCCTGATGGTGGCTTCCGCAGTACAGGTGGTGCTCAACGTCGTAGGGTTCCCCGATGGCGGAACCGGCTGGCTGGGCCGGGTGGTGAATGGCCAGCGCGCCCTGATCGAGCGCCCCTGGCTGGCGCAAAGCGACGCGGCCTATTTCCGCTACGTGATGGTGTGGCTGGCAGCCGGCATGGCCTTGATCGAGTGGCAGCGCGCCACCTTGCCGGGCCGGGCCTGGGCCCTGATCCGCAAGAGCGAGGCTGCCGCCATTGCCGCGGGTGTGAGCGTGGTGCGTTACAAGGCCTGGGCCTTTGCGCTGGGGGGCATGCTGGCTGGTTTGACTGGCGGCCTGCTGGCCGGCTTGAACGGCCAGCTGGACAACACGGGTTTTCCGGTGGCGCAATCCATTCTGCTGTACGCGCTGACCGTAGTGGGTGGGGCTTATCACTGGATGGGTGCGGTGTTTGCCGGTTTGCTGATACGCGCCATGCCCGCCTTGCTCAACGACCATGGTGTGGATGGCAATCTGGCCAACGCCTTCTACGGCTTTGCCCTCCTGGTGTCACTGATTCAGGGCCGCAAGGGTTTGGCCGGGCAGTTGGCCGACTTTTACAAATTTGTGCGCGTGAGCCGCATCATTGAAGGCTCGGCAAGCTGGGCCTTCATTTCGGTGGGCCTGGCCCTGCTGGCCATGTACACCGAGCAGACCAGCTTTGCCGGCGCGCTGTTCATTTGCCTGATCGCACTGTTGTTTCGCATGGCTATTCCGGGTGTGTGCTGGTTGCTGCTGGGCTTTTTTGGCAAAGGCGTGCAAGACCGAGCCGAGGACTGGGAGGCTGCACTGTCGCTGCGTCTGGCGCGACTGCTTGACTCCCTGGGGGTGATGCCGGACCATCGCTTGCTCAAGCGCACGCTGAACTCGCTGTTCATCGGCCTGTTTGTCGCCTGGGTGGCCTGGGGCGTCTTCGAGGTCGATTACCTGGTGGCCCTGGCCCTGATCTGGGGGGCTATCGGCCTGAAGAAGTTGCTGGAGATGGCGCTGTACCCGGCGATCCTTCCCTGGCGGCAGCGGGTCGACGCGCGCTGGCCCAAGCCCTTTGCTGCGTACCGCTGAGATCGAGGTTGAAATGATCGAAATCAACGATTTGTGTGTGCAGTTCGGCGGTGTCAAACCCATTGATGGGCTCACCGTGAAACTGACCCGGCCCATCGTCGGCCTGATCGGCCCCAACGGCGCTGGCAAGACCACCTTGCTGAACGTGTTTTCTGGTTTTGTGACGCCGGCACGCGGTTGGGTGAAGCTCAATGACCGCTTGATCACCGATGTGCCTGCTCACCAGCGCGCCAGTCTGGGGCTGCGTCGCACTTTCCAGACTGACCAGATTGCCGACGACCTGACCCTGATGGAAAACGTGGCCGCTGTGGCGGACCATGTGGCTTTCGATAGCCCACAAGCGCGGGCCAAGAGTGTGCGTTCGGCCATCGACTTTGTCGGCCTGGGCCACCGTATTCACCGGCGCGGCAGCGATCTGTCTACCGAAGAACGTCACCTGACCGAAATCGCCAAGGCCGTCATCGGCAGCCCCAAGCTGGTGATGCTGGACGAGCCGGGTGCTGGCATGAGCGAGTCAGAGTCCAAGCACCTGGAGAAGGTCATCAAGGCGATTCCCGGCTATTGCAAGGCGCAAGTCTTTCTGATCGACCACGATGTCGATCTGATCTCCGCCTGCTGCATGGAAACCATGGTGCTTGATTTCGGCAAGCTGCTGGCCCTGGGCCCGACGCTGGAGGTCATCAAGAAACCCGAGGTGCAACAGGCCTACCTGGGTAATTTCGACGAGCTTGAGGTGGCCGCATGAGCACACAACGTTCCGCTTCCGCCTTCGCGATTCGTCCGGACCGCCTGGAAATCCGCAACCTGGTCATGGTGCGCGGCACCAAGGCGGTGACGCACGCCATCGACCTGAGCATTGCGCCCGGCGCCGTGACGGCACTCATGGGTGCCAACGGGGCCGGTAAGACCAGCACGGTGCTGGGCATTTCTGGCGTGATCGAACCGGCGTTTGGCGAAATCTGGCTCGATGGCAAGGACATCGTCGGCATGGAAGCCGATGAGATCCGCCGCCTGGGCGTGGCCACCGTTCCGGAAGGTCATCAGGTGCTGCGTGAGCTGACGGTGCGCGACAACCTCATCGTGGCGGGTGGCGGCCTGTCCTCCAATGAACTCAAGGAGTCCCTGGAGCGGGTTCTGGAGCTGTTTCCTGCTTTGCACGAAAAGCTGGCCTTGCCTGCCGGTGATTTGTCCGGTGGTCAGCAGCAAATGGTGGCGATTGCCCAGGCGCTGATCGTCAAACCCCGGTTTCTGGTGATTGACGAGTTGTCTTTTGGCCTGGCCCCCACCATCGTGGCGCGGCTGGTGCCGGTCATCAGGCAGATTGCGGCCAGCGGCATCGGCGTTTTGCTCATCGAGCAGTTCACACAACTGGCCCTGGCCCTGTCGCACCATGCGTATGTGATGTCGCGCGGCAGTGTGTCTTATGACGGCGAGCCCCGCAAGTTGCGGGACGACCCGGACATCCTGCATCGCGCCTATTTCCCGGTCAACAGCCGCGAAGCTGTCGGTTTGTAGACCAGCGTTAACCATCGCCCCCATTTACCCAACCCAAGGAGATCATCATGGATGCTCGCGTTGTCAAGAAAAAGCTCGGTCTGAAGGAGCGCTACGCCGCAATGACCCGTGGACTGCATTGGGATACGACCTATCAGCCCATGGACAAGGTCTTTCCCTATGACAAGTACGAGGGCATCAAGATCCACGATTGGGATAAATGGGAAGACCCGTTTCGTCTGACCATGGACGCCTACTGGAAATACCAGGGCGAAAAAGAGAAAAAGCTCTATGCGGTGATCGAGGCTTTCGCCCAGAACCACGGCGAGCTGGGCGTGACCGATGCCCGCTACATCAATGCGCTCAAGCTCTTCATCCAGGGCGTGACACCGCTGGAGTACTACGCCCACCGCGGCTTTGCGCATGCCGGTCGCCAGTTCACCGGGGCGGGTGCCCGGGTGGCCTCGCAGATGCAGGCGGTCGACGAGTTGCGCCATTTCCAGACCGAGACGCACGCCATCTCGCACTACAACAAGTACTTCAACGGCATGCACAGTGCCAACCACTGGTTTGACAACCTGTGGTACCTGTCGGTGCCCAAGAGCTTCTTTGAGGATGCGTATTCGGGCGGACCCTTCGAGTTCCTGACCGCGGTGAGCTTCTCGTTTGAGTACGTGCTGACCAACTTGCTGTTCGTGCCCTTCATGAGCGGTGCCGCCCACAACGGCGACATGAGCACGGTGACCTTTGGTTTCAGCGCCCAAAGTGATGAGTCGCGCCACATGACCCTGGGCATTGAGTGCATCAAGTTCATGCTGGAACAAGACCCGGACAACGTGCCCATCGTGCAACGCTGGATGGACAAATGGTTCTGGCGCGGCTACCGCCTGCTGACCCTGGTGGCCATGATGCAGGACTACATGCTGCCCAAGCGGGTGATGAGCTGGAAGGAGGCGTGGGAGATGTACGCCGAGTCCAACGGCGGTGCCCTGTTTGCCGATCTGGCTCGCTATGGCATCCGCAAGCCGCTGGGCTGGGATGACGCCTGCGAAGGCAAAAACCACATCAGCCACCAGGCCTGGGCCACGTTTTACCAGTACGGCCATGCAGCGGCTTTTCACACCTGGACGCCCAGCAAGGACGAGTTGGATTGGCTGTCGTCCAAGTACCCAGATACCTTTGATCGCCACTACCGCGGCCGGTTTGAGTATTGGGCCGAGCAAGCCGAGGGTAAAGAGGGGCGTTGGTACAACCAGGTTTTGCCCATGCTGTGCCAGACCTGCCAGGTGCCCATGCTGTTCACTGAGCCGGGCGACGCCACGCAGATCGCTTTTCGCGAAACCACCTACCACGGCATGAAGTACCACTTCTGCAGCGACCACTGCAAAGGCATCTTTGAGCACGAGCCGCGCAAGTATGTGCAATCGTGGTTGCCGGTGCATCAGATCTACCAGGGCAACTGCTACCCCGAAGACATCAACCCGGCCTCACCCGGCGACAGCCCGGTGCGGGAGGTGATCCGCTACTACGGCATCAACGGCGGGGAGGACAACGGTGAGTTCTCCACCAGCCACGACCGGCAGCACTTTGCCAGCTGGAGCGGGCGCCAGAAGGGCGGTTCTGGCGGTGGCGCACAGGAGAAATGAAGATGGCTGCAGCTCCGACCCAGGACATCATGCGCCAGTTGGGGGATTACCCCTTTCTGCAGCAGGATGCCGAGTCTCTTTTCCATGGCAAGCGCCTGATTTACCTCAGTTGGGACAACCACCTGATGTTTGCGGCGCCCATGTGCGTGCCGCTGCCGCCTACCTTGCCTTTTGGTGCCCTGGTGCGGGACGTGTTGCCAGATTTGTATGGCGAGCATCGGGAGTTTGAGGCCATCGACTGGCACCGCACCCAGTGGTTCAACTCGGCAAAGCGTTTCATCCCCGACTTTGGCAAGTCCTTGCAGCACCACGGCATTGCACACAAGGACTTGATCCGCTTTCGCACGCCAGCGCTGGAGGGCAGCCGCATGGTCCGTGCGGATGGCCGCCATGGCTTCTGAACTTTCTACATTTACCAGACCGACTTTTTCAAGATGAGCCAGCAACTCACCATAGAACCCCTGGGCGCGACCATCGAGGTCGAAGACGGCCAGACCATCCTGGATGCGGCGTTGCGCCAGGGCATCTACATCCCACATGCCTGTGGCCACGGTTTGTGCGGCACCTGCAAGATTGATGTGGTGGGTGGCGACGTGGACCACGGCGCGGCCAACCCCTTTGCGCTGATGGACTTTGAGCGTGATGAGGGCAAGACCCTGGCCTGTTGTGCCACTTTGCAAAGCGATGTCACCATCGAGGCCGACATCGAGGACGACCCCGATGCCCGCATCATCCCGGTCGAGGATTTTGCGACCACGGTGTCGCGCATCGAAACCCTCACGCCTACCATCAAGGCGATCTGGCTCAAGCTGGATCGCGCCATCGACTTCCAGGCCGGGCAGTACGTGCAACTGCACCTGCCTGGCATCGAAGGCGGGCGTCCGTTCTCGATTGCCAACTCACCGTCGGACATTGCACGCACGGGCGAGCTGGAGCTCAATGTGCGCATCGTGGCCGGCGGTGCGGGCACGGCCTATCTGCATGAACAACTCAAGGTGGGTGACACGCTGCGGATTTCCGGGCCGTATGGTCGCTTTTTTGTGCGCACGTCGCTGGCCTCTCCGGTGCTGTTCATGGCTGGTGGCTCGGGCTTGTCCAGCCCACGCTCCATGATCCTGGATCTGCTGGAAAACGGTTTCTCCCACCCCATCACTCTGGTTTACGGTCAACGCAACAGGGCCGAGCTGTACTACGACCAGGAGTTCCGGGCATTGGCCGCAGAGCATGCCAATTTCACCTATGTGCCGGCCTTGTCTGAGGACGCCAGCGGTTTTGAGGGCGCCCAGGGTTTCGTGCATGACGCTGCCAAGGCGCATTTCAATGGCGACTTTGCCGGCCACAAAGCCTATTTGTGTGGGCCGCCGGTAATGATCGAAGCCTGTCTGGCCGCACTGATGCAAGGGCGCCTTTATGAGCGCGACATCTATACCGAGAAGTTCATCACTGCGGCCGATGCCTCCAAGCCGCGCAGTGCCTTCTTCAAGCGCGTCTGAGGCTCCGAGCGATGTACGACTTTCGACCGAAACTGAAGGTCAGCCTGGAGCAGACGGGCGAGGACTACGCCTGCGCCATCGGTGAGAGTTTGCTCAAGGGCATGATGCGCCTGGGGCGCAAGGGTATCCCCGTGGGCTGCGTCAACGGCGGTTGCGGGGTGTGCAAGGTGCGTATCACCCGGGGCCAGACCCAGAGTCTGGGCCCCATCAGCCGTGCCCATGTCAGCGTCCAGGAAGAGGCCGATGGCTACACCCTGGCTTGCCGTGTCGGGCCGGCTACCGATGTCTCGCTGACGGTAGTCGGCAAGATGTCCAAACCATTTTCCAAGGGGTTCACTGAGCAGGCTGCCCCACCTGCAACCACCAACTAGTCGACTAGAGGAGAAAATCATGGGTGTAATGCGAATAGGACATGTCAACCTGAAGGTGATGGACATGGAGGCGGCGGTCAAACATTACCGCGACGTGGTCGGCATGTATGTGACCATGGAAGACAAAGCCGGCAATGTTTACCTCAAGTGCTGGGACGAGTGGGATCGTTATTCGGTCATCCTGAGCCCCAGCGACGAAGCCGGCATGAAGCACGTGGCTTACAAGGTCGAGCGTGACGAAGACCTCGACGAACTGCAAGCCAAGATCGAAGCCCGTGGCATCAAGACCACCATGCTGCCTGAAGGCACGCTGCCCGCTACGGGCCGCATGCTGCAGTTCAATCTGCCCAGCGGTCACGACATGCGTTTGTTCGCCCTGAAGGAATATGTGGGTACCGAGGTGGGCACCACCAATCCGCACCCCTGGCCGGACAGCGTCCATGGTGCCGGCGCACACTGGCTGGACCACGTGCTGCTGATGTGCGAGTTCAACCCCGAAACCGGCGTGAACCATGTGGCAGAGAACTGCGCTTTCTTCAAGGAAGTGCTCAACTTCTACCTGACCGAGCAGATCGTGGTCGGCCCGGACGGCGCCTTCCAGCTGGCAGCTTTCCTGACCATCAGCAACAAGGCCCACGACATTGCTTTCGTAGGCGGTCCGCGCCCCGGTATCCACCATTGCTCCTTCTACCTCGACGGTTGGAGCGATGTGCTGAAAGCAGCCGACATCATGGGCAAGCGCAAAGTGAAGATTGACGTGGCTCCGACCCGCCATGGCGTGACGCGCGGCGAGACCATCTACTTCTTCGATCCCAGCGGTAACCGCAACGAAACCTTTGCCGGCATGGGCTATCTGGCCCAGCGCGATCGTCCCACCACGACCTGGACGGAAGATCAGCTGTGGAGCGGCATCTTCTTCCACACCGGCGAAGCGCACGCGCCTTTCACCGACGTGTACACCTGATCGCTGCTGCGCACGGGCACGTCGACCCACCTTGCTGGCCCCTGCCAGTCCGGTCAGCCGGACTGTCTTCAGGCGGCGGGCGGGAGGGGGCTTGCGGCAGGCATTTCTTGCGAAAAGGCTTTGACCTGATCCAGAAATGCCGCCAGCACGGCCGAGGTGTTCGACCGCAGAGAGACGCAACTCAGCTCGATTTCAGCAAGATGCACACTGTGCAGCGGCAGATACACCACGCCGGGCAAACGCAGCGCGGCTGTGGACGCCGAGGTCACGCACACCCCAAAGCCGCCAGCCACCAACGCGATAGCGGTCACCACTTCTTCGACTTCATGCTCCACATGCAAACGCACGCCCTCGCGGCCGAAGGCTTGCATGATTTGCTGGGCCAGGCCTGGCATGGGCAGATTGGGGTAAAGGATGAGGGGCAGGCCGTCAAGGTCGGCAATCGTCAGCTGGGTCCGCGTGGCAAGAGGATGGTCCTGCGGCAGCGCCACCATCAGCGGCTCGCGCATCACGGTTTCCACAGCCAGGTCGTCCTCGGGGGGGATCAGGCGGTTGAAGCCCACGCTGATGCGCCGTTCGCGCAGCGCCTGGATCTGTTCCGATTTGCTCAGGTTGTGCAAGACGATGCGTACCTCTGGGCGCCGGGCGTGAAAGCGCGCCAGCAGCCGGGGGATGACGTCCAGAATGCCCGAGCCGAAGATGCCTACATCCAGCCGCCCTATTTGGCCGCGGCTGGCCCGTTGCGCCCGTTCCAGCGCACTGTCGGTCATGGCCAGGACCTTGGGCAAGTCTTCCCAAAGCGCCTGCCCGGCATCGGTGAGCGTGACACCCCGGGGCGTGCGTGTGAACAGCGCATAGCCCAGTTCGTCCTCCAGGGCCTTGATCTGGCGCGTCAGCGGCGGTTGTGCCATGTGCAGGCGCTCGGCGGCCCGCGTGAAGTTCTGCTCTTCGGCCAGGGCCAGAAAGTAGCGGATTTGCCGGTGTTCCACAGGGTGTCCCTTTTAAGTCTTGCTCAATACTTTTTCGGTATTGATTTTGTCAAATTTGGTATTGGACAGTATGGCTTTGGCTTTTTAAGCTTCAGCGGTCTGTCTCTCAATTCGATCTAGCAGCATGTCCCAACCTTCTTCCCAACCGTTTGTCAGCGTGTCCCAGCAGGTGATTTCTACCGAAGCAACCCAGTTGGCCTTGCAGGGGGCGGTGGCACATGCCCAGACCCTGGGTATCGCGATCAATGTGGGCGTGACCGATGTCGGCGGCGTGCTGGCGGGGTTTCTGCGCATGCCCGGCGCGTTTTTGCATTCGGTGGAGATCGCGATCGACAAGGCCTACACCGCCGCCAGCTTTGGTTTCCCGACCAGCGTCTGGAAGGACGCTCTGGCCAACGACGAGATGTTGCGCATCGGCTTGTCGGGGCGGCCACGGCTGGTGGTGTTTGGAGGCGGTTTGCCCATCCTGCATCAAGGGCATCGCATCGGCGGGATCGGTGTTTCAGGCGGCTCTGCCGAGCAAGACGAGGCCTGCGCCCATGCGGGTTTGCAGGCCGCTGGCCTGGCCTGAGTCCCGCCATTCAATTCGTCATTCATTTTTAAACGGACCCTGACCGCCTGGCAGCAGGCACCCAGTTCAGATCAAGGGAATTTCATGAAACAGTTTCACAACTTCATCAACGGCGAATTTGTTGCCACCGGCAAGACTTTTGAGAATCGGGCACCCATCAACAACCAGGTGATCGGCCTGGTGCATGAGGCCGGCCAGGCCGAGGTCGACGCCGCCGTGCGCGCTGCCCGCGCTGCGCTGGATGGTGAGTGGGGCCGCATGTCTGTGGTCAAGCGGGTGGAGTTGCTATACGCGGTGGCCGACGAGATCAACCGCCGTTTTGACGACTTCCTGCAAGCCGAACTGGCTGACACCGGCAAGCCCCATTCGCTGGCATCGCACATCGACATTCCACGCGGTGCGGCCAACTTCAAGGTCTTTGCCGACATCATCAAGAACGCGCCGACCGAGAGCTTTGAGATGACCACGCCCGATGGCGGCAAAGCCATCAGCTACGCCGTGCGCTCACCTCTGGGCGTCGTGGGCGTGGTGTGCCCCTGGAACCTGCCGCTTTTGCTGATGACCTGGAAAGTGGGCCCGGCACTGGCCTGCGGTAACGCGGTCATCGTCAAGCCCTCTGAAGAGACGCCGGCGACTGCCACCCTGCTGGGTGAGGTGATGAATGCCGTGGGCATTCCCAAAGGTGTGTACAACGTGGTGCATGGCTTTGGCCCGGGCTCCGCAGGCGAATTTTTGACCCGCCATCCCGGCGTGGACGGCATCACCTTCACGGGTGAGACCCGCACGGGCGAAGCCATCATGGCCGCTGCGGCCAAGGGGGTGCGGCCCGTCTCCTTCGAGCTGGGCGGCAAGAACGCCGGCGTGGTGTTTGCCGATGCCGACTTTGAAAAAGCGGTTGCCGGCATTACGCGCAGCAGCTTTGAGAACTGCGGCCAGGTCTGCCTGGGCACCGAGCGCGTCTATGTGCAGCGCCCCATCTTCGACAAGTTTGTGGCGGCGCTCAAGGCCAAGGCCGAGGGTCTGAAGGTCGGTCCCTCGCACGAACCCGGCGTGGGCCTGGGGCCGCTGATCTCCGCAGAGCACAAGGCCAAGGTCCTGTCTTATTACGAGAAGGCTCGCGCCGAAGGTGCCACCGTGGTCACTGGCGGCGGTTCGCCCGACATGCCCGGCGACCTGGCCCAGGGCCATTGGGTGCAGCCCACCATCTGGACTGGTTTGCCAGCCGACTCGGTCATCATCCGCGAAGAAATTTTTGGCCCCTGCTGCCATATCGCTCCCTTCGACACTGAAGAGGAGGCCATGGCCCTGGCCAATGACACGCCCTACGGCCTGGCCACCACGGTCTGGACCCAGGACCTGGGCACTGCGCACCGCATGGCTGCCGGCATCAAGGTCGGCCTGTGCTGGATCAACAGCTGGTTCCTGCGCGACCTGCGCACGGCCTTTGGCGGCTCCAAGGCCTCGGGCATTGGCCGCGAAGGCGGCGTGCACTCGCTGGAGTTCTACACCGACCTGCGCAACGTGATGATCAAGCTCTGATCCGCAGACGCTTGATTCCCATTTAGACACTACTGGAGACTGTTCACCATGGCCATGCATCAAACCACCATCCAACGCTATGGCGACGAGTTGTACGACTCGCTGCTCTCACGCATTCCGGTGGACCCCCTGACCAACCGGGAGCCCGACATCACCATTGAAGACGCCTACCAGATCCAGATGCGCATGATTCAGCGCCGTCTGGACGCCGGCGAAGTGGTGGTGGGTAAAAAGATTGGGGTGACCAGCAAGGTGGTGATGGACATGCTGGGTGTGAACCAGCCCGATTTCGGCATTCTGCTGTCTGGCATGGTGTTCAACGAGGGCGAGGCCGTCGACACCAGCAAGCTGATTTCGCCCAAGGCCGAAGCCGAAGTGGCCTTCATTTTGGCCCGTGACCTGACCGGTCCGGGCGTCACTGCCGCTGACGTGCTGCGCGCCACCGACTGCGTCATGCCCTGCTTTGAAATTGTCGACAGCCGTATCCGCGACTGGAAGATCAAGATTCAGGACACCGTGGCAGACAACGCCTCGTGTGGCGTCTTTACCCTGGGCGGCACACGCCGCAGCCCGCGCCAGCTCGACCTCGCCCTGGCCGGCATGGTGCTGGAGAAAAACGGCGAAATCATCAGCACCTCGGCAGGCGCTGCCGTGCAGGGGTCGCCGGTCAATGCCGTGGCCTGGCTGGCCAACACCCTGGGCCGCCTGGGCATCACCCTCAAGGCCGGCGACGTGATCCTGTCGGGCTCGCAGTCGCCTCTGGTGCCGGTCAAGGCGGGTGACAGCCTGCACTGCGCGGTCGGCGGTCTGGGCAGCACCTCGGTGCGTTTCATCTGAGCCCGCAGTCTTCTGGAGCAACACATGCAACTCGATCAAAACACCATTGAATCCCTGGCGGCCCATCTGGAGGCTGCCGAACTCGAAGCCCGTGACGTGACCAAGATCACGGACGACTACCCCCAGATGGATTGGGACGACGCCTACGCCATCCAGGACGAAATTCGCCGCCGCAAGGAAGCCCGTGGTCAAAAGACCGCAGGTCTGAAGGCCGGGTTGACCTCCTTTGCCAAGATGAAGCAGATGGGCGTGGATGTGCCCTGCTTTGGCTTTGTGAGCGATTACATGGCCCGCCCCGATGGCGGCGAGATCAAGATGTCGGAACTCATCCACCCCAAGGTGGAAGCCGAGATCTGTGTGGTCACCAAGGCGCCCCTCAAGGGCCCGGGCTGCCATGTGGGCACTGTGCTGGCGGCTATCGACTTTGTGCTGCCGGCGGTGGAAATCATCGACAGCCGCTACCGCGACTTCAAGTTTGACCTGAAGAGCGTGGTGGCCGACAACACCTCAGCCTCGCGCTTTGTGGTGGGCGGGCGCTCGCGTGATCTGCAAGACCTGGATTTGCGCACCCTGGGCGTGGTGCTCGAGAAAAACGGCCAGGTGGTGGCCATGGCGGCTGGCGCTGCGGTGCTGGGTCATCCGGCTGCTGCCATTGCCATGATGGCCAACCACCTGGGCGCACGTGGCCAGGAAATCCCGGCTGGCACCTTCATCATGACCGGTGGCGTGACCGAAGCCATTGCTGTGGCGGCGGGCGACTCGGTGTCGGTCCGTTTCCAGGACCTGGGCACGGTGTCCATGCGTTTCGTTTGATGGGTTCATCCCTCTCTGATCCATGAACGCCACTGCAGCTGCACATTCTGGGCCGGTCACCGTGCTGGTGACGCGCCGCATCAAGCCCGATCAGGTTGAACGATTTCTGGGCCTGATGGAACAGATGCTGGCTGCGGCCCGTGTTTTCCCCGGGCATCTGGGCGGGCAAATCATCCAGCCCGATGGGTCTGAGGGCTCCGAGCCCGGCTTGTTTCATATTCTGTTCGCCTTCGATACGCAAGCAAACCTGGATGCCTGGCAGCAGTCACCGGCCCGGGCACTGGGTTTGTCGGCCATCGAGCCGGTGACCGAGGGGCCGGCACAAACACGTCAGCTCATCGGTATGGCGCACTGGTTTGTGACGGGCACGACGCACAGCCCGCCACCGCGCTGGAAGGTCGCCCTGATGAGTTGGGCGGGAATATTTCCGACAGTGCTGTTTTTGACGCTGGTGGTCGGGCCCTACCTGGCCGACGTGCCGCTGCTGCCTCGCACCCTGATCTTTACCGGACTGGTGGTGTTGATCATGACCTGGGTGGTGGCGCCGCAGCTGACCCGCTGGCTCAAGCCCTGGCTGCAAGGCCCATCACGGTCCTGAACGTTTGAACTCAGAAAGAGACAGTCCCATGAATCTTCAACTCACGGGCCAGCGCGCGCTGGTCACAGGTTCCACTGCCGGTATCGGCTTTGCGATTGCCCAAGCCCTGGCGGCTGAAGGTGCGCATGTGGTGGTCAATGGTCGATCCGAGGCCTCGGTAGCGGCTGCGGTGCAGCGTCTGCAAGCCGCCGTGCCGACTGCCACACTCACTGGCGTGGCTGCCGATGCCGCCACAGCCGAGGGCTGTGAAAAGCTTATCGCCCATGCACAGCCGCTGGATATTTTGGTCAACAACATGGGTATTTTTGAGCCCAAGGCTTTCGAGGCGATTCCCGATGAAGACTGGATGCGCCTGTTTGAAACCAACGTGATGAGCGGTGTGCGTCTGTCTCGCGCTGTTCTGCCTGGCATGAAGGCCAGGAACCGGGGGCGCATCGTCTTCATCTCCAGCGAATCTGGCATTTGCCCGCCGGCTGAAATGGTGCATTACGGCATGACCAAATCGGCGCAGCTGTCGGTGGCACGCGGCATGGCCGAGACCTGCATGGGTACGGCGGTCACGGTCAACAGCGTGTTGCCTGGCCCCACCCTGACCGAGGGGGCGCAAGCGTTTCTGAGCAAGCTGGCTGCCGAGCAGGGCATGTCTTTTGACGACACCGTCCAAGCTTTTTTCTCACAGACCCGCCCCACCTCGATTCTGCGGCGCTTCATTCAGCCCGACGAAGTGGCCTCCATGGTGGCCTATGTGTGCAGCCCCTTGGCCGCGGCCACCAACGGAGCCGCGCTGCGTGTGGACGGCGGCGTGGTGCGCAGCCTGGTCTGACAGGCGTTTTTAGTTTACTTTTGCATTGCACTCTCTGGACAAGGATGGTTTCGTGAACACGACAAAGATCAAATGCGCCCTCATCGGGCCTGGAAATATCGGCACTGACTTGCTGGCCAAGCTTCAGCGCAGCCCGGTGCTGGAGCCGGTGTGGATGGTGGGTATTGACCCTGAATCGGATGGTTTGAAGCGCGCCAAAGAGATGGGTATCAAAACTACGTCGGACGGCGTGGATGGCTTGATTCCCCACATGAAGGCCGATGGTGTGCAGATCGTGTTTGATGCCACCAGTGCCTATGTGCATGCCGAGAACTCGCGCAAGGTCAACGCCCAGGGCGCGCTCATGATCGACCTGACGCCTGCTGCCATTGGCCCCTACTGCGTGCCCCCGGTCAACCTGCAGGAACACCTGGGGCGTGGCGAAATGAACGTGAACATGGTCACTTGCGGCGGACAGGCCACCATTCCCATGGTCGCTGCGGTCAGCCGCGTGCAGCCCGTGGCCTATGGCGAGATCGTCGCCACGGTCTCCAGTCGCTCAGTGGGCCCCGGGACTCGCAAGAACATTGACGAATTCACACGTACCACGGCAGGCGCTGTCGAAAAAGTGGGCGGTGCCAAAAAAGGCAAGGCCATCATCGTCATCAACCCGGCCGATCCGCCGCTGATCATGCGCGACACGGTGCATTGCCTGACCGAGGGTGAGCCCGATCAGGACAAGATCACCGCGTCCATCCACGCCATGATCAAGGAAGTGCAGAAGTACGTGCCGGGTTACAAGCTGGTCAACGGTCCGGTGTTTGATGGCAAGCGCGTTTCTGTCTTCATGGAAGTCGAGGGTCTGGGTGACTACCTGCCCAAGTACGCTGGCAACCTCGACATCATGACCGCCGCAGCTGCCCGCACAGCCGAGATGTTTGCGGAAGAAATGCTCGCTGGCCGCCTGACCCTGTCGCCCACCACGGTTGCGGCGCAGACCTGAGCACAGCACCCACTCATTGAATCACAGGACCCCGCCATGAATCTCCAAGGCAAGCACATCACCCTGCATGACATGACGCTGCGCGACGGCATGCATCCCAAGCGTCACCTCATGACGCTGGACCAGATGACCTCCATCGCTACCGGCCTGGATGCGGCCGGTGTGCCATTGATCGAAGTCACCCACGGCGACGGCCTGGGTGGCTCGTCCGTCAACTACGGCTTCCCGGCGCACACCGACGAGGAGTACCTCGGCACCGTCATTCCGCTGATGAAACAGGCCAAGGTGTCGGCACTGCTGCTGCCCGGCATCGGCACCGTGGACCACCTGAAGATGGCCCATGGTCTGGGGGTGTCCACCATCCGCGTGGCGACCCACTGCACCGAGGCTGATGTGTCGGAGCAACACATCAGCTATGCCCGCAATCTCGGCATGGACACCGTGGGTTTCCTGATGATGGCCCACATGAACACGCCCGAGGGCCTGGTCAAGCAAGCCAAATTGATGGAAAGCTACGGCGCCAACTGCCTTTACATCACTGATTCGGCCGGCTACATGCTGCCCGATGACGTGCGCGCCCGCATCACGGCGGTACGCCAGGCGCTGAAGCCGGAGACCGAGTTGGGTTTTCACGGCCATCACAACATGGCCATGGGTGTGGCCAACAGCGTGGCTGCCATCGAGTGCGGCGCCAATCGCATCGATGCCGCAGCCGCGGGCCTGGGTGCTGGTGCCGGCAATACGCCCATGGAAGTGCTGGTGGCCGTGCTGGACCGCATGGGCATGCAAACCGGTGTGGACGTCTGGAAGATCCAGGATGTGGCCGAAGACCTGGTGGTGCCGATCATGGATTTCCCCATCCGCATCGACCGCGACGCCTTGACCCTGGGCTACGCCGGCGTGTACGGCTCTTTCCTCCTGTTTGCCAAGCGGGCTGAGGCCAAGTACGGCATCCCGGCTCGTGAGTTGTTGCTGGAGCTGGGCCGCCGCAAGATGGTGGGTGGCCAGGAAGACATGATCGAGGATGCCGCGCTGACCATGGCCAAGGCGCGTCAGGCTGGCATCCAAGCGGCCTGAGAGGCTGCTTTCTGACTGTTCGCATGAGCACGATGACCGACACCGTTGTGATCGTCGGCGGCACCGGCGCCATGGGCGAAGTCATCACCCGGCGCCTGGCGGGCGCGGGCTGGCGTGTGGTGGTGGTGGCGCGCCGCCAGGCCTTGCTGGCCCGGTTGGTGGACCAGGTTCCCGGAACAGTGGCTTGCGTGGCCGACATCGGCGACGACTCTGCCCAGGATGCCGTTCGGGCTGCGCTCACGGGCCCGGTACGCATGGTGATTCAGGGCGCGGGCGTGGCCACGGCCGGTGGCGTGCTGGACGCGCCCACCTCTGCGCTGGTCGATGCTGTCAACATCAAGGTCGGCGGCATGTTGCGACTGGTGCGCGCGGCCGATGGCCATTTGACCAAGGGCTCCCGCCTGGTCGCGATCGGTGGCCATTACGGTTTCGAGCCCAGTGCCTATGCGGCCACAGCTGGCGTGGCCAATGCGGCCCTGGCCAATGTGGTGCGCCAGTTGTCCTGGGCGTACGGCGCGCGGGGCATCACGTCTCATCTGCTGGCACCCGGACCGGCGGACACTGAGCGCCTGCATCGTGTCGCCGCCGCCCGTGGGTTGCGCGACGGCCTGGGGGTGGATGTGGTTCTGGAGCAGATGCGGGCCGAGTCGGCCATCGGTGCATTCACCACGCCCGAGCAGGTCGCCTGGGCCATGGAGTTGCTGTTGGCCCCCGAAGCCGATGCGCTGGCAGGGGGCACTTTGTTCATGGACGCCGGTCGGCGTCACGCCATACCTTAGGGAGAACGCCTTGCCTGTCTTGCAATACATGCTGGTCGAGGGCCAGCAATCGGATGCGCAAATTGCCGAACTCCTGCTGGCGTCCAGCCGATTGTTTGCCGAGGTGCTGGAATCTCCCATCGACCGGGTGCGCGTGTCTGTTCAGCTGTGCCAGCCGCAGCACATTGCCATCGGTGGGAAGTTGGTGACGGACGGGGTGCCTAGCACCCCTTATTTTGAGTTCGTGGTGCTGGAGGGACGGCCCATGGCGCATCGCCATCGCCTGCTGGAAGGCTTTACAGACTTGCTGGTGGCGACATTGGGCGCAGACCGTTCGCGCATCCGCGGCAGTTGCTGGGCCGTGGACCCGGCCCAGTGGAGCATCGGTGGCACTTTGGCCAGCGTCTTGCGCGCCAAGGAAATCAGCGCCCGCGCCGCCGCTAGTGCGGCAGCGGGCGGCCCCGCTGCCTAGTTTTATTCCAGGCGTATGCCGTTGGCTTTAACGAAGTTGGCGCCGAACTCCACATCACGACGGATCAGGTCCCGGAACTGATCTACCGACTCGGTCGGAATCTCGATCTGCTGTTTCAGCAGGAGTTCGCGTATGTCGGGCATGGCCATGACGGTGGCGATGTCACGACTCAGTCGATCCACGATGTCTTTGGGTGTGCCTGCGCGCACCACCAGCCCGGACCAGGTGCGTGACTGCACCGTGGGCATTTTCAGTTCTGCAAAGGTGGGCACGTCTTTCAGGTTCGGGTTGCGTGCAGGGCTGGTGGCCGCGAGTGCCTTCAATCGCCCGCCCAATACCTGCGGCACCGCCGCTGGTGCCGCCAGGATCATGAATGTGACCCGGCCGGTAGCGACATCGGTGATCGCCTGTCCAAACTGGTTGTAAGGCACGTGGGTGGCGTCGATGCCTGCGGCGCGCAGGAACATCACGCCGGACAGGTGCGCTGGCGAGCCCACGCCAGACGACCCAAACTGTCCTGGATTCTTCTTCAGGTAGTCGATCAGCTCCTGTGCTGAATTCAGGTTCAAGGAGGGACTGACGACCAGAATGTTGTGACCCCACTCGATCTGCCCCACGCCCACAACATCCTTGGCCAAATCGACCTTGAAATTCGGAAACAGAGAGGCAATGGCGACAGACGCAAAGTGCATGGCACCGACGGTGTAGCCATCTGCGGGCGCGCGATTCAGTTCGGACATGCCCAGCGTGCCCGAGGCGCCCGGCTTGTTTTCCACGACGACAGGCTGCTTCAGCAACTCGGGCAGCTTGCTGGCGACGATACGTGCTGCCACATCGGGTGGCGTGCCGGTGGCCCAGGGAACAATGATGCGTATGGCCTGGCTGGGGTACTTGTCCTGGCCAAAGCTGGGGGTTGCCAGGGTAGCGGTGAGGGCGGCCAGGGCGTGGCGCCGGGTGATGGAAAGGTGGTTCAAGTTTGTCTCCTTAGGTTTTGGGTTTTTGCGTTGCAGACTTCCTGTGCTTCGCAGCAGCACGTTGTGGAGCGCCCGAAAAGGGGTTCTGGACGCTCTGGAAGAAGGTTTTCAGTTCAGACACGAAAAGCCTGCGTTGGCTGACGCTCATGCTGGACTGATAGTTTTGAAACAGGCCCTCAATCAGCGGTGATGCGGCCTGCAGCTTTTTCAGGCCCAGATCGCTCAGCAGCAAGGGCGCCCGGCGCCCGTCTTCTGCATGGGTGCCGCGTAGCACCCAGCCTTCGCTGACCATGCGGTCGATCATCTTGCTGACGGTTGGGCGTTCGAGCACGGCCAGCTCTGCCAGTTCACCAATACTGACCTCGGGCTTGCTACCCAGAAAGGCCAGAAGGCGAAATTCCCGGTGGTGCAAGCCCAGCGGCGCCAACAGGGCATTGCTGTTGCGGGCATGCTGACGCTCGATGCGAGCCATCCATGCGATGGGCCAGTCGTTGGGTTCGAATGCCTTGGATCGGTGCAATTCGACGGGTGTTTCTGCTGCAGGCATGAGTCAATGGAGTCTGGACATTAGGTGAAAATTCACTTATTCTGGCCATATGATCACTTACTCGCTCATACTTTGCAAGCCCTAAATTCGTGGCCTGGCAAAAAACTTCGACCTATCTGATGACCTTGACCTGGATGGACTGAACTCATGAATGCTTCCTCACCTTCCTCACACCCCAGCCTGCCCCATCGCTCCCGTGAACCCAATATCGTCTTTATCCTGGCTGACGATCTCGGCTTTGCCGACCTCGGGTGCTACGGTGCCCGGGAAGCTGCCTTCGGTCCGGTCAGTCCAAGGCTGGACCAGATGGCCCGGGAAGGTTTGCGTTTCATGAATGGCTATTCGAACTCTCCGGTCTGTTCTCCCACCCGATTTGCCTTGATCACCGGGCGTTATCAATACCGCCTGCGGGCCGCTGCCGAGGAGCCGTTGACCCGGCGCTCGGGCAGTCAAAACCCGACCCTGATGGGCTTGCCGCCTTCGCATCCGACGCTGCCCTCGCTGTTGCGGGATGCCGGGTATCGCACGGGCCTGGTGGGTAAATGGCACCTCGGCTACCCACCCCATTTCGGCCCCCTGATGAGTGGTTATGACGAATTCTTCGGGCCCATCAGTGGGGCCGTCGATTATTTTTCGTACACGTCGTTCGAAGGTGTGCGCGACCTGCACGAGGCAGACCAGCCGGCGCAGGCGAAAGGCTATCTGACCGACGTGCTCACCGATCGGGCCGTTGATTTCATCAAGGCTCATGGTGGGCGACAGCCTTTCATGTTGAGCGTGCACTACACAGCGCCCCACTGGCCCTGGGAGACCCGGGATGATGAGGCCGAGTCCCAGCGCATCGGCTCCCAGATTCACCACGTCGATGGAGGATCTCTACCCGTTTACCAAAAGATGATTCACCACATGGATGAAGGCATCGGACGCATTCTGGACACCCTGGCTCAGCAGGGGCTGGAGCAGGACACCTTGGTGATTTTCACCAGCGACAACGGCGGCGAACGCTTTTCGGACAACTGGCCCTTTGTCGGCAAAAAGATGGATCTCCTCGAGGGTGGTCTGCGAGTTCCGCTGATCGCTCGGTGGCCGGGTCACATTGCTGCCGGCACCACACGTCAGCCCATGATGACCATGGACTGGATGCCGACTTTGCTGGATTTGGCAGGAGCGACGCCTCACGCGGAATACCCCTTGGACGGAGTGAGCATGGCGGCAATCCTGCGCGAGCCGGAGAAAACCTATCCTCGTCCGATGTTTTGGCGCATGACCTACCGCCAGCAATGCGCAGCCATTCATGGCGCCTGGAAATATCTGAGGCTGGACGAAAACGAGTTTCTGTTCAACATCGACATCGACGCCAGAGAGCGAGCTAACCTGAAAGACAGGCACCCTGACAAGTTTCTGGAGATGAAACGCATGTATGGCGACTGGTCGGCCAGCATGCCACCCATTCCGGGCGATGCGGCCTACACCCTGGTCTATGGCCCGGCGACCATGGCTCAAGCTTCGGGCTAGACGGCAAATTTTGTCCCTGATAAGTCCGTCTGGGGCCTGGCGGCGCGTGTGGCGTGGGTCTAAGATTCCCGCATACCCACCCAAGGAATACACAAAATGCCCCCATCAAGTCCGGTCAAGTCGGCCCTGGTCGTTATCGACGTACAAGAGTCATTTACTCAGATGCCGTTTTGGCGTATGGATGAGGTGCCAGCATTTGTAGACGCGCTCTCGCGCCTGAACGCTGGTTGCCGAGCACGGGGCATGCCGGTGGTGCACATCTTTCATGTGGGGCAGGCAGGGCCTTTCAGGTCAGAGTCCGGCTTTGTGCGGCCGATGGACTTCTTGTGTGACGCGCCCGATGTGCGCTTTGAGAAGCACACTCACAACGCGTTTACTGACACCGGGCTGGACCTGTGGCTGCGCCGCCAGGGTGTGGGCAAGCTGATCATTGCGGGCATACGCACGGAGCAGTGCTGCGAGACCACCGCCCGTGTGGGCGCAGACCTGGGCTATGCGGTGGACTTTGTGACCGAGGCCACGCTCACCTTCCCCATGACCCATGCCACCAGTGGGCGCACTTACTCTGCCGATGAGATCAAGGCCCACACCGAGCTGGTGCTGGCCGGTCGTTTTGCTCGCATCGTGAACGTGGATAACTGCCTCGCTGAACTGGCACCTGCTGCATGAGCAGCGCCTCGATGCGGCCACGTCACCTGTTGCTGGCACTGGTCGTCATTCTGGTGTGGGGGGTGAACTTTGCAGTGATCAAGGTGGGCCTGCTGGGCCTGCCGCCGTTTTTGCTGGGTGCCTTACGGTTTCTTTTGGCCGCATTTCCTGCCCTGCTTTTTCTGCGTCCGCCCAAGGTGCCTTTGCGCTTGTATCTGGCTTACGGCGGCACGATTTCAGTGGGGCAATTTGCATTTTTGTTCAGTGCCATTCACGTGGGTATGCCCTCGGGTTTGGCGTCATTGGTGCTGCAGTCCCAGTCCTTTTTCACACTGGTGCTGACTGCTTTGTGGCTGAAGGAAAAGTGGCATGGTCACCAACTGGCGGGCTTATTGCTGGCAGCGGGGGGCTTGACCTTGATCGGCAGCGCGCACGGCGCATCCATGCCTTTGGTGGGATTTCTCCTCACCGTGGCAGCGGCGGCCATGTGGGCTTGCGGCAATATTGTGGGCAGGGCCGTGGGTCAGCATGGCCCTATCAATCAGCTGGCCTTTGTGGTGTGGGCAGGTCTGGTGCCTATCCTGCCGTTTGCGGCCTTGTCTTATTTTCTGGAAGGGCCGCAAACCATGGTGTTTGCGTTGCAGAACTTCAGCCTGACCTCGCTGGCGGCGGTGGCCTACATCGCCTGGGCGTCAACCCTGTTTGGCTACGCGGTCTGGAACTTCCTGTTGTCGCGCTACCCTGTGAATCGGGTGGCACCGTTTACCTTGCTGGTGCCAGTCGTGGGCTTGACCACCGGCTGGCTTGTGATGGGAGAGTCCCTCCAACTCGTGCACCTGACGGGTGGCGCCCTGCTGATGGCCGGTTTGGTCGTGAACTTGTTTGGTGACGCTTTGTTGGCGCGGCTGGGATGGACGCGCTGACACCTCCCGCAGTCTTGACCGTTTGGGTGATTCTGACCCCCAATGTCTTGATGCTCGACTATGCCGGCCCTACCGAGGCGTTGCGCATGGCGCGTGACCTGGGTGCCGCGCTGGTGTTGCACACATGTTCTCCTGTGACGACTATTTCCACCTCGCTGGGACCGGGGCTGAATGGTCTGGAGCCACTGCCCAAGGTGCTGCCGCCTCACAGTCTGGTGCTGGTGGTGGGTACAAGTGACGAGGCGAAGGATTACCAATTGCCCGAGGCGCAGGAGGTGGTGCAGTGGCTGCGCATCGTACCGGCAGCCGACACTCGACTGGCCAGCATCTGCTCGGGCGCCTTGCTGCTGGCGCTGGCGGGTCGTCTGGCAGGGCGCAGCTGTACGACTCACCACAGTCTGGTCGAGTCCTTGCAGGACCTGGACCCCACGGCGCAGGTACATCCCGATCGAATCTTTGTGGACGACGGCAATGTGTTGACCAGCGCAGGCATTACCACTGGCATCGACTTGGCGCTCTACATCCTGGAGCAGCACGCAGGGCCGGAGCTGGCCGCCCGAGTGGCTCGGAGATTGGTGATGTATCAGCGCCGCAGTCCACAGGATCCACAGATGTCACCGTGGCTGGCGCACCGCAATCACATGCATCCGGCAGTGCATCGGGCGCAAGACACGATCGCACACGATCCTGCACATCCCTGGACGCTGGATGAGCTGGCGAGGGCAGCTTGTGTAAGCCCACGCCATTTGAGTCGTTTGTTTTTGGCACATGCCAGGATCGGGGCGATGGTCTATGTGCAACAACTGCGCATTGCGCGCGCCAAACAAATGTTGACCACCATGCCTGACTGGTCGATCGAACGCGTGGCGGACCACTGCGGTTTTGCATCTGCGCGGGACTTTCGCAGGGTTTGGCGGCGCTTTGAGCCGGGGACCCCCATGCAAGGTCGCCACCCGTCAGGGTGAGCAACATACGCCGCCTTGTTTAACATTCAAGCCATGGAATTAGCTTACTCTTTGCCCGAGGCCACCGTTTCTGACTACCAGCGCCACGGTGCGGTGGTGCTGCGCGGTGTATTGAACGTGGAGGAGGTGGCGCTGCTCAGGCAGGGCATAGAGCACAACCTGGCACACCTGAGCCCCCTGGCGCAGGTCGCCAGCAAGGCGGACGACCCGGGCCGCTTCATTGAGGATTTCTGTACCTGGCAAAGCAACCCGGCTTACGAGCACATCATGCGCGCATCGGCCTTGCCCGGTGTGGCGCAGCGCTTGATGCAAAGCCGCAGGGTGCGCATCTATCACGACCATCTGTTGGTTAAGGAGCCGGGCACACGTCAGCCCACGCCCTGGCACCAGGACCAGCCCTATTACAACGTGAGCGGTCGCCAGAACGTGAGCTTCTGGATACCGGTGGACCCGGTGCCGCTGGAGAGCACCTTGCGCTTTGTGGCCGGCTCTCACGAGGGAACCTGGTACATGCCTCGCACCTTTCGCGACCAGCAGGCCAAGTGGTTTCCGGAAGGCACGCTGGCCGAGTTGCCGCCGATCGAGACCCGGCCTGAGTCCTACCCCCAACTTGCCTGGGCGCTGGCGCCAGGCGATGTGGTGGCCTTCCATATGCTGACCCTGCACGCCAGTGCCGGTGTGGGACCGACGCAGCAAAGGCGGGTGTTTTCGGTGCGCTACCTGGGCGATGATGCCCGCCACGCGGTTCGGCCCTGGCGCACCTCGCCCCCTTTTGCGGGTCTGGGTGATCGCCTGGCGGATGGTGCCGAGATGATGGATGAGCTGTTCCCGGTGGTGACGGGCTAGCCTGCGTTCATTCAACCCATTGCGTCGGTTCGCCCGAAAAATATCCAGCCAGGGAGAAAAAAATGATGAGCCAACTTTTGAGCCGCTGGATGTTCGGCGAGGTTTCCTTTGGGCAGCGCGAGGAGTACCAGGAGTTTCGCTACAAGTTCTTGATGGTGCTGATGGTCAGTGGCGCCCTGTTTACCGCCCTGTTCGTGGCGGGCGAACTGGCCAAGGTCAATCGCATCGATACCCCGCACATGGTGTCGATGCAACTGTTCACGGTATCGACGCTGTTGCTTTGGGCGGTGCTGCGGGGCCGAAAACACCTGTTCAAGGTGGTGGCCTGGACCTACGAAATTGTGTGCCTGATGGAATACACGTCGGCTTTGTGGCTGGTGCCTGCCGACGAACTGCGCCTGCTCTGGTTCATCGTGAACATTCCGGGCGTTTTTATCCTGCTGGGGGCGCGTGCGGGGTGGTTCATCACGGTCCTGACCGTGATCTGGCTGTCCATCAGCAACGCAGTCATGCCGGTGGCCTACTCGGATAACGCCATGGCAACGGCGATCGCGAGCATGCTTAACCTGGGGGTGTTTTTTCATGTCTACAGCGCCAGGTCTTTTTCCTACTTTGTGCGCATGCGCGACTACAACCAGCAGCTCGAAAGACTGGCCAGCCACGACATGCTGACCGGCGTGCTCAACGCCCGCGCCTACTACGCCGCATGTGAGCAAAACATTGAGGCAGCGGCGCGTAGCCGGCAGCCTTATGCCGTCTTGTTCGTGGATCTGGATCACTTCAAGTCGGTGAACGACACCTATGGCCACGCCGCCGGCGATGCGGTGCTCAAAGCCGTGGCACGTTGTCTGGGCGCTTCCATCCGCAAAAGCGATGCCGTGGGGCGCATCGGTGGTGAGGAATTTTCTGTGTTCATGCCCAACACCTCGCGTAGCGGTGCGCTGCAACTGGCCGAGTCGATGCGCCGGGCAGTAGAAGATTTGCACCCCTCCATCGGCGATCGGACTCTGCGGGTCACGGCCAGCATTGGTGTGGCTGCCTGCGAGGCCGGCGGGGAGGCGATGCAGGCCATACAGCAAAAGGCCGATCAGGCCATGTATGTGGCCAAGTCACTGGGGCGCAATCGGGTGTCCGCATTTGACCAGCTGCCAGAGCTGGGGGCTGCTGCTTAGCTGGCCGTGGCTCCGCGCGCGAGCGCGGGCGCGACCACCGCCTCCAGTTGCGCACGCAGCCAGCGGTGGGCGTTGTCCTGCTGGTAGCGACTGTGCCAGATGGCGTACATCGGCAACGTCGGGCAAGCCACTGGCGGTGGGCAGCTGGCCAGGCCGCTCAGGGTGTGGCGTGCCAGCAGGCTGGGGGCGGTGGTTAGCAGTGTGGTGCCGCGCACGAAAGCGCTGAGGGCACTCAATGCTGGCACCATGACTGCCATGCGTCGCTTGATTCCCCTGCTGCTGAGATGTTGGTCCAGATCCAGGCTGCGCCGGGGTTCGTAGACCACCGTGGCATGGTCGGCGGCCAGATAGTCGGCCTCGTCTTTGGGGGCATTCCGCATGGTGGGGTCGTAAAACACCCTGTACTGGTCTTCAAACAGACGTTTTTGCACGATGTCTGCGCCGTCCGGCGGGCGCGGGCTGATGACCAGCTGGCAATCGTCTGCGCGCAACATGTCCAGCCGCGGCACGGCCGAAGGGATGATGCGCAAATCCACCCCGGGGGCCGCCGTGCGCAGGCGGGCCGCCAAGGACGGCAGCAGCAAGTCGCGCTGAAAGTCGTTGGCGGCGATGGTGAGGGTGGTGCGCCAGTGGGCGGGGTCAAATTCGCCTGACTGGGCAAAGTGCTGCAGCTGGCGCAGCAACTCGCGTGCTTGCCGCGCCAAATCTTCGGCCCGGGCAGTGGCGACGATGCCGCGTCCGCTTTTGACAAACAAGGGGTCGCCCGTGATGGCGCGCAGCTTGTCCAGCAAATGACTCACGGCGGACTGTGTGACGTCCAGGCGCTGAGCCGCACCGGTGATGCTGCCGGTCTCGACGACGGCCACCAATAGTTGCAAAAGATGGGCGTCCAGGTAGGACCAATCGAATTTACTCATGCATTAGATGATCATTGATCTGTTTATTCGGGTCAATAGGGTCGGAATACTGTGGGCATGCCAAGAAATTCCACGCCCAACCTTCTGGAGACCCGCATGAACAAAGCATCCCACCTGCCCAAGATTCCCGGCACCACGCCTTTTGATGGCGAGCAAGCCCAAAAAGGCTATGCCCTCAACAAGATGTGTTTTTCCTTCAACTCGGCAGACAACCGGGCTGCCTTCAAGTCCGATGAAGAGGCCTATATGCGCCAGTACGGCTTGAACGAGCAGCAGGCCGCCGCCATACGCGCCCGCAATGTGCTGCAGTTGATTGCTGCGGGCGGTAACGCCTACTACCTGGCCAAGTTTGCGGGCATTTTTGGGCTGGACATGCAGGACATAGGCGCCCAGCAAACCGGCCTGAGCAAAGACGAATTCAAGGCCCGCCTGGTGGCCGCCGGTCGGTAAGCGTCGGACATTTCCTCATCTCAATTTCAGGAGCACCTACATGGCACAACTCATCGGCGGCCTCGGCACATCCCACATTCCAGCTATCGGCAACGCTATCCACAAGGGCTTGCAGCAAGAGCCGTACTGGAAACCATTTTTTGACGGCTATCTCCCGATCCGAAAGTGGTTGAACGAGAAAAGGCCCGATGTGGTGGTGATGTTCTACAACGACCACGGTCTGAACTTTTTCCTGGACAAGATGCCCACTTTTGCCGTCGGCGCGGTGGCCCAGTACCACAACGCGGACGAGGGCTGGGGTATCCCCACACTGCCACCGTTCAAGGGCGAGCTGGATCTGTCCTGGCACCTCATCAACACTTTGGTGGACCAGGCCTTTGACATCGTCACCTGCCAGGAAATGCTGGTCGACCACGCCTGTACCCTGCCCCTCAAGTTGTTCTGGCCGGAGGGCGATTGCCCGGTCACGGTGGTGCCGGTGTGCATCAATACCGTTCAATTTCCCCTGCCGTCGGCCAAGCGTGTCTATGCTCTGGGCAAGGCGGTGGGCGAGGCCATCAGCTCCTGGGACAGCAGCAAGAAGGTGGCAGTGATCGCCTCGGGTGGCCTGAGCCACCAGCTCGACGGTGAACGCGCGGGTTTCATCAACAAGGAATTTGATTTGCAGTTCATCGATAGCCTGGTTTCCAACCCTGAATGGGCCACGCAGTTCAGCGTGCATCAACTGGTGGAGAAAACCGGCACTCAGGGGGTGGAGTTGCTGATGTGGCTGGCCATGCGCGGGGCTCTGACCAACGCCGGCCCGAGCGTGCGCCGCGTCAGCAGCAACTATCACATCCCTATCTCCAACACGGCCACGGCGGTGATGGCCCTGGAGACGGCCTGAGTGTTCAAGCCGGGCCCGAATGTGGTGGGTCGACCAGACTCACCAGCCCCTGCAGCGCTCGCAGGACGGTGGCCTGGCGCACAGCGCGCCGATCCCCTGAAAAGTGCTGGCGTTCGCTGACCACACCCATGGGTGTGGCCCAGCCCAGCCAGACAGTGCCTACCGGCTTGGACGCGCTACCGCCGCTGGGCCCCGCTACCCCGGTGACGGCAATCGCCACATCGGCTCGGGCGTGCTCAAGTGCCCCTTGGGCCATGGCGCGCACCACGGCCTCACTCACGGCACCGTGTTGTGCAATCAGTGCTTCATCCACGCCCAGCAACTCGGTTTTAGCCTCGTTGGAGTAGGTGACAAAGCCACGTTCAAACCAGGCGCTGGAGCCCGCCATCTCGGTACAGGCGGCAGCGATCAGGCCTCCGGTGCAACTCTCCGCCGTGGCCAAGCGCCAGTGCCGGGCCAGTAATGCCGAGCCCAATTGGGCGATCAGCGTGTCCAGAGTCTCCTGCGGGAGGGGTGTTGGGCTCATAGAAAGCGCCACACAGCCACGACCATCAGCGTGCAGGCGGCAGCCACCAGATCGTCGGCCATGATGCCCAGGCCGGCCAGGGTCCAGGCGTGTTTGTGGGTTTGCGGGCTGATGCCGTGGGCCAGGCTGTCTGCCCAGCCGACCGGCCCCGGCTTGGCCGCGTCAAAGTAGCGAAACAGGCCAAAGGCTATGGCCTGGGCGAGCAGACCGGCGGGCATGACCAGCCACAGCACCAGCCAGAAGGCAACCACCTCATCCCACACGATGCTGCCGGGGTCGAGCACCTGCATGTTGCGGGCGGTTACCGTGCTGGCCCAGCAGCCCACCGGGATGGACAAGCCGATGAGCAGCGCCCAGCGCAGGTCGGTCATGACGGGCTGCAAGGCCAAAAAGGCCAGCCAGGCCCACAGCGTGCCGGCGGTTCCAGGGGCAATCGGGCTCAGGCCCGAGCCAAAGCCCAGTGCAATGAAATGCGCCGGGTGCGACAGCATGAAGCGGGCGGTGGGACGTGCCATGCTCAGGCCTGGGCAAGCTGCGTCGCCAGGTGGGATTCGAGTTGGTCGAACGTGCCACCCCAGCCGATGCGCATGCTCTCGTGTGACGCGGCAAAGGTGGCGATTTCGAGCTCGGTGGCCTCATAAGGCGTCCACACCAGTGTCAGCAGGGTGTCCTTACCCTGCTCGGCAAAGGTGGTGACGGACAGCGTCTGCAGTGGCCAGGTGGGGGCCATGGGATGGCGGGTGATGCCGCCCTGGGCATCTGAAAATGACTGAACCACCTCCAGTTTGTGGGGCGCTTCGATGACTCTGAACGTCCATTTGCCCCACATTTCCGGGCCTATAAGCCCCTTCATGCAGTAGTGAAAGGTGCCGCCCACGGTCAGGTCCATGCGGCTGTGGGGAAGGGTAAAGCCCTGGGGGCCGAGCCACCCCTTGATCTGATCTTCGTCGGTAAACGCGCGCCAGACGAGATGGCGGGGTGCTTTAAGTACGCGAGTCATTACAAAGGGGGAGGGCGTTGTCATGGGGCTTGGGTTGAGGTGGGGTTGGTGGGGTTGAACGGTGCTGAGCTGATGCGAGTGTTGCGGCAAGCGTCAGGCGAAGTGATCAAAGGACGACACACCTGGCGTCACAAGCCTACCAAGACCATCCAGCACGCGCAAACCTGTGCTGGCTTCGATGTGGCCGATTCGGGTCACCCGGGTTTGGCTTGTGCGTGCCGCTTCGGCCACTGCATCGCGCGCACTGGCGGGCGCCGTGAAGGCGAGTTCGTAGTCGTCGCCGCCGGCGAGGATGTAGTCAAGGGCCTTCACGGGTTCGCCGGCATTCGGGCCGGCCTCCGCCGTGCAAGCCGAGGCGAAAGCCTGTGGATCTGCCATCAGGCTAGGCAAGGTGTTTGCATCCAGGCTGGCGCCAACCTTGGAGGCTTGCAGGATATGGCCCAGGTCGCCGCTCAGGCCGTCGCTGATGTCGATGGCCGCTGTGGCAATGCCGCGCAGTGCCATGCCCAGGGCCACGCGCGGCGTGGGACGTTCGAGCCGGGTCCGTATGCGGGCCAGTGCCTGGGGTAAAAGCTGGACCTTGCCTTGCAATGCTTCCAGCGCCAGGCGTGCGTCGCCCAGGTGACCGCTGACGTAAACATCGTTCCCCACCTGGGCACCGCTGCGCAGCAGGGCCTGGGTCCGTCCGTTTGGGGCAGGCACCTCGCCAAACACGGTGATGCAGATGTTGAGGGGGCCGCGCGTGGTGTCGCCGCCGATCAGTTCGCACTGGTGTTCATCGGCAAGGGCCAGCAAGCCTTGGGCAAACGGGGCCAGCCATGCTTCATTCACTTCGGGTAAGGACAGAGCCAAGGTAAACGCCAGGGGGCGGGCACCACAGGCGGCCAGGTCACTGAGGTTGACAGCCAGTGATTTGTGGCCCAGGGTGTGCGGGTCCACGTCTGCAAAAAAATGACGACCCTGCACCAGCATGTCGGTGGAAATGGCCATTTGCGTGCCGGGCTTGGGCTGCAGCAGCGCGCAGTCGTCGCCCACCCCCAACACCGCATGCCGCGCTGGACGCGTGAAGAAACGTGCAATCAAGTCGAATTCACCCATGGCGGCGAGCATACAGGCTGCCCGGTCTGCCCTCACCTACAAAAACCCAGGCGAAATCAGAAGGACTGTATGTGGCTCAACTGCCCCCGAAAACGCAGGGCCGCCTGGCGGATGACTTCGGCCAGTTCCTGCTCGCTACTGAGTCGCTCGCGCAGCCAGCGTGCGTCGTTGCAGGCGTGCTCCACACTGCGGCGCAATTGAAAAAGTCCGGTGCTGGCACCGACCTGGGTGGCGTGAGATTCGATCTGGCCCATGGTCATCAAAATATGGTCGCGCAGTGGCATGTGGTTGCCTGTGGCAGGGTCCACATAAACGGCCTCCAGTCCAAAGCGGCAGGCCTGAAAACGGTTGTAGGTGTAGACCAGGTAGTCGTCTTCGGTGGGCATAAAGGGCTGTTCGTCCAGGAACCAGGCAGCCAGTGCCTGCACATAGCCGGCCAGGGCGGCGGCGCGATCCACGGTCAATGGGGTGTCGAACACCCTGATTTCGATGGTGCCGAATTCGGGTTTGGGGCGAATATCCCAGTAAAAGTCTTTCATGCTCCGAACCACACCGGTACGCGTCATCTTGTCAAAGTAGTGGCTGAAACCATCCCAGGTCAGCGTAAAAGGAGCGCGCCCCGACAAGGGAAAGGCGAACACCGAATTGAGCCGGGCCGAGTCGAAGGCGGTGTCCTGTCCCTGCACATAGGGCGAGGACGCCGACAGGGCGATGAAATGCGGGATATAACGCGACATGCGGTGCAGCATCAGCAGGGCACTGTCGGCGCTGGGGCAGCCCACATGCACATGCTGGCCAAAGATGGTGAACTGCTTGGACAGGTAGCCGTAGAGCTCGGACAGCTCCCGAAAACGGGGTTTGTCGTAAATACGGCGCTCGTGCCATTGCTGAAAAGGGTGGGTGCCCCCGCCCACGACGGCGATGTTGAGCTTGTCCGCGCTTTTGACCAGGGCATCCCGGATCTGCGACAGCTGGCCCAGCACCTCCGACGAAGACGCACAGACGCCCGTGGAGACTTCGATCATGCTGGACGTCATCTCCGGCACCACGGACCCGGGCAGCGGCGTTTTGTGCATCAGGCGCAGCATGTCGTCAGCATAGGGTGCCAGGTCATAGTCGTGCGTGCTGACAAGCTGTAGTTCCAGCTCAACGCCCAAACTGAGTGCGGCCGAGGTTTGAAAGGGCTCAAGAGGCATGGGTTGATCCAGTTGCGGGGGCTTGCGGGCTACGCGCCCAGGGTTTGAGGCTTTCTCCAGCTCGGTACAGTGCGGTGGTGGCGAGCACGGCGCCGCCCACTTCCATCAACAAGATGGCCGGCAAAGCGATGCCGGCCAGCCGGTGCCCCAACGCTGGCGATGCCACGACGTATTGCGAGACCAGAAGCAGGGCCACAGATGACATGGGTGACATCGCACATGCCACCCACAGCGCCTGCTTCCAGCTGGCACCACTGCCCACGTTGCCCAGTGCCACACCGCCAATCTTGGCCAGCAGACGCATGCCGACCAGGGCAGCCACCACACCGGCAACGGGACCAGTCCAGTCAGCCTGGGCCGCCACCACTGACACCAGCACGAACATCAACATGGTCAACATATAGGACGCTGAGCCCAGGGGCCGAGGCCATGCCCAGGGGCGGGGATGCACGTGCTTGATGATGATGCCCGCCAGCAGGGCTGCCAGTGGTGCCGACCCTCCAAAGTGGGCCGCGATGGCCGCGCCCGCCGCCAGTACGGCGAGCAGGAAGACGGCGCTGTTTTCGTTATCCGGGCCCAGGATGCGCAATGCGCCGCGCAGGGTCAGCGCCAGCAGGGCACCCACCAGCACAGACACGCCCAACACCATCAAGATCGGTGGGAGCGTGCCCGCCAGCCCTGTCGCCGTGGGGGCGAGGAGCCCCGCGCGGGCACTGCACAGGGTCAGGGCGTACAGCGTGCCCAGGGTGGACAGGACCAAGGCCCGGTCGGTGACGGGCCCTGAAGCCTGGCTGTCGATCGCCACCCTGGAAAGCACAGCGGGTGATGCCACCATGGCCAGTAAAGCCAGGTCGGTGATCAGCGTGTCATCCACCTTAAGGGCATGCAGCGCCCAGGCCACCGCAGCAAAAGTCAGGGCTGACTCGATGACGCTTTGCACCAGCACCATGGGGTTGTGACGGAACCAGCGCAGCGAGATGCGCCCGCCTGCGTCGAACAGCACGACCGCAACCCCAAGTTCCAGCAAAAACAGACCGATGCCTTGCAGCGGCCAGGCTGCACCGCTGAACCCGGCCCAGCCTGCCAGGGTGCCGAGCACTGAGTAACCCACGATCTTGGGGAGCCCCGTGTAACGCTTGACCAGTTGGCCTGCCATTGCCGCCAGGGCCAGCAGGACAGACCACTGGACGGTGGGGAGCCCGGCAGAGGGGTGGATCCAGTGGCTCCACACATCAAAAATATTGTTCATGGGGCGCAGCAGTTTCATGCCGCTGGCCGGACCAGGGACTGGGCCTGTACGCCAGCGGTCCGCTGTTATAGCCCCGGGGGGCCTCGATTCGGACGCTGGCTACAAGGTGTTGCGCAAGGTTTCCTGGGCTTACAGGTACTTGCGCCTCAGGTGCTCAATGCAGGGTGCGTTGGCTGCCTGAGCTCAGGCCGTCGAGCACGAACATGGGAATATCCACATCAAACTTCTCGCCGTCATCTGCCACGCAGAAGAAACTGCCGTGCATGGTGCCGGTGGCGGTGCGCAGTCGTGTGCCACTGGAATATTCGAACGACTCTCCGGGTTTGAGCAGGGGCTGATGCCCCACCACACCCAGGCCCTTGATGCGTTCGGTGTGCCCGTTGGCATCGTTCACATTCCAGGCGCGGGAAATGAGCTGCGCTGGAATCTGGCCCGTGTTGGTGATGGTGATCGTGTAGGCAAAGGTGTACAGGCTCTGCTCGGGATCAGACTGATCAGGCAGGTACTGAGGCAGCACCTCGACTTGGAATTGATACTTGGCCATGAGACGCATCCTACCTGCGAAAATGCTTTAACTCATCAACCCTGCAATCGTCATGACTTTTCGCATAGCCCCCTCCATTCTTTCCGCCGACTTTGCCCGTTTGGGCGAAGAGGTCAAAAACGTCATTGCTGCCGGCGCAGACTGGATTCACTTTGATGTGATGGACAACCATTACGTGCCCAACCTGACGTTTGGCCCCATGATTTGCCAGGCCCTCAAGCCCCACGCCCAAACCGCTGAAGGCGCGGCCGTGCCGATCGATGTGCACCTCATGATTTCTCCTGTGGATGCCCTGGCTGCCAGTTTTGCCGACGCTGGTGCTGACTTGATCAGCTTTCACCCCGATGCCAGCGGCCATGTCCACCGCAGTGTGCAGGCCATCAAGGCCAAGGGATGCAAGGCCGGTTTGGTTTTCAACCCCGCCGAGCCACTGGATGTACTGGACTGGGTGATTGACGACATCGATCTGATTCTGATCATGAGTGTCAACCCTGGTTTTGGTGGTCAGAGCTTCATCGACTCGGCCTTGCGCAAGATCGAAGCAGCCCGTCGACGCATCGAAGCCAGTGGTAAGGACATTCGCCTGGAAGTGGATGGCGGCATCAAGGTGGACAACATTCGCCAGGTGGCTGATGCAGGTGCCGACACTTTTGTGGCCGGTAGTGCCATTTTTGGTAAGCCCGACTACAAGGCCGTGGTGGATGCCATGCGCCTGGCTTTGGGCTGAGACTGACTGCGCCGGCAGTGCCTGAGGCAAGCCGGCCTCAGATCAAAAACTCGTCCAGTCATCATCCCCACCCGCCGCAGGCGCGGGTGCGGGCTTGGCTTGAGCCAGACGGGGCGCCTGCGCAGCGCTTGACCGCACTGGTGTTGCCGGCTTGGGCAGTGGAGCCCGCACCGCAGGCTTCTTCAGCGCTGGTGCCGGTGCAGCAGCGCGAGGGGCCTTGGCCTTGGGCGCGGGCAAACTGGAGGCGCTTGCTGCGCGGTAAGTCGAATCTCCCGCCCCTACCTTGAACACCGCCACCGCCTGCACCAACTCCTGCGCCTGTGACTTCAAGCTGCTGGCTGCAGCGGCCATCTCTTCCACCAGTGCCGCGTTTTGCTGCGTCACCTGATCCATCTGAGACACCGCCTCGCCCACTTGCGACACACCTGCAGACTGCTCTGAGCTTGCAGCACTGATCTCACCCATGATGTCTGTGACCCGGCGTATGGACGTCACCACCTCGGTCATGGTGCTGCCAGCCTGATCCACCAGGGCCGTACCTTGCTCGACCCGCTCCACACTGTCACCAATCAGCGTCTTGATCTCCTTGGCCGCTTCGGCACTGCGACCGGCCAGACTGCGCACCTCGCTGGCCACCACCGCAAAGCCCCGGCCCTGCTCACCCGCACGAGCAGCCTCAACGGCCGCATTCAGGGCCAGGATATTGGTCTGAAAAGCAATGCCGTCAATCACACTGATGATGTCGGCGATCTTGCGTGAAGACTCGTTGATGCCCTTCATGGTGTCCACCACCTGGGCCACCACCTCGCCACCTTGTACGGCCACGGTAGAAGCACTCATGGCCAGCTGATTGGCCTGGCGGGCGCTGTCGGCGTTCTGGTTCACGGTGGAGCCCAGCTCTTCCATGGAGGCTGCGGTTTGTTCCAGCGCGCTGGCCTGGCTCTCGGTGCGTCCGGACAGGTCGTGGTTGCCCTGGGCGATTTCGGCGCTGGCGATGGCCAGGTTTTCAGAACCCTGTCGGACCTGCGACACCACGTTCACCAGGCTGGTCTGCATGTCCTTCAGCGCATTCAGG